>NZ_CATKPC010000025.1:0-50161 GCF_949769265.1 Cellulomonas endometrii | reverse complement strand
CAGCACCTGGACGGACACCTCCGTGGAAGCCCTCGACCTGGCCCGGTGGCAGTTCGGTGTCACCACCGTCTACCACTTCATCTTCGTCCCGCTGACGATCGGACTGTCGCCGCTCGTCGCGCTCATGCAGACCATCTGGGTCCGCACCGGCAACGAGACCTGGCTCCGCCTCACCAAGTTCTTCGGCAAGCTCCTGCTGATCAACTTCGCGATCGGCGTCGCCACCGGCATCGTGCAGGAGTTCCAGTTCGGCATGAACTGGTCCGAGTACTCGCGGTTCGTCGGCGACGTGTTCGGCGCGCCGCTCGCGATGGAGGCGCTCGCCGCGTTCTTCGTCGAGTCGACGTTCCTCGGGCTGTGGATCTTCGGCTGGGACAAGCTGCCGAAGAAGATCCACCTGGCCTGCATCTGGGCCGTCGCCATCGCGACGAACCTGTCCGCGTACTTCATCCTCGCGGCGAACTCGTGGATGCAGCACCCGGTCGGCACGATCTTCAACACGGAGACCGGCCGCGCGGAGATGACCGACATCGGCGCCGTGCTCACCAACAGCACGCTGCTCGCCGCCTTCCCGCACACCATCACGGCGGCGTTCCTCACGGCGGGCACGTTCGTCGCCGGCATCGCCGCCTGGTGGATGGTGCGGCTGGTCCGGCAGGGCCACGCCGAGAAGGCCCGCACCGTCTACCGCCCCGCCGTGCTGCTCGGCGTGTTCACCATGCTGGTCTCGGGGGTCGGGCTCGGCATCACGGGTCACGCGCAGGGTCAGCTCATGTTCGAGCAGCAGCCCACCAAGATGGCCGCCGCGGAGGCGCTCTGCGAGACCGAGGACGGCGCGTCGTTCTCGATCCTGGCCATCGGCGACCTGACCAACGACTGCGACGGCGTCGCGCACCTCATCAGCATCCCGGGCCTGACGTCGTTCCTCGCGAACAACGACTTCACCTCGACCGTGGAGGGCGTCAACGACCTGCAGGAGCGGTACGAGGAGCAGTACGGCGAGGGCGTGAACTACATCCCGGACCTCACCGTCACGTACTGGGCGTTCCGCCTCATGATCGGGCTGGCCGCCGGGTCGGTGGCGCTCGCCCTCGCGGCGCTGTGGTTCACGCGCAAGGGCCGGGTGTCGGACAACAAGTGGCTCGCGCGGATCGGCATCTGGGCCATCCCGACCCCGTTCCTGGCGTCCGCGTTCGGCTGGATCTTCACCGAGATGGGCCGGCAGCCCTGGGTCGTCGCGCCGAACCCCACCGGCGTCGACGGCGTCTGGCTCCTCACGGAGCGCGGCGTCTCCGAGGTGGTCAGCGCGACCACGGTCGTCATCTCGATGGTCGCGTTCACCCTCGTGTACGGCGTGCTGGCGGTGTTCTGGTTCCGCCTGATGAAGCGGTACGCCGTCGAGGGCGTCGCCGACACCGAGAAGGACCCCAGCCCGGACAACCCCGCCAACCGGCCCGACCCGGACGACCCGAGCGCCGCCGAGCGCCCGCTGTCGTTCGCCTACTGAGAGGAGGCGGCCGTGGACCTCCCCGTCGTCTGGTTCCTGCTCATCGCGGTCCTGTGGACCGGCTACCTCGTGCTCGAGGGCTTCGACTTCGGCGTCGGCATGCTCCTGCCGTTCCTCGGCCGCAAGGACCGGGACCGCCGCGTCATGATCAACACCATCGGCCCCGTCTGGGACGGCAACGAGGTGTGGCTGCTCACCGCCGGCGGCGCGACCTTCGCGGCGTTCCCCGAGTGGTACGCGACCCTGTTCTCCGGGTTCTACCTGCCGCTGCTGCTGATCCTCGTGGGCCTGATCTTCCGGATCGTGTCCTTCGAGTGGCGCGGCAAGATCAACACCGACACGTGGCGGGCCTGGGCCGACCGCGGCATCATGCTCGGCTCGTACATCCCGGGCATCCTCTGGGGTGTGGCCTTCGCCAACCTGGTGCGGGGCGTCGAGCTGGACGCGGACCACCAGTACGTCGGCGGCTTCTTCGCGCTGCTCAACCCGTTCGCCCTCCTGGGGGGCGTCGTCACGATGCTGCTGTTCGTCACGCACGGCGCGATCTTCCTGGCGCTGAAGACGTCGGGCGAGATGCGGGACCGCTCCGGTGCGCTCGCCGCGCGCCTCGCCCCCGTCACGCTGGTCGTCGCCGGCCTGTGGGCCGTGTGGGCGCAGGTGGCCTACTCGGTGACCTGGACCTGGGCCGTGGTGGCGGTCGCCGCCGGCGCGCTGGTCGCGGTCGTCGTCACGACCCGCGCCCAGCGCGAGGGCTGGGCGTTCGTGTGGTCGGCCGTCACGATCGTCGCCGCGGTGGTGCTGATCTTCGGGTCGATGTACCCCGACGTGATGCCCGCGTTCGACCCCGCGAACTCGCTCACCATCCGCAACGCGTCGTCGACGGACTACACCCTGACGATCATGACCTGGGTCGCCGTGGTTTTGACCCCCGTGGTGCTGCTCTACCAGGGCTGGACGTACTGGGTGTTCCGCAAGCGGATCTCGACCGAGCACATCCCCGAGCACACCGGGCTGACCTTCGCCGGCGTCACGGCGCGGGCCGGCGCGAGCACCGGGCACGGCGGCACCTCCCCCGACGGCTCGACCCGGGCCTGAGGACCCGCACCGCGTGAAGCCGCTCGACCCGCGCCTGCTGCGGTACGCCCGCGCCGCCCGGGGGTACCTGGCCCTGACCGTGTCCCTCGGGATCGTCACGGCCGGCCTCGTGATCGCCCAGGCGATCCTCCTGGCGCGGGTGCTGGCCGCCGCCGCGCACGACGGCGTCCCGCTGGCCGACCTGCTCCCCCAGGTCGGCTGGCTGGCCGCCGTCGTCGCGGCGCGGGCGCTGGCGACCGGCGTCCAGGAGCGGTTCGCGCACCGGGCCGCCACGCGCGCCGTCGCCGAGCTGCGGGAGCAGGTGGTCGCCCGCGCCGCGGAGCTCGGGCCGCGCTGGCTCGCCGAGGGCGAGGGGGCGCGCGTCGTCACCCTGGCCACCCGCGGCCTCGAGGCCCTGGAGCCGTACTTCGTGCGGTACCTGCCGCAGCTCGTGCTGTCGGCGACGGTGACCCCGGCGACGCTCGTCGTCATCCTCGGGCTGGACTGGGTGTCGGCGGCGATCGCCGCGGGCACCCTGCCGCTCATCCCGGTGTTCATGGTGCTGATCGGCCAGCTCACCCAGGGCCGGTCGGACCGGAGCCTGCGGGTCATGCAGCGGCTCGGGTCGCAGGTGCTCGACCTCGTGGCCGGGCTGGGCACCCTGCGGGCGTTCGGCCGGGAGCGCGGTCCCGCCGCGCGGGTGCAGGCGCTCGGTGACGCGCACCGGCGCGCCACCATGGGCACGCTCCGCATCGCGTTCCTGTCCGGGATGGTGCTGGAGCTCCTGACCACGCTCTCCGTCGCGCTGATCGCCGTCGGCATCGGCCTGCGCCTGGTGTACGGGGAGCTGGACCTCGTGACCGGCCTCGCGGTGCTGGTGCTGGCCCCCGAGGTGTACCTGCCCCTGCGGCAGGTCGGCGCCCAGTTCCACGCGTCCACCGACGGGGTCGCCGCGGCGGACCAGGTGTTCGCCGTGCTGGAGACGCCCGTCCCGGCGTCCGGCACCGTCACCGCCCCCGACCTGCGCACCGCGACCGTCCGGCTCCGCGGCGTCACGGTCCGCGCCCCGGGCCGGGACGTGCTCGCGCCCGCCGGCCTCGACCTCACGCTCACCCCGGGCAGCACCGTCGCGGTCACCGGCCCGAGCGGCGCCGGGAAGTCGACCACCGTCGACGTGCTGCTCGGGCTGGTCCGGCCGGACGCAGGCACGGTCGAGGTCGTCGACGCCGACGGCCGCGCCACCGCCCTGGCCGACGTGGACCCGCAGACCTACTGGCCGCAGGTCGCCTGGCTCCCCCAGCGGCCCGTGCTCGACCCGGCCAGCATCGGCCGCCTGGTGTCGGGCGCCGACGACGACGCGCTGGACCCCGCCGACCGCGCACGCCGGGACCGTGCCGCGGCGCTCACCGGGCTGGACGCCGTGGTCGCCGCCCTGCCCGACGGCTGGCGCACCGACCTCGGCCGCGGCGGCGCCGGGCTCAGCGTCGGCCAGCGGCAGCGCGTCGCGCTCACCCGGGCGCTGCTGTCCGACGCGCCGCTCGTGGTGCTCGACGAGCCCACCGCACACCTCGACGCCGCCGGCGAGCGCGTCGTGCTCGCCACGGTCCGTACGCTGCGCGAGGCCGGGCGGACCGTGGTGCTGGTCGCCCACCGGCCGTCGCTCGTCGCGCTCGCCGACGCGGTCGTGGAGGTCCGGGCCGCCGCGGCGGAGCGCGCCGACGAGGCCGGCCCCACGGCGCTCGCCGAGTCGGAGGCCTCCCGGTGACCGCCACGACGCGCACCGCGCACGCCACCCGCACGCTCACCGCGCCGCCCGCCGGCCGGCGGGGAACGCCCCCGCCGGGCCCGGGACGCCCCGCCGACCCGCTCCGGCGGGCCGTCCGGCTGCTCGACGTCGACCGCCGCCGCGTCGCCCTCGCCGTGCTGCTCGGCGTGCTGGCCCTCGGGTCCGCCGTCGCGCTCGCCGCCGTCTCGGCGTGGCTCATCACGCGCGCCGCCCAGATGCCGCCGGTGCTGGAGCTGTCGGTGGCGACCGTCGCGGTGCGCGCCTTCGGCATCGGCCGCGGCCTGTTCCGCTACCTCGAGCGGCTCGTCTCCCACGACGTGGCGCTGCGCGGCATGAGCACGCTGCGCACGACCCTCTACTCGCGGCTCGCGGCGGGCCGCCCCGAGGCCACCCTCGGGCTGCGGCGCGGTGACCTGCTGGCCCGCGTCGGCGCGGACGTCGACGCGGTCGGCGACGTCGTGGTCCGGGGCCTGCTGCCCGCGGCCGTCGCCGCGGTGCTCGGTCTCGGCACGGTCGTCGCGATGGGGCTGTTCCTGCCCGCCGCGGGCCTGACGCTCGCCGCCTGCCTGCTGCTCGCGGGCGTCGTCGCGCCGTGGCTCGCCCAGCGTGCCGCGCGCACCACGGAGCAGCGCGCCGCCGCCGCCCGCGCCGAGATGGCGGCCACCGCGCTCGGCCTGCTGGAGGACGTCGGCCCCCTCGCCGTGCAGGGCCGCACGGCCGCGGAGCTGGCCCGCCTGCGCGCCGCCGACGCCGACCTCGCCCGTGCCACCGACGCCGGCGCGGGCCCCGCGGCCGTCGCCGCGGCGTTGGGGAACCTCGCCGTCGGCGTCGCCGTGCTCGCCGCCCTGCTGGTCGGGATCCCGGCCGCGACCGCGGGCACGCTCGCCCCCGTCGAGCTCGCCGTGATCGTGCTGACCCCCCTCGCCGCGTTCGAGGCGACCTCCGTGCTGCCGGCCGCCGCCATCCAGGTGCACCGCTCCCGCGCGGCCGCGGCCCGGCTGATGGCGGTGCTCGACGACGCCGACGGACCCGCGCCGACGCCCGTCGACCCGCGCACGGCCCCCGCCGAGGCGACCGAGCTGGGCCGGTCCGGCCCCGGCCCGCGGCTCGTCGCCCGGGGTCTCGCCGTGGGCTGGCCCGGGCGTCCGCCGGTGGTCGAGGGCCTCGACCTCGACGTCTCCCCCGGGCGCAGCGTCGCCGTCGTCGGCCCGTCCGGCGTCGGGAAGACGACCCTGCTGCTCACGCTCGCCGGCTTCCTGCCGCCGCGGGCCGGTGAGGTCCTTCTCGACGGCGTGCCGCTGGCCGAGGTGGACCCGGCGGCCCGCCTGTCCCGGCTGGCGCTGACCACCGAGGACGCGCACGTCTTCGAGACCACGGTGCTGGAGAACCTGCGGGTCGCCCGCGGGGACGCCACGCCCCAGGACGCGCGCGCCGCGCTCATCCGCTCCGGGCTGGGCGACTGGCTCGCCGGCCTCCCGGAGGGCGTCGACACCGCGCTCGGCCCGGACGCGCGCAGCGTCTCCGGCGGTGAGCGGCGGCGGCTCCTGCTCGCGCGGTCCCTGCTGGCCGCCGCCCCCCTCCTGCTGGTCGACGAGCCCGCCGAGCACCTCGACCCCGCGACCGCCGACCGGCTCGTCACCGACCTGCTCACCGCTCCCCGCGGCGAGGACGCGTCGCGCGGGGTCCTGGTCGTCACGCACCGGCTCGCCCCGCTCGCCGCGGCCGACGAGGTGCTGGTGCTCCGCGACGGCCGGATCGCGGCGCGCGGCACGCACACCGACCTGATCGCCGCCGACGACGACTACCGTGAGGCGCACGCGAGCGAGCAGCACGACGGTGGGACGGGGACGACGAGGGCATGGCCGACGACCTGACGACGCAGCGACCGACCCCGGCGGGGCCGGACCGCCGGCCCGAGCGCCACGAGCGACCCGGCGGGCTGCCCGAGCCGACCTACGGACCGGGCGTCACCACGACGATCCACGTCCGCGAGCCCGGCGGCCGCTCCCACCTGGAGCTCGGCACGGCGTCCGAGACCGGCGACGAGATGGCCGACCTGCTGGACGCGGTCCTGTCCGTGGCGTCCGGCCTGGAGCTGCCGGGCGTCCTGGAGCGGTTCGTCCGCGTCTCCGTCGAGCTGACGGGAGCGAAGTACGGCGCGATCAACGTGCTGGACTCCCGCGGCGAGTCCACCACGTTCGTGCAGACCGGCGTCCCCGCGGCCGCCGCCGCGATGATGGGCCACCCGCCCCACGCGCAGGGCGTGCTGAGCAAGATCCCGACGCACGGCGTGCTGAAGCTGGACGACCTGACGGACCACCCGGCGTTCCGCGGCTGGCCGGCGGAGCACCCGTCGATGGGGTCGTTCCTCGGCGCCTCGGTGCGCGTCCGGGAGCAGGTCTACGGCTACCTGTACCTCTCCGAGAAGGAGGGCGGGTTCACCGACCAGGACGCCACCACGGTCATCGCGCTCGCCGCCACCGCGGGCGTCGCCGTGTCGAACGCGCAGCTGTACGCCGACGCCGCGCGCCGGGAGCACTGGCTGCGCGCGGGCCAGGACATCACCACCATGCTGCTGTCCGGCGCCGACGAGGAGGAGGCGCTCGCCCACATCGCCGCCACCGCCCGGGACGTCGCGGACGCGGACACGGCGGCGCTGGCCCTGCCGGGCGTGGCGGGCGAGCTGCTGATCGAGCTGGCCGACGGCCACAACGCCGACAGCCTGATCGGCGCGCGGCTCACCCCGGGCGGGCCGACGTGGTCGGTCATGGAGGAGGGCACCGGGCTGCTGCTCGAGTCCCTGTCCACGTCGCGCCGGATCACCGTCCCCGCGATGCGGGCGTTCGGCTCGGCGATCTTCGCCCCGCTGCAGACGTCCGGCCGCGGCGTCGGCGTGCTCATCCTGCTGCGCAAGATCGGCTCCCTGACGTTCGAGCCCAGCGACCTCACCACCGCCGAGTCGTTCGCGTCGCAGGCCGCCCTCGCGTTCGTGCTCGCCGAGGCCCGGCACGCGCAGGACGTCGCGGCCCTGCTCGACGAGCGGGAGCGGATCGCCCGGGACCTGCACGACCTGGCCATCCAGCAGCTGTTCGCCACGGGCATGCAGCTCGAGACGGTGCGCCGGCGGTCCGCCCGCGGCGTCGACCCCTCGGAGCTGACCAGCATCGTCGAGGAGGCTCTGGACAATGTCGACGCCTCGGTCCGGCAGATCCGGCAGATCGTCTACGCGCTGCGCGACCCCGACGCCGCCACGGGCATCGTCGAGCGGCTGCGCCGGGAGGCGTCGCTCGCCCGCACCGGGCTCGGGTTCGCCCCGTCGCTCGTGGTCACGCTGGACGGCGAGTCCGTGCCGGACGGGGACTACATCGTGGCGGACCTGATCGACGAGCGGATCGGCCCGGACCGCACCGACGACGTGGTGGCGGTGGTCCGCGAGGGGCTGGCGAACGCCGCCCGGCACGCGCACGCGTCCTCGGTCAGCGTCCGGGTGGCCGTCCGCGGCTCCGGGCCGACGGGGGCCGTGCTGGTCGAGGTCGAGGACGACGGCGTCGGCCTGCCCGCGGTGCGGGACCGCCGGTCCGGGACCGGCAACCTCGCGGCGCGCGCACGGCAGCACGGCGGGACGTTCTCGCTGGGGGTCGCCCCGGGCGGCACGGGCACGCTGCTGTCGTGGGAGGTGCCGCTCGGCTGAGAGCGGCAGGAGCGCAGCAGGACGGCGGCACGCCTGGAGGTCCGGGCGCCAAGCGGGTCAGGAGTGCCCGGCCTCCGCGCGCCAGCCGCTGTGCCGGCGGGCGGCGACCCAGGCGGCCACCTGGGTGCGGCGCTGCAGGCCCATCTTGGCCAGCAGCGAGGTGATGTGGTTCTTCACGGTCTTCTCCGCGACGCCCAGGCGCTCGGCGATCTCGCGGTTGGACAGCCCGTCGCCGATGAGGTCGAGCACCTTGAGCTCGCTCGGCGTGAGGTTCTCCGTCGGGTCCTCGTGGCCGGCGCGGCGGCGGGTGACCGTCCGCTCGTCGAGCAGCGTGCGGCCGGACGCCACGGCGCGGATCACGTCGGTGATCTCCGCGCCGCGGACGCTCTTCAGCAGGTAGGCGGCGGCGCCGGCGTCCAGCGCCTCGGCCAGCGCGTCGTCGTCGTCGAACGAGGTCAGCACGATGGCCCGCGCGGTGGGCAGCGTGACCGCGACCTGCTTCATCAGGTCGATGCCGGTGCCGTCCGGGAGCTGCAGGTCCACCAGCAGCACGTCGGGGTGCACCAGGCCCGCGCGGCGCACGCCGTCGGCGACGGACCCCGCCTCGGCGACGACCTTCATCCCGTCGGCGCGCTCGACCACCTCGGCGATGCCCCGCCGCACGACCTCGTGGTCGTCGACGATCATCACCGAGATCTCCCCGGAGCGGGCCGGCTGCACTGCGCTGTTCGTGGCGGACACGAAGGCATCGTATCGACCCCGCGCGCCGGGGTGGCGCACCGCCGCTCCCGGCTCGTCTGGCGCGGCGGCCCCGGGTGGGGGAACCTCTCGCCCATGACCACCGTGCTGCTGCCGTCCTCGATCCCGCTCTCCCCCACGCTGCCGGACGGCGTGCGCACGGCCACGTACGACGTCAAGGAGCCGCTGCCCGAGCACCTGCTCGACGCCGAGGCGCTCGTGGCCTGGGGGAACCCGACCGCGCAGCTCGCCGACGCCGCCCGCCGGATGGGCCGGCTGCGCTGGGTGCAGGCCCTCGCCGCGGGCACCGACGGCGTGCTGGCGGCCGGGTTCGCGCCCCACGTGCAGGTGACGTCCGGCCGCGGGCTGCACGACGGCCCGGTCGCCGAGCACACGCTGGCGCTGGTGCTCGCGGCCGCGCGGCGGCTGCCCGAGCTGGTCCGCGCCCAGGACGAGCACCGCTGGGCGGAGGAGCTGGGCGGCATCCAGCGGCTGCCGCACGAGGGCGGCGAGTTCCGTTCGCTGTCCGGAGCCCGCGTGCTGATCTGGGGCTTCGGCTCGATCGCCGCCCGCCTCGCGCCCCTGCTGACGGTGCTCGGCGCCCAGGTGGTCGGCGTGGCCTCGAACGCCGGGCAGCGCGCGGGCTACCCGGTGATCGCCGCGCGGGACGTCGCCCGCACGCTGCCCGGGACCGACGTGCTCATCGCGATCCTCCCGGCGACCCCCGCCACCCGCCGGGTGCTGGACGCCGACGTGTTCGCCGCTCTGCCGGACCACGCGTGGGTGGTCAACGTCGGGCGCGGCTCCACCCTCGACGAGGACGACCTGCTGGACGCGATCCGCGCCGGTCGGCTCGCGGGGGCGGCGCTCGACGTGTTCGAGACCGAGCCGCTGCCCCCGGGCTCCCCGCTGTGGGACGAGCCGCGCGTGCTCATCACCCCGCACGCGGCGGGCGGCCGACCGATCGGGGCGGACACGCTGCTGAGCGACAACATCGGCGCGTTCGTGCGCGGGGAGCCGCTGCGGAACGTCGTCCGCCGCTGAGGTCCGCCCCTCAGGCCGCCGGGGCCGGCTGGCAGACCGGGCACAGGTGCGACGAGCGGTTCATGAACGGCTCGCGCACCACCGGCGTCCCGCAGCGCGGGCACGGGCGGCCGGCCTGCCCGTAGACGGCCAGCGACCGGTCGAAGTACCCGGACGCCCCGTTGACGTTGACGTAGAGGGCGTCGAAGCTCGTCCCGCCCTGGGCGAGCGCGTCCCGCATGACGCCCGCGACGCAGTCGAGCACGCGCAGCGCCGTCGCCTGGTCGAGGTCCGCGGTCGGCGTCGCCGGGTGCACCCGCGCCCGCCAGAGGCCCTCGTCGGCGTAGATGTTGCCGACCCCGGACACGACGCCCTGGTCGAGCACCGCGCGCTTCACCTGCGTGCGGCGGCGGCGGATCGCCCGGGCGACGGCGTCCACGTCCAGCGCGGGGTCCAGCAGGTCGCGTCCGATGTGCGCGACGGGCGCGGGCACCAGGTCCAGGTCCGAGCCCGCGCCGCCGGGGCGGCCGTCCGCGGTCGGCTCGAGGTCCACCACCGACAGGTGCCCGAACGTCCGCTGGTCCACGAAGTCCAGCGCGCCGCCGTCGTCGAGCAGCAGCCGCACCCGCAGGTGCCCGTGGTCGCCGCCGGACGCGACGTCGGCCGCCGACCCGCGCACGAGCAGCTGGCCGCTCATGCCCAGGTGGGCCAGCAGGGCGTCGTCGGGCCGCTCCCCCGGCGCGCCGGGGTGGTCCAGCGGCAGCCAGAGGAACTTGCCGCGGCGCGCGGCGGCGGTCAGCGTGCGCCCGGTGAGCCGGCCGGCGAGGTCGGCGGGCCCGGCGAGGTGGCGGCGCACGCTGTACGGGCGGCGCACCTCGACCGACCGGACGGTGCGGCCGACCACGTGGCGCTCGAGGCCGTCACGGACGGTCTCGACCTCGGGCAGCTCCGGCACGCGGGACCCGGCCGGCTCAGTCGGCGGCGTCGACCGGCACCCCGGCGGCGTCGGCGGCCTCGGCAGCCTCCGCCAGGGTCTCGGCCTCCGCCTGCAGGGCGGTCCACGCGAGCGCGGCGGCGCGCTGCTCCGCGAGCTTCTTCGCGGTGCCCGTGCCGGTGCCGCGCACCTGCCCGGCCACGACGGCCTCGGCGGTGAACGTGCGGGCGTGGTCCGGGCCGTCGCTGGTCACCTGGTACACCGGGGCGCCCAGGCCGAGCGCGGCGGTGAGCTCCTGCAGGCTCGTCTTCCAGTCCAGGCCCGCGCCGAGGTCCGCGGCGGCCGTCAGCGTGGGGCCGACCAGGCGCAGGACGATCTGGCGGGACACCTCGAGGCCGTGGGACAGGTACACGGCGCCGAAGAGGGCCTCCAGGGTGTCGGACAGGATCGAGTCCTTGTCCCGCCCGCCGGTGGCGAGCTCCCCCTTGCCGAGCAGCACGTAGGACCCGAGGTCGAGGGCCCGCGCGACCTCCGCCAGCGCGCGCTGCGACACGGTCGCCGCGCGCATCTTCGCGAGCTCGCCCTCGGACTGACCCGGGTGCCGGCGGTACAGCTCCTCGGTGACCGTGAGCCCGAGCACGGTGTCGCCCAGGAACTCCAGGCGCTCGTTGGTCGGGATGCCGCCCGCCTCGTGGGCGAACGACCGGTGGGTGAGGGCAAGCACCAGCAGCTCGGGGTCCAGGTGGACCCCGAGCTGCTGGGCGAGCTGTGCTGCTGAGGTGCTCATGGTGCTCGTCGCCCGCGCGTCCGGTGCGTCACCGGCCGCAGGCGCGTCGGCGCTGCCGTCAGCCGGCGTGCTCGGTCCGCATCGCCTCGGCGTAGCGGCGACCGGCGTAGGTGCCGCACGTCGGGCACGCCTGGTGGGGGCGCATGTTCGACTGGCACTGCGGGCAGGTCGTGAGCGTCGTGGCAGTGGTCTTCCACTGCGACCGACGCGCACGGGTGTTGCTGCGCGACATCTTGCGCTTCGGAACAGCCACGGCTAGCTCTCTCTCTTCTCGTCAAGCGTGCTCTGCAGGCCGCCGAGGGCCGCCCACCGAGGGTCAAGGGTCTCATGCGAATGCCCGGGGTCGTCCGCCAGGTGCGCTCCGCAGATGGAGCACAGACCCGGGCAGTCGTCCCGGCACAACGGCTGGAACGGTAGCGCAGTCACGACCGCGTCCCGAATCGCGGGCTCGACGTCGACCAGGTCGCCGTCGAGCTCGGGCAGGTCCTCCTCGTCGTCGCCGTTCTCCTTGGCGACCTCGGCACGACCGGGGTACACGTAGAGCTCCTGGAGCTGGACGTCGAGGGTCTCGACGACCTCGTCCAGGCAGCGCGCGCACTCCCCGACCGCCCGGGCCCGCACGGAGCCGGAGACGAAGACCCCCTCCATGACGGCCTCGAGCTGGAGGTCCAGCTCGACGTCGGCACCGGGGGGGACGCCGATCACGTCGGTACCGAGATCCTCGGGGGCGGGGACCGTCGCGCGGGCACGACGCATCGATCCCGGACGTCGGCCGAGCTCGTGGGTGTCGAGCACGAACGGCGAGCGGGGATCGAGGTGAGGCGCGCGCTCCACGGTCCACGTTCCTGTCATGAGGGGGTCTCGGTCGCTGCGATGACCGGCAGGACCAACGGTCGATCCTACGGTACGGGGCCCCTCCCGCCCAAACGACCGGAGGCCTCGACGGCCGGGGCGTGCGTCACACGCCTCAGGACGCGGGGTCGTCCAGCCGGTCCGCGAGCTTGGCGCGCCCCGCCTGCACCTGGCTGAGCACCTTGCCCAGGTCGATCTCGAAGTCGGCGAGCCGCCGGTCGCAGTAGTCGTCGGCGTCCCGGCGCAGCCCGCGGGCGGTCTCCTCCGCCTCCCGGACGATCTCGGCGGCCCGCTCGTGGGCCAGCGCGACGACCGACTCCTGCTCGACGAGCTCCGCGGCCCGGCGGCGCGCGGCCGCCTCGATCCGCTCGGCGTCCGCCCGGGCGGCGGCGCGCTCCGCGTCGGCGGCGGCCAGCACGTCGTCGGCGCGCTGCAGCTGCGTGGGCAGCGCGGCGCGGGCCTGCTCGACCAGGTCCAGCAGCTCCGCGCGGCTCACGAGCACGGACGCGGACATCGGCATGGCGCGCGCCGCGGAGACGGCCTGCTCCAGCGCGTCGAGCACGGAGCTGAGGTTCTCCCGGCGCGCCCCGGGGGCGTCGGCGGCGGTCGGCTCGGTCATGCGGGGCTCCCCTCGGCGGGTGTCGGTGCTCGGTCGGCGGACACCGAGGTGCCCTGGGTGCGCGGTGCGGGGCCCAGCGCGGCGCGCACGGCCGCGGCGACGGCCGGTGTCACCAGGTCGTCGATCCGGCCGCCGTGCCGGGCGACGTCCTTCACCAGCGACGACGCGACGTGCGACAGCGCCGGGTCCCCCACGACGAACGCGGTCTCGACGCCCGACAGGTGCCGGTTCATCAGGGCCATCGGCAGCTCGGCGTCGAAGTCCGCGCCGCCGCGCAGGCCCTTGACCACGACGTCGGCGCCCAGCGCGCGCAGCTCGTCGGCCAGCAGGCCCGCCGAGGACGTCACGCGCACGCCCGGCAGGCCGGCGACCGCGTCCTCGATGAGCGCGACGCGCGTGGCGACGTCGAGCAGCGGGGACTTGGCGGCGTTGTGCGCGACCAGGACCACGACCTCGTCCGCCAGACGCCGGGCGCGGCGCACCACGTCCAGGTGTCCGAGCGTGAAGGGGTCGTACGAGCCGGGGCACACCGCGAGGACCACGCGCCCGAATCTACCTCCGGGTCGCGTCGTCGTCCGGGACCGGGCTCCGCGCGCCGAGGTGCAGCGCCGTGTCGCCGTAGGTGCGGGTGTCGAACCCGTGCATCTGCGCGGGCCACGGCGGCGGGCCGCTGCGCGCGGAGCGCTCCACCACGACGACCGACTCCGCCGTCAGCGCGGGGACCAGCGCCGTGAGCACCTCGGCCACCGTCTCGTCGGGCACGTCGTACGGCGGGTCCAGCAGCACCAGGTCCCACGGCTCGGCGACCGGCCGCGCCACGTACTTCTCGACCCGGTCGCGGACGACCTCGGCGCGGTCGCGGAGGCCGAGCGCGGCGACGTTCTTGCGGCAGACGTCGGCGGCGACCTTGCCCGTCTCGACCAGGACCACCCGGGCGGCCCCGCGGCTGGCGGCCTCCAGGCCGAGGGCGCCCGACCCGGCGTACCCGTCCAGCACCCGCGCGCCCTCGACCGCGTCCAGGTGCTCGAGGCGGGAGAACAGCGCCTCCCGCACCCGCTCGCTGGTCGGGCGCGTGCCCTGCGGCGGCACGGCGAGGGTCCGGCCGCCGACCGAGCCGGCCACGATGCGGGTCACGAGCGTGCCTTCTTCTCCGCCTCGGCGGCGTCCATCGACTCGGACATGCGGTCCATCATCGTCTTCGTGCTGGTGCTCGACCCGACGGCCAGGGCGATCGCCGAGACGGCGACCTGCACGACGACGACCGTCGGCACGACGGTGCCGAGCGCGACGCAGATGAGCACGGGCACCATGCCCAGCACGGCGACGTCCGGGCCCCGGGCGAGCACGCCGGCGACCCCGCCGGGCAGCGCGCCCATCGGGGTGGCGACCAGCGGGCCGTCCCACTTCGGTGCCGGCCGGTACGCCGCGCGCAGCGCCGCCCCCGCCCACACCGGCGCGGACGCCACGCCCAGCAGCAGCCAGCCCGCGACGTCGCCCTCCCAGCGCCCGACGGCGCCGAACGCCGCCAGCGACCAGAGCAGCATCGCGACGCCCGGGACGACCAGGCGCGCCCGGCGGACCTGCTGGGCGGACAGCGGGAGCAGGCGGTCGACGATCGGCGCCATCTCCGCGCGGCGGGCGCCCTCCCCCGTGGCGAGCATCCCGACGTAGCCGGAGACGACGACCCCGAGCGCCACGCCCAGCGCGCCCGCGAGCTGCGGGGTGATGACGACGACCACGGGCACCAGCGCGGACACGACCAGCTGCACCAGGTGCCGCGGGGAGCGCAGCAGCACCGTGAGGTCCGCGACCACGACGGCCGAGACGGGCCCGCGCACCAGGCGCATGCGGCGCACCCGGCGCCGGCGGGGGCGGGCGGCGGAGTCGGACAGCGCCCGGCCGAGCTCGCGGGAGTCCAGCGAGACGACGGCGCCCGCGGCCTGGGTGGCGACCGACCCGCTCTCGCGCAGGTCGCGCCCCCGGATCCGGCCCAGCCGCAGATCGAGCCACCAGCCCAGGGCGGCCACGGCCACCGCGACGACCGCGATCAGCCACCACGCGACGTCGGGCAGCGCGGCGAGCCGCCAGCCCGCGAGCGCCCCGGCCAGCGCGAGCACCGGCGCGGCGGCGATCACCAGGTCCCCCACCACGGCCGTCGCCCGGCGCGGCACGCCCCGGCTCTGCGCGTGCCCGGCGAGCACCACCAGCGCCGCGCAGACCAGCCCGGCGGTCAGCCCGAGCCGCAGCACGTGCCCGACCCCGTGGTCGGCGAGCAGCCCGCCGTCCAGCAGGGCCACCACCGCCCCGCCGACCAGCCCGGCCACGACCGGCAGCCGCAGCGAGGTCGGGCGCAGCAGCCCGCGCCGGCCGACCGGCGTGGTCAGCCACCAGGTCGCCTCGGCGCCCCCGGCGCCCACGGGCCCGAGCCGCGCGCCGATCGACAGCACCGTGCCGGCGATGACCACCGCCACCACCGCGACCACGGTCGGCAGGCTCACGCCGGTGCCGAGCGCGTGGTCCGGGACGTGCGGGAGGGCGGAGCGGAGCTGGCCCGCGACGCCGAGCGCGACGCCGATGCCGACCGCGGTCATCAGCACCGCGTAGTAGACGTCGCCCAGCACCTCGCCGAGGCCCGCGCCCGCGCGCCGGCGGGCGACGGCACCGGTGTAGCGGCGGATCGAGCGGGCGGCGGGGATCGGCGTGCTGCCGTCGGTGGGCGCGACGGCGGGCTCGGGCGCGTCGTCCCAGGTGAGGGTCGTGCCGCCGGGGCCGTCGGGGCCGTCGGGCGTCGCGGCGAACTCGTCCACGTCGCCCGGCGGGGTGGCGGGCAGGTCGGTCACAGGACCCCCGGGCGCAGGGCCTCGGCGGCGTCCGCCGGGCTGAGCAGCCGGGACGCGTCGTCGCCGACGAGCACCGCGCGGTCCGCGACGGCCCGCAGCAGGTCGGGGTCGTGCGTGGCGAGCAGCACCGAGCCGCCCGCGCGCTTCTCCTCGACCAGCCGCTGCGCCAGGTGGTCGCGCATCGCGACGTCGAGCCGCTGCTCCGGCTCGTCCAGCACCAGCAGCGACCGCGGCCGGACGAGGCCCGCCGCGAGCAGCAGCCTGCGCCGCTGGCCGGAGGACAGGGCCACGGGCAGGGCGCCGGCGTGCTCGGCCAGGCCGAACTCCGCGAGCAGCTCGTCCACGACCGCGTCCGCGCCCTGCACGCCGTGGCCGCGCGCCGTCAGGTACAGGTGCTCCGCGACGGTCAGGGCCGGGAAGTACGCGTCGTCGTCGAGCACGCTGGACACGCGGGTGCGGAACCCGATCTCCCGCTCGTCGACCGGCCGGCCCAGCACCTCCACGCGGCCGCCGACCGGCTCCAGCAGGCCGAGCACCGCCCGCAGCACGGTCGACTTCCCGGAGCCGTTCGCGCCGACCAGCGCGAGGGCCCTGCCGGGCGGGAGGGTGAACGAGACGGGGGCGCACACGGGCTCCCCGCCGTAGCCGACGAGCAGGTCGACGGCGCGGATGACGGGCTGCTTCGACACGGGTGCAGCGTACGCACCGGCGCGGGGCGGCCGGACGGGACCTCCGGGCCGGGCACCGCCGGCCGGGGGTCACGTGCGGTCGATGAACTCCTCGCGCGTCCCCGCCAGCATCGTCTGGATCGCGGCGACCAGGTCCGGGTGGCCCGCGAGCTCCGGGTCGGCCGCCACGAGCTCCCGGGCGTCGCGGCGGGCGTGCTCGATCACGTCGACGTGCTCGGTCACCTTGAGCAGCCGCAGCGACGTGCCCCGGCCGGACTGCGCCGCGCCCAGCACGTCGCCCTCGCGCCGCAGCTCCAGGTCGACGCCCGCCAGCTCGAACCCGTCCCGCGTCGCCGCGAGCGTCGCCAGCCGGGTCGCCGCGGGCGTGCCGTCGGGGGCGTCGGCGACCAGCAGGCACACGCCCGGCCTGCTGCCGCGCCCGATCCGGCCGCGCAGCTGGTGCAGCTGGGAGATGCCGAACCGGTCGGCGTCCAGCACCACCATCACCGTCGCCTCGGGGACGTCGACCCCGACCTCGACGACCGTGGTCGACACCAGGACCGGCACCGCGCCCGACGAGAAGTCCGCGAGCGCACGCTCCTTCTCCTCGGGCGCCATCCGGCCGTGCAGGACGCCGACCGGCACGCCGCCCAAGGCGGCGCTGCCGCGGAGCTCCTCGGCGACGTCGAGCACCGCCCGGAGCACCCGCTTCGGGCGCTCGTCGCCCTCGCCCTCCACGAGGTCGTCGAGGACCAGGTCCGCCCCGTCCCCGTCGTCGCGGGCCGCGGCCTTCGGGTCGGCGGCCGAGTCGATGCGCGCGCACACCACGTACGCGCGGCCGCCGCGGTCGACCTCCTCGCGGACGCGCTGCCAGGTGCGGTCCAGCCACGCCTGGCGGTCGGCGGGCACCACGTGGGTGACGACCTCCGCGCGGCCCGCGGGGACCTCCCGGAGCGTGGACGTCTCCAGGTCGCCGAAGACGGTCATCGCCACGGTCCGCGGGATCGGGGTCGCGGTCATCACGAGCAGGTGCGGGACACCCCCGGCCTTGGCACGCAGGGTGTCGCGCTGCTCGACGCCGAACCGGTGCTGCTCGTCGACGACGACCAGCCCGAGGTCCGCGAACTGCACGTGCTCGGAGAGCAGCGCGTGCGTGCCGACGACGATGCCCGCCGCACCGCCGGCGGCCTCCGCGAGCGCCTGGCGTCGCGCGGCCGAGCCCTGCGACCCGGTCAGCAGCGCCACGCGGGTCGCCTGCTCCGCGCCGCCGAGCATCCCGCCCTCGGCGAGGTCCCCGAGCAGGTTCCGCAGCGTGCGGGCGTGCTGCGCGGCGAGCACCTCGGTGGGCGCCAGCAGCGCGGCCTGACCGCCCGCGTCGACGACCTGGAGCATCGCCCGGACCGACACGACCGTCTTGCCGGAGCCGACCTCGCCCTGCAGCAGCCGCTGCATCGGCACGTCCTCGGCGAGCTCGGCCGCGATCTCCGCACCGACCTCGCGCTGCCCGGCGGTCAGCTCGAACGGCAGCCGCGCGTCGAAGGCGTCCAGCAGCCCGCCGGACCGGGGCGGGCGGGCCACCGCCGCCTGCGCCGCGATGCGGGCCTTGCGGCGGGCGAGCTCGGCCTGCAGGACGAACGCCTCCTCGAAGCGCAGGCGCTTCTGGGCCTGCTCGAGCTCGACCCGGTCGTGCGGCCGGTGCAGGCCGGCCAGCGCGCCCGGCAGCGAGGGCAGGTCCCGCCGGACCGGCTCCGGCAGCGGGTCCGGCACGTCGGCGTCGGTCATCATGTCCAGCACCGTGCCGACGAACGACTTCATCGTCTTGTTGGTCAGCCCCGCGGTCAGCGGGTAGACGGGCCGCGGCCGCTCGCTCTCCTGGATCCGCAGCGCCTCGTCGACCACGCTGCCGAGCTCCTGCACCTCGTACTCCGGGTGCAGCAGCTGCATCTGGCCCCGGTACTCCTTGACCGTCCCGGAGAACAGGCCGTACGTGCCGGGCACCAGCTCCTTCTCGAACGCCCGCAGCGCCCCGGCGTGCTTCGCGAACCACGTCAGGTGCAGCTGGTGCCGGTCGTTGCGCACCACGACCTCCAGGATCACGCCGCCGCGCGTGCGCATGGTCCGCATCGTCGCCTGCTCGACCCGCGCGTCGACCGTGACGTGCTCGCCGATGACGAGCGCGTCGATCGGCGTCATCTCGCCCCAGCGCTGCCAGCGGCGCGGGTAGTGGCGCAGCAGGTCCCCGTACGTCCGCAGGCCCAGCTTGCCCAGCAGCTTCGCGGCCCGGGGGTTGCCGGCGATCCCCGCGAGGTCGCGCTCGAGGAACGGCAGGGGGCGGACGACGGCGTCGTCGGGGACGGTCACGGGCGGGCCTCCGCGCGGGGGGGGGGGGGGGCCCGGGGGGCGGCCGGCGGGACCGGGGGGGGAACGGGGGGGCGGGCGGGGCCGGGCCGGCCGCCCGCGACGGGCAGCCCGGGGTGCAGCGCCCCGAGCCGGTCAGCGAGGTCGAGGCCGTCGTCCGCGGCAGCGCCCGCGCCGAGCACGACGGTCAGCCCGCGGGCGTCGGCGGGTCCGGCGGCGAGCAGGAGCTCCGCCTCCGCCAGCGCGGAGTCGAGATCGGTCGCGGCTGCGGTCCCGGGCTCCGCCTCCGGACCGGCGACGACGGCGGCGAGCACGCGCACGTCGTCGGACGCCCAGTCCGGTACGGACCACGCCGGGTCGAGCACCGCGGCGGGGAGCCGGTCGCCGGGCAGTACCACGACGCTGGCCGCACCGGCGGGCGCCCCGGCGGCGGAACGGTCGTGCGCGGGGGCGAGCGCGTCCTGCGCGGCCCGGGCCACCGCGGCGCGGGCCTCGGGGACGGGCACGGCGTCGGGCAGCACCAGCGCGACCGCGCCCGCGAGCGCCAGCGCCCCGGCGAGCTCCGGGTGCGCCGTGCAGGCGACGACCGGGCTCGGCGCGCCCACCAGTGCCCGCACCGACGCCGTCCACCGCGGACCGCACGCCCCGACCGCCGCGAGCACCGGCACCGGGTCGTCCGCGTGGACGTGCGCGGTGAGCACCGCGTCGCCCTCCACCACGGCCACGGCCCCGCCGACGGCCGCGAGGGCGGTGCGCAGCTCCGGGGCGGCAGCGGCGTCGGGGGCGTGGAGCACCGCCATGATCTCGAAGGCGTGGTCCCCCGCGTGGTCCCCCGCGTCGCCGGCGGCGCCGGGCGTCGATGCCGACCCGGCGTGCTCGGAGAGCCACGCCACGTCGACCGGTCCGCCGCGGCCCTCGAGCGCCGCGAGCAGCGCGTCGAGCAGCACCAGCAGCGCGCACGCGCCCGCGTCGACCACCCGCGCCGACCGCAGCACCGGGTGCGCCGCGCTGATCCGGGCGAGGTCCGCGCGCCCCGCCGCGACCCCGGCCGCGAGCGCCGCGACGTCGTCGCCGGACGGGCCGCCGGACGCATCGCCGGGTGCGTCGCCGGACACGTCGCCGCGGGTCGCGTCCGCAGCCGCGTCCGCCACCCGCGCGGCCACGGTCAGCACCGTGCCGTCCTCGGGGGCGTGCACCGCCGTGCGGGCGGCGTCCGCGGCGCGGCGCAGCGCCTCGGGGAGCGCGGCGTCCGGGACCTCCGCGAGCCCGCCCAGGTACCGGCTGACGATGACCCCGGAGTTCCCGCGCGCGGCCAGCAGGGCACCGCGGGCCAGCGCGCGCAGCACGTCGGGCCCGGGAGCGTGCGGGGCGAGCTCGCGGACGGCGTCGGCGGCGCCCCGCACCGTCAGGAGCACGTTGGTGCCGGTGTCCCCGTCCGCGACCGGGAAGACGTTGACCGCGTCGATCCGCTCCCGGGCCGCCTCGAGCGCAGGCACCGCTCCGTCGAGCCAGGCGCGCAGCACGTCGCCGTCCACCAGTCGCCCAGCCACGTCCGCGCGCGGTCCTTCCGTCATCCCTCGTGGGCCCTCGCCCACCTCCCTACTCTGCCCCACGGATGCCCCGCACCCGCGCTCGTCCCCGGCCCGCGCCGGTCCGGGTGCGCCGGTGTGACGCAGGTCGTTTTGAGGGTCCGGGCGTTCGTGGGCTAGTCTTGTCCGGTTGCCCGGCGCGCTCCGGGCACTGGTGGCGCCCCGCGGCCCGGTCCTCGGACCGACGGTGCGGGCGCCCCGACCAACCAGGACTTGCCGCCCGGGCACCTTCCCGAGCGGCGTGCAATGACCGGATCAGGAGAACACCGTGGCTGCCAACTGCGACGTCTGCGCCAAGGGCCCGAGCTTCGGGCACAGCATCTCGCACTCGCACGTGCGCACCAAGCGCCGCTGGAACCCGAACATCCAGCGCGTGCGCGTGGTCGTCGCGGGCACCCCGAAGCGGCTGTACGTCTGCACCTCGTGCCTCAAGGCCGGCAAGGTGCAGCGCGCCGTCTGAGCGTCTGTCGACGAAGGCCCGTGCGGGACACCCCGCACGGGCCTTCGTGCTGCCCGGGCACGGACGCACCGCGAACCCCTGTGGCGGCACGGGAGCGTGTGGCACCCTGAGCGCATGAGCGAGCAGCGGCGCGAGCACGTGGTCCGACCTGCCCGGCCGCAGGACGCCGAGGGCATCGCCCGCGTGCACGTCCGCACCTGGCAGCAGGCGTACGCCGGGCTGGTGCCCGAGGACTACCTGGCCGCGCTGGACGTCCAGCAGCGCGCCGAGGGCTGGCGCCGGCACCTCGAGCCGGGCAGCCGCACGCAGATCTGGGTGGCGGTGTCCGACGACGACCACGTCGTGGGGTTCATCGCGCTCGGGCCGTCGACCGACGAGGACGCCGACCGGCACGCCCTCGAGATCCGCTCGATCTACCTGGACCACGGGATGTGGGGCTCCGGCGTCGCGCGCGAGCTGCTGCGCACCGCGCTGGCCGACGTGCCGCCGCGCGTCCCGGTGACGCTGTGGGTGTTCGAGGACAACGAGCGGGCGCGGCACTTCTACCGCCGGCACGGCTTCCAGCCCGACGGCACGGAGCGCACCGAGGACGTCGGGGGTGCCGAGCTCCTCGAGGTCCGCTACCGGCGCGGCTGACGCACCCGCCCGCGCGCGGCGCGGCTCGGCGGAGCACCGCTCAGCGGCGGAAGTGGTCCCAGCCCGGGGACACCGCCGGTCGGTCGCCGGCGACCAGCACGGAGCCAGCCGGGGCGCCCGCCTCCTCCGGGGACCGGACCGCCCCGATCGCCCGGAACCCGTCGGGCACCGCGCCGGCCGGGAACGTCGCCAGGAGGCCGTGGTCCTCGCCGCCGGTCAGCACCCAGCCGACGCCGTCGACCCCGAGCGCCGCGGCCGCGCCCCGCAGCGCCGCGAGGTCCTCCGCCAGCACCCGCGTGGGGTCGCCCAGGTCCAGCACGACCCCGCTGGCCGCGGCCATCCGGCCGCCGTCGCGCAGCAGCCCGTCGGACACGTCCATCATGGCCGTGGCCCCGGCCGCGGCGGCAGCGGGCCCGGCGGGCAGGGGCGGCTCCGGCCGGCGGTACACCCGCACGGCGTCCGGGTCGGCGTCGGCGCGCCCCGCACCGAGCAGCGCGAGACCCGCCGCGGACCGCCCGACCGTCCCCGCCAGCGCGACGACGTCCCCCGGCCGGGCGCCCGAGCGCAGCACCGGAGACGCGCCCGCGAGGTCGCCGTGCACCGTCACCGCGACCACCACCGCCTCACCGCCGGACAGGTCGCCCCCGACCACGCCGGCGCCGACGGTCGCGCAGGCCGCGCCGAGCCCCCGCGCGAGCCCCTCGACCCACGCGACCGGCACGTGCCGGGGCACGACGAGCGCCACGACGAGGGCCGTGGGCCGGGCGCCCATGGCGGCGACGTCCGCGAGGTTCTGCATCGCCGCGCGCCAGCCCACGTCCTCGCCGGTGGACCAGTCCAGCCGGAAGTGCCGGTCCTCCACCAGGACGTCCGTCGAGACGACGAACCGCCCGTCCGGCGCGGCCAGCACCGCGGCGTCGTCGCCCGGGCCGAGCAGGGTGCGGTCGCCGGCCGGCAGCAGGGGGAAGATCCGCGCGAGCAGCTGCTCCTCGGTCAGGTCGCCGACGCAGGGGCCGCCGGAGCGGGCTGCGTGGTCGGCACGGTCCACCCGGGGCGCTGCGGCGTCGGTCACGCCGTCACGGTATCCCGCGGCGCCCGGGTTACCGTGACCGGGTGACCCGCTCGATCCGCACCTCCCGCCGCCGGACCACCACGACGCCGGCCCTGGTGGCCCTGGCGGTCCTGGTGGCCTCGACGCTGGCGGGCTGCGCGCAGGCGGTCGGCGTCACGGTCGCGCCGCACGCCACCGAGCCCGCGTGCGCGCGCGTCGTGCTGGCGCTCCCGGAGGTCCTCGGCGACGACCTCGAGCAGCTGCGCACCACCAGCCAGGCGACCTCCGCGTGGGGCGACCCGACGGATCCCGTGACGCTGCGCTGCGGCGTGGAGGTCCCCGGGCCGACGACGGAGCAGTGCGTGACGGTGGAGACGGCGAGCGGCCCGAGCGTCGACTGGCTGGTGCGCGCGGACTCGGAGCCGGTCGCCGACGCGGGCGCGACGCCCGGCACCGACCCGACGGCGCCCGCGACGCAAGAGCCCTCGGGGTCCTCGGACTGGACGTTCGTCACCTACGGGCGCGACCCCGCGGTGGAGGTGCACGTCCCGGCGTCGGTCGTGGCCGAGCGGTCGACGTCGTTCCTGGACGGGCTCAGCGTGGCGGTGGCGCAGGTCGAGGCGACCCGCACCTGCCTGTGACGGCGGCGGCGACGGCAGCGCCTCAGCGCAGGCCGGTGGGCCGCTCGAGCGCGAGCTGCAGCAGCTCGTCCAGCAGGTCGGGGTAGGACAGCCCGCTCTGCTGCCACATCCGCGGGTACATCGAGAACGGCGTGAACCCGGGCATCGTGTTGATCTCGTTGACGATCACCTGCCCGTCGGGCGCCACGAACACGTCCACGCGCGCGAGGCCCTCGCAGTCGACGGCCTCGAAGGTCCGGATCGCGACGTCCTGCACCCGGGCGGTCACGTCGGCGGGGAGGTCAGCGGGGCAGGTGAGCTCGACGGCGGACTCGTCCAGGTACTTCGCCTCGAAGTCGTAGAAGCCGTGCGCCTCGTCGGTGACGACGATCTCGCCCGGCAGCGACGCGCGCGCCCGGGCGCCGGACCGCCCGCCGAGCACCGCGCACTCGATCTCGCGGCCGACGATGCCGGCCTCGACGACGACCTTGGGGTCGTGCCGCTGCGCCTCCGCGACGGCCGCGGGCAGGTCGGCGAGGTCGGTGACGCGGGTGATGCCGATGCTCGACCCGGCGCGGGCGGGCTTGACGAACAGCGGCAGCCCCAGCGCCTCGATGCGGGCCCGCACGCCGTCCTTGTCCTGCTCCAGGTCGTCCCCGCGGAGCGTGACGAACGGCCCCACCGGCAGCCCCGCCCCGGCGAGCGCGACCTTCATGAAGTGCTTGTCCATGCCGACCGCCGACGCGAGCACGCCCGCGCCGACGTACCGGACGTCCGCGAGCTCGAGCATGCCCTGCAGCGTGCCGTCCTCCCCGAACGGGCCGTGCAGCAGCGGCAGGACCACGTCCACGTCGCCCAGCGCGGTGGCGGGCGAGCCCGGCTCGATGACCTGCAGCGCGCGGGAGCCCGCCTCCTGCGGCAGCAGCACCTGCTCGGGCAGCGCCTCGACCTCCGGGAGCCGGCCGTCGACGATGGCCCAGCGGTCCGGGTCGTCCGCGACGCGCACCCAGCGGCCCTGCGGGGTGATGCCGATCGGCAGCACGTCGTACCGCTCGCGGTCGATCGCCCGGAGCACCGCGCCGGCGGTCGCGCAGGAGATGGCGTGCTCGCTGGAGCGCCCCCCGAACAGGACGAGCACCCGGGGCCGGCGGCCGGGCGCGGTGGAGGGGGTCTGGGGCTCAGGGCTGCTGGACATCGCCCGCGAGCCTAGCCGCTGGGTGGGACGCGGCGGTGGCGCACCGCGGGCGGCGTTAGCCTGCGCGTCGTGACGCACACCGAGCCCACCGAGCACCCCGTGCAGCCCGAGCACCACCGGCACCCGGCCGGCCTCGCCCGCGAGACCCTCGCCGTGACGTCCGGCCGCCCCGCCCGCGCGCAGGGCGCCCCGGTCAACCCCCCGGTCGTCCTGTCCTCGACGTACGTGTCGCAGGGCGTGCCGCAGCCCGGCGAGATGATGTACGCCCGCGGCGACACCGAGACCTGGGGGCCGTTCGAGCAGACGCTCGGCGCCCTGGAGGGCTCGGCGCACCCGGCGCTGGTGTTCGGCTCCGGCATGGCCGCCATCGCGGCGGCGCTGTCGCTGGTCCCGCACGGCGGCCGGCTGGTCCTCCCCCGGCACGCCTACCAGGTGACGCTCGGGTACGCGCGCGACCTGGCGGAGCGGTCCGACGTCGAGGTCCAGCAGGTCGACATCGCGGACACCGACGCCGTGACCGCCGCGCTCGACCCCGCCGCCTCCCCCACCGGGCGCGCGACGTCGCTGCTGTGGGTGGAGTCGCCGACCAATCCGATGCTCGAGGTCGCGGACCTGCCCGCGCTGGTGGCCGCCGGGCACGCCGCGGGGGCGCTCGTGGCCGTGGACAACACGTTCGCCACGCCGCTCGTGCAGCGGCCGCTGGAGCACGGCGCGGACGTCGTCGTGCACTCGGTGACCAAGTACCTGGCGGGGCACAGCGACGTGGTCCTCGGCGCGGCCCTGGCCGACGACCCCGCGCTGCACGAGCGGCTGCACACCTACCGCACGGTGCACGGCGCGATCGCGGGGCCGTTCGAGGTCTACCTCGCCCTGCGCGGCGTCCGGACGCTGGCCCTGCGGGTCGAGCGCTCGCAGCGCACCGCCCTGGACCTGGCGCAGCGGCTCGCGGCCCACCCCGGCGTCGCCGAGGTGCGGCACCCCGGGCTCCCGCAGGACCCGGGCCACGCGCGTGCGACCGCGCAGATGTCCGGCTACGGCTCGATCATCGGCCTGCGCCCGGCCGGCGGTGCCGCGGGGGCGGACGCCGTGGTCGCGGCCCTGCGCCTGTGGGTGCCGGCGACCAGCCTCGGCGGCGTGGAGTCCAGCATCGAGCGCCGCCGGCGGTTCGCCACGGAGTCCCCGACGGTCCCGGAGGACCTGCTGCGGCTGTCGGTCGGCATCGAGGACGTCGAGGACCTCTGGCGCGACCTGGACGAGGCGCTCCGCGCGTAGCCCGCCCGCACCCGGCGTCGAGGTCGGCACCCGGCGGCCGAGGTCGGCACCCCGGGGTGCCGACCTCGGCCCGGGACTGCCGACCTCGGCCGGAGGGGAGCGACCCGGTCAGCGCACCTCGAACGGTGCGCGGAGCAACGTGTCATCGCGGCTGCTCGGGCCCACCAGCAGGTCGAACTCGCCCGGCTCGACGACCCGGCGGCCGGCCGCGTCGACGATCGTGCAGTCCGCGACGGGGACCTCGATCGCGACGCGCACCGACCCGCCCGGCGCGACGTCGACCTGCCGGAAGGCCTTGAGCTCCTTGTCCGCCCACGACGCCGAGGTCACCCGGTCCGACACGTACGCCTGCACGGTCTCCCGCGCCGGCCGCGTCCCGGTGTTCCGCACGGTCACCTCGGCCCGCACGGTGCCGTCCGGCCCGAGCACCGTCGACGTCAGCCGCAGGTCCTCGTACGCGACGGTCGAGTAGGACAGCCCCTCCCCGAACGCGAACGCGGGGCGCTGCGTCAGGTCGGCGTACCGGTCGCCGTGCTGGCCGCGCACCTGGTTGTAGTACGTCGGCTGCTGCCCGGCGTGCCGCGCGAACGACACGGGCAGCCGGCCGGACGGCTCCGCGAGCCCGAGCAGCACGTCCGCGAGCGCCTGGCCGCCCTGCATGCCGGGGCTGGCTGCCCAGATCAGCGCGTCGGCGGACAGCGCCGACTCCGGGAGCACCAGCGGCTTGGACGCGAGCAGCACCACGACCAGCGGCGTCCCCGTCGCGGCGAGCGCGTCGAGCAGCGCGACCTGCCCGCCGACCAGCTCGAGCGTCGCGGTGGACCGCCCCTCCCCGACCAGCTCGATCCGGTCGCCGACGACGGCCACGACGTAGTCGGCGTCCCGCGCGGCGGCGACGGCCTCCGCGATCAGGGCCTCGTCCGGCTCGGACGGCACGACCACCGGCGGGCGCGGCTGCCCGTCGGGGAACGTCGCGCCCTCCGGGTCGGGCTCGAGCGTGAGGATCTCGGCGCCGCGGGCGTGCTGCACCGTCCAGCCCGCGGGGACGGTCGCGCGCAGCCCGTCCAGGACGGTCGTGATCATCTCGCGCGGCTGGCCGTCCGGGAGCCAGTCGGCCTGGCCGGAGGAGCCCGCCCAGTCGCCGAGCTGGGTCTGCGCGTCGTCCGCGAGCGGGCCGACGACGGCCACGCGCCGCGCGGGACCGGCGGCCGGCAGCGGCAGCACCCCGCCCTCGTTGCGCAGCAGCACGAGCGAGCGCCGCGCGACCTCGAGGTTGAGCGCGGCGTGGTCGGCGTGCCCGATCACGGCGGCCTGCGCGGCGGCGTCGGGCCGGCGCGGGTCCTCGAACAGCCCGAGCCGGAACTTCAGCGTGAGGATGCGGGCGACGGCGGGCTCGAGCTCGGCCTCGGTGAGCAGCCCGCGCTCGACGGCCTCCAGCGCCCCCTCGAAGAACAGCGGCGTCGTCATCACCATGTCGTTGCCGGCCTTCACCGCGGCGGCGGCGGCGTGCGCGTAGTCGGGCTGCACCTTCTGCTCCCAGACCATCCGACCGACGTTGTCCCAGTCGGTGATGAGGGTCCCGGTGTAGCCCCACTCGCCGCGCAGCACCTCGTTCAGCAGCCAGTCGTTGACCGTGATCGGCACGCCGTCCATGGTCTGGTAGCCGAGCATGAAGACGCTGCATCCCTCGCGGGCGACGCGCTCGAACGGCGGCAGGAACCAGGACCGGAGCTTGCGGCGGGAGATGTCCGCCTCGCTCGCGTCCCGGCCGCCCTGCGTCTCGGAGTACCCGGCGAAGTGCTTCGCGGTGGCGAGGATCGCCGTCGGGTCGGTCAGGCCGTCGCCCTGGTAGCCGCGGACCATCGCGGACGCGAGCTCCCCGATCAGGTACGGGTCCTCCCCGAACGTCTCGTCGACGCGGCCCCAGCGCAGATCGCGCGTGATGCAGAGCACCGGCGAGAACGTCCAGTGCACCCCGGTCGGCGCGACCTCCCGGGCCGTCGCGCGGGCCACCTGCTCCACGAGCGCGGGGTCCCAGGTGCCGGCCATGCCGAGCTGGGTGGGGAAGATCGTGGCGCCGACCCAGAACGAGTGCCCGTGGATGCAGTCCTCCGCCACGAGCAGCGGTATCCGCAGCCGGGTCTCCTCGACCAGCTCGTGCGCCCGCAGCAGCCGCTCCGGGGACGCGTGCAGGATCGACCCGGCGAGCCGGCGCAGCACGTGGTCCGCGACGTCGTCCCGGGCGTCGAGCTGCAGCATCTGCCCGACCTTCTCCTCGAGGGTCATCCGGTCGAGCAGGTCCCGCACCCGGTCCTCGACCGGGAGGGTCGCGTCGAGGTAGGCGGCGGCTGCGGTGGTGGTGTCGGTCACGAGGGGTCCTTCTGATCGGGGTCGTCGTGGTGCTGGTGCTCGTGCGGGTGCGGGTGCGAGGTGGCGGGGCGGACGGCGGTGACGGTGCCGGCCGGGCTGAGGCCCTTCTTGCGCAGGGCGCGCGCCCGCTCGCCGGCGGAGCGCAGGCGCGGGTTCACGTACTCGTCGATGCCGAAGTTGATCAGCGACAGCGCCATGCCGAGCAGGGCGATGCAGAGGCCGGCGGGGACGTACCACCACCAGAAGTCGGGGAACGCGCCGTTCTGCTGCGCCCAGTACAGGATGGTGCCCCAGTTCAGGTTGGTGATCGGGATGACCCCGATGAACGCGAGCGTGGTCAGCCCGAGCACCGCGGCGGTCACGGTGCCGACGAAGCTCGACGCGATGATCGCCGTCAGGTTCGGCAGCATCTCCACCGCGATGATCCGGTGCAGCGGCTCCCCGTTGGCGCGGGCGGCCTGCACGAAGTCCCGGTTCCGCAGCGACATGGTCTGGGCGCGCAGGACGCGGCCGCCCCAGGCCCACCCGGTGATCGCGAGCACCGCCGAGATGAGCAGCAGGCTCGGGTCGTCGTACTGGGAGGCGACGATGATCATCAGCGGCAGCGCGGGCAGCACCAGGAACACGTTGGTCAGCGCCGACAGCGTCTCGCTCTTCCAGCCGCCGACGTAGCCGGCGGTGACGCCGATCGCCACGGAGACGATCGTCGCGATGACGCCCGCGCTGAGGCCGACGACCAGCACGCCGCGGGTGCCGTAGACGATCTGGCTGAACACGTCCTCGCCCATGTGGGTGGTGCCGAGCCAGTGCTGCCCCGACGGCGGCTGGCGCAGCGCGTCGAAGTCCTTGTCGAGCGGCCCGTACGGCGCGATGAGGTCGCCGAAGACGGCCAGCAGCACGAAGAACCCGAGGATCGCCAGGCCGGTCAGCGACTTGCCGTTGCGGAACATCGCGAACGACCGGCCGAGCCGGGAGCCGAGGCCGCCGCCGGTGCGCGTCGGGCCGGTCCCCGGAGCGGGCGCGGGCTCGGCGGCCTGCTCGACCGTGGTGGTGGGGTAGGTCATCGCTCAGCCCTCCGTCTGCCGGGTGCGCGGGTCGAGGACGGCGTAGGCGACGTCCGCCATGATGTTCGCGACCAGGACGGTCAGCGTGATGATGAGGAACAGCCCCTGCATGAGCGGGTAGTCCTTCGCGGTGGTCGCGTCGAGCAGCAGCTTGCCGACGCCGGGGTAGGAGAACACGAGCTCCATGACGAGCGTCCCGCCGACGATGAACCCCAGCGACAGGGCGAACGACGACAGCTGCGGCAGCACCGCGTTGCGGGCCGCGTAGTTCAGCATCACGTGGCGCGGGGCGAGTCCCTTGGCCTGGGCGACGGTGACGTAGTCCTCGTCGAGGACGGTGACCATCATGTTCCGCATGCCCAGCACCCAGCCGCCGAGCGACGCGAGCACGATGGTGAGCGCCGGCAGCGTGCCGTGCTGGATCACCTGCCCGACGAAGT
Organism: Cellulomonas endometrii; assembly: GCF_949769265.1. Lineage (NCBI taxonomy): Bacteria > Bacillati > Actinomycetota > Actinomycetes > Micrococcales > Cellulomonadaceae > Cellulomonas > Cellulomonas endometrii. The sequence goes on along the minus strand of NZ_CATKPC010000025.1, from coordinate 20,587 downwards.
CGGCGCTGAACGCGGGCGCGCTGCCCTTGTCGTAGGCGTGCGAGGCGGGGAACCAGCCGAGCGCGGTGGAGAACACGGCGATCGCGATGAGGCCCATCCAGAAGTAGGGCACCGTCGAGAAGAACGTCGCGACCGGCACGAGCGCGTCGGCTCTGCTGCCGCGGCGCCAGCCGATCCAGGCGCCCACGCCGGTGCCGAGGAAGAAGCTGAGCACCGTCGCGATGCCGACCAGCCCGACGGTCCAGGGCAGCGCCGTGCCGATCACGTCCGTGACCGGGGCGAGGCCCTTGGAGAACGACCGGCCCAGGTCGCCGCGCAGGAGCAGCCCCCAGTAGTCGACGTACTGCTGCAGCATCGTCTTGTCGTCGTCGAGCCCGAACAGGGTCCGCAGCGACGACGCCGCCTCCGGGCTGATCCGCCCCTGGTTCTTCTGCAGGTAGGCGGAGACCGGGTCGCCCTTCATCATCCGGGGCAGGAAGAAGTTGATGGTGATGGCCGCCCAGGCCGTGAACAGGTAGAACACGGCGCGGCGCGTGAAGAATCGCACGGCGGTCAGCTCCTCTCCGGCGTCGTGGCCGGGCCCGCGAAGTGCTTGTCGGGGTCCGGTGAGGCGTCGCGCAGGGCGCGGGTGTAGGCGTGCTGCGGGCGCAGGATGACGTCGTCGGCAGCACCGCGCTCCACGACGACCCCGTGGTGCAGCACCATGATCTGGTCGCTGAAGTGCCGCGCCGTCGCGAGGTCGTGGGTGATGTACAGGACGCCCAGGTGGGACTCGCGCTGGAGCTCGGCGAGCAGGTTGAGCACGCCGAGCCGGATCGACACGTCGAGCATCGACACCGGCTCGTCCGCGACCAGCAGCGAGGGCCGGGACGCCAGCGCGCGGGCGATCGCGACGCGCTGGCGCTGACCGCCGGACAGCTCGTGCGGGCGGCGGTCGACGACCTCGCGCGGGTCCAGGTGCACCCGCTCGAGCAGACGGTGCACCTCGGCCTCGACCTGGTCGGACGGCACGACGCGGTCGAGCCGCAGGGGCCGCTCCACGTGGTGCCGGATGGTGTGGTACGGGTTCAGCGAGGCGAACGGGTCCTGGAACACCATGCGGACCTGCTGCCGGTACCGGCGCAGCCCGCGCCCGCGGCTCGGCACCGGGGCGCCGTCGAGCAGCACGGTCCCGGAGGTCGCGCGCTCCAGGCGGGTGATGATCTTGGCGATCGTCGACTTGCCGCTGCCGCTCTGGCCGACCAGCGCGATCGTCTGGCCCGACGTCAGGGTGAACGACACGTCGTCGAGCGCGAGCATCTCCCCCGCGCCGCGGACGCGGTACTTCTTGGTGACGCCGGAGAACTCGAGGGTGGTCATGAGGCACCTCCCGTGCGGACGAAGTCGCCGCGGTCGCCGGTCAGGCTCGGGAACGACCCGAGCAGCCGCTGGGTGTACGGGTGCCGGGCGTGGCGGTAGATGTTCTCGGCGGTGTCGAGCTCGACCACCCGGCCGGCGCGCATCACGGCGATCCGGTCGCTGATCTCCAGCAGCAGCGGGAGGTCGTGGGTGATGAACACGACCGAGAACCCGAGCTCCCGGCGCAGGTCGGAGATCTGCTGCAGGATCTCGCGCTGCACCAGCACGTCGAGCGCGGTCGTCGGCTCGTCCATGATCATCAGCTGGGGCCGCAGGGCCAGCGCCATCGCGATCATCACGCGCTGGCGCATCCCGCCGGACAGCTCGTGCGGGAACGACCGCAGCCGGTCCCTCCCGACCCCGACCATGTCGAGCAGGTGCCCGCACTCGGCCAGCCGCTCGGCCCGGCTCATCCGGGGCCGGTGCGTCCTGAACACGTCGTCCAGCTGCCTGCCGACCGCGACGACCGGGTTCAGCGCGTTCATCGCGCCCTGGAACACCATCGACGCCTTGTCCCAGCGGAACGCGCGCATCTCCTCGTCGCTGAGCGCGTTGAGGTCGACGTCCCGCCCGGACTCGTCGTGGAACACCGCCGTCCCGCCGGAGATCACCGCGGGCGGCCGGAGCAGCCGCTGCACCCCGTACGCCAGGGTGGTCTTGCCGCACCCGGACTCCCCCGCCAGCCCGAGGATCTCCCCCCGGCGCACGCTGAGCGAGACCTCCCGCACCGCCTCGACCGGCGGGTCCACGTCGTAGACCACGCTGAAGTCCGAGACCGTCAGCACGTCCTGTCCTGCCACTGCACCTCTCCCGTCTGCTCGTGCCGCCCTGCGTCGCGCGGCCGGCGCGGGCCGTGGGGCCCGCGCCGGCCGCGTCGCGCCGGTCAGCTCGCGGGCTCGAGGCTCGTCAGGATGAGCGCGGCCGAGGGCTGGGTCGGGTCGGGGTTGGTGTACGGGTCGTCCTCGCCCGGCCAGCCCACGTAGTTGCGGGTGTTGTACTCGCCGATGAACGGGCGCGTGCCGATCGGCAGGGCCGGGACGTCCTCGACGAAGATCCGCTGGATCTCGGCGAGGGCCTCCTCGCGCGCCCCGTCGTCGGTGGCCGTCGCGTACGTGTTCAGCGCGGCGGTCGCGTCGGGGTTGTCGTACCGCCCGAAGTTGAAGTCGGCGGCCTCGCCCACCGGCTTCAGCCAGCGGCCGTCCATGATGTCGCTGTACAGGTCGTACGGCGTGGCGCCGGTGTCCGTCCAGTGCAGGATCGCCTGGAAGTCGCCCTCGCCCTTCATCGCCCACCAGGTGTCGGAGTCCGGGGTGTCGACCGTGGCCTCCACGCCCAGCTCGGCAGCGGAGTCGGCGATCAGGCTGATGCCGGTGACGTAGTCGCTCCAGCCCTGCGGGACGCTCAGCTCGAACGTGACGGGCTCGCCGTCCGGGTCCACGAGGGCGTCGCCGTCCCAGGTGTAGCCGGCGTCGGAGAGGATCTGCTTGGCACCCTCGACGTCGACCCCGAAGGACTCGTCCGCGTAGTCCTCGCCGATGAACGCGTCACCCGCGGGGGTCGGCAGGCCGGTCACGGAGGTCAGCTCCGGCACGCCGCCCTCGCGGGCGATCGCCTGGTGCTTCTCGCGGTCGACCACCAGGTTCATGGCCTGCCGGAACGCGACGTCGCTGAACGGCTTCGTCTGCGTGTTGACGAACATCGTGTCGATGCCCAGGCCGGCGGCGGCCCAGTAGACGTTGTCCTCGTCCTTGTCGAGGTACGCCGACTGCACGTTGGGGATGAACGCCTGCGCCCAGTCCGCCTCGCCGCTGGCGAGCGCGGTGGTCAGGGCGGTGTTGTCGTTGTACGACACGTAGTAGAGCGTCGGCGCGGCCAGCTCGCCGCCCCAGTAGTCGTCGCGCGCGGTCAGCTCGACGCTCTGCGACGAGAACTGCGTGAGCGTGTACGGGCCGGTGCCGACGGGCTCGAGGTTCGGGTCGGTCGCCGGGTCCGCGACGGACTCCCAGACGTGCTGCGGGACGATGAGCTTGTGCAGGACCTTGTCCTGCTTGGCGAACATCGAGGCGGCGAAGCTGATCGTGACCGTGTCGCCGTCGAGCGCCACGTCGGTGATGCCGAGGGCGGCGTTGTCGAGCTCCGGGGTGTCCTTGAGCAGCGTGAACGTGAAGGCGATGTCGTCGGCGGTGAAGTCCTCGCCGTCGTTCCAGGTGACGCCGTCCCGCGCGACCAGCGTCACCGCGGTGAAGTCGTCGTTCCAGGTGATCTCCTGCGCCAGCCAGGGCGTGACCTCGTCGGTGGGGTCGACCAGGTTGACGAAGCCGAGCGGCTCGAGGATCGCGTTGATGTAGCCGAGCTTCATGCCCGACGCGTCGCCGACCCACGGGTTGTTCGACTCGGTGGCGATCGCGCCGTCGGGCTTGGCGATGGTGAGGGCGGCGCCCGCCCCGCCGGTGCTGGTGCCGTCGTCCGCCGACCCGCCGGAGCCGCCGGAGCAGGCGGTCAGGGCCAGGGCGGCGGCCACGCCGAGTGCGACCGCCGGTGTCTTGATCCTCATGGTTTCTCCTTCGAAACGAGCGGCCCGGGGTGGCTGCTCAGAGGCCACGTCGCGTCGTCGCGATCGTGCTGGCCGGAACGTTACTACACTGTCAGTAAGTCGATGTCGACGTGCAGGGTCACGACTTGGTCACGACCGCAGGTCCCCGCCGCCACGACGCGGGCGCCCTAGAATCGGCGGCGCGCGCCCCGCAGGCGCGCGGCACCCCGGCGCCCGCAGGAATGAGGAAGTCATGGGCTCGCCCAAGCGGTCCCCCCGGCCACGACCGGAGACGCTGGAGCGCCGACGGCGCATCCTGCGCGCCGCGATGACCACGTTCGGCAGCAAGGGGTACAACAACGGCCCGCTCACCGAGATCGCGGAGCAGGTCGACATGACCCACGCCGGGATCCTGCACCACTTCGGGTCCAAGGACCAGCTGCTGGTCGAGGTGCTGCGGTACCGCGACGAGACCGACGTGGAGGGCCTCGCCGAGCAGCGGATCCCCGACGGCATCGAGCTGTTCCGGCACCTGGTGCGCACCGCGTTCGCCAACGAGCAGCGCCCCGGCATCGTGCAGACCTACGCCGTGCTGTCCGCCGAGTCCGTCACCGACGACCACCCCGGCCGCGCGTACTTCGAGGACCGGTACCGCACGCTGCGGGGCGAGATCGCCGCGGCGTTCCGGGTGGTGTGCGAGGCGCGGGGCATCGAGGCCCCCGACACCGTCGACCGCGCGGCGGCGAGCATCCTCGCCGTGATGGACGGCCTCCAGGTGCAGTGGCTGCTGGCGCGGGACGACGTGGAGCTGGCGCGCGCGAGCGAGTTCGCCATCGAGGCGCTGGTGTCCGCGGTCGTGCAGCCCGCACCCGCCGTGGTCGCGGAGGGCTAGAGGCCCTCGGCCTTGCGCGGGCGGCCCAGCAGCAGCGGCGCCAGCGCGTCGACCGGCAGCCCCTCGTGCAGCACCTGGACCACCGCCTGGGTGATCGGCATCTCGACGCCCGCGCGCTCCGCCAGGTCGAGCACGGACCTCGAGCTCTTCACGCCCTCCGCCGTGCCGCCGGTCGCGGTGACGGCCTCGTCCAGCGTCATCCCGCGGCCGATGTGCAGGCCGAGCCGGTGGTTCCGCGAGTCCGGGGACGCGCAGGTCGCCATGAGGTCGCCCATGCCCGCGAGCCCGGGGAACGTCTCCGCCCGGGCGCCGAGCGCGAGCCCGAGCCGGGTGATCTCCACCAGGCCCCGGGTGATGACGGTGGCCATCGTGTTGTAGCCGAGGCCGCGGCCCTGCGAGATGCCGACCGCGAGCGCGATGACGTTCTTCACGGCGCCGCACAGCTCGACCCCGACCACGTCGTCGTTCGTGTACGGCCGGAAGTACCCGGTCGCGCAGGCGGCGGCGACCCGCTCGGCGGCACCGGCGTCCGTCGACGCGACGACGGTCGCGGTCGGCTGCCGCGCGGCGATCTCGGAAGCGAGGTTCGGCCCCGACAGCACGGCCACGCGGGCGCCGGGCAGGTCGAGCGACTCGGCGACGACCTCGCTCATCCGGCGGTCGGTGGCGAGCTCGACGCCCTTCATCAGGGACACGACGACCGCCCCGGGCGCCAGCGCCCCGGCGAGCGGCGCCAGGGTGGCCCGCGCGGACTGCGACGGGACGGCGACGGCCACCACGTCGGCGCCGGCGAGGGCGGACGCCGCGTCCGGGTCTGCGGTGACGCGCTCCGGCAGGTCGGTGCCCGGCAGGTAGCGGCTGTTCCGGCGGTCCCGCGCGATCTCGGCGCACACGGCGGCGTCCCGGCCCCAGACGGTGACGTCGCACCCCGCGTCGGCCAGCACCGCGGCGAACGTCGTCCCCCAGGCGCCGGCGCCCAGCACGGCGGCGCGCGTCACGTGAGGTCCGTCGACGTCCCGCCCGGACGCCGCATGTTGTAGGGGGTGGCCGGGGGCGTCTCGCCGCGCACGTCCGCGAGCAGGGCGGTGATCGCCGCCATGACCCGCTCGGTGGCCTCGCGCAGCGTCGCGGCGTCGAGCGGCCGGTCGTACAGGTCGTCGAGCACGACGGGCGGGCCCGCGACGACGGTGATCCTCTTGGGCGGGAACGGCTTGAACAGCTTCTTGTACCGGCCCAGCAGGTCCTGCGCGCCCCACTGCGCGATCGGCACGACCGGCACCCGGGAGGTCAGCGCGAGGCGGGCCACGCCGGTCTTCGCGACCATCGGCCACAGGTCCGGGTCCCGGGTCAGCGTGCCCTCGGGGAACACGGCGACGCACTCCCCCTCGGCCAGCGCGGCCTCCGCGGCGCTCAGCGAGTCGCCCGCCCGCGAGGTGTTCCGGTACACCGGGATCTGCCCGGACGTGCGCAGCACCCAGCCCAGCACCGGGACCCCGAACAGCGACGACTTCGCGAGGATCTTCGGGGCGACGCCGTTGTCGTACAGGTAGTGCGCGAACGTGATCGGGTCGACGTTCGACATGTGGTTCCCGGCGGCGATGAACCCGGTGCCCGCCGGCAGGCGCAGGTGCTCCGTGCCCCGCCAGTCCCGCCGCGTGATCGCGTAGAGCACGGGGCGCAGGACGCGGGCGACGTTGCGGTAGGCGCGGTTGGCGCGGGGCGGGTGCACGGGAGCCGATGCTACCTGGCGGGCAGCAGGGCCCCGCGGGCGCGCCCGGGGCGAGCGCGCCCGCACCGCCGGTGACGGCCTCGGCGTGCGCGCCACGCCCGGATGAGGCAGTATCGGTCCTGGTCACCGCGGTTCACCCCCGGGGCCGCCGCGCATCGTTGGGACGAAGCGAGCCGCGCGAGAAACCCGGCGTGACGTGCAGAGACACGGTCGCGCCTCGGCTTCGGAGCACGCATGTCCCTCACCACCCGACCGTCGACCCGGGCGGAGTCCCGGTCCTCCGTACCGGGCACGTTCCACATCCTCAGCGACGGCGAGTCGCTCGCGTGGTCCGAGCCCGTCTACCGCATCCACGGCTTCCAGCCGGGGGACGTCGTCCCCTCGACCGCCCTGATGCTCGCCCACTGCCACCGCGACGACCGCGCGGGGCTCGAGTCCGTCCTGCGCGGCGCGCCCACCGAGCCCGCGGCCGGGCGCACCGCGCGCTACCGCCTGCTCGACGCCGCCGGCGAGGAGCGCGTGGTGCTCGCGGTGCTCGCCGGCGAGGCCGACCCGCGCGGCACCCGCACCGGGGACGGCTCGCTCGACGCGCAGGCGGACACGCCCGACGCCCCCGCGCGCCAGCAGCTCGGGCTGCTCATCGACCTCGGTGCCGAGATCGGCGCCACCGCCGCCCGGCGGGCCGACGAGATGCTGACCGCCGCCATCGCCTCCCGCGAGGTGATCGACCAGGCCAAGGGCGCCGTCATGCTGGCGTACGGGATCGACGGCGCCGCGGCTTTCGAGTTCCTGCGGTGGCACTCCGAGCACCTCAACGTGAAGGTCCGGGCCCTGGCCGAGCGGCTGCTGGAGGCGCTGCCGGGCCGCCGCGCCGCGGTCGACCCGCGCGAGCTGCTCGACACCGCCCTCGCGAGCCTCGCCGACGTGCCGGGGGCGACCGCGGCGGCGCTCGACGGCTCGCTGCACGCCCACCCGCACCTGCCGGCGCAGCTCGACGTCCGGCACGCGCAGGACGGGCGGGTCGTGCTCGTGCGGCTGGAGGGCGAGGTGGACGCTTCGACCGCCCCCGCGCTCGTGACCGGGCTGTCCGAGGCGCTGCGCGCCGTCCCGTCGCGCGGCACCCTCGTGCTGGACGCCTCCGCCCTGCAGCGGCTCGGCCCGGTCGCCGCGCTGCACATCTCCCGGCTGCGGCGGCGGTGCGAGCACGCCGGCGTGGCGCTGCGGATGGTGCCGCCGCACGGCACGGCGCCCGAGCCCGCCGAGATGCGGTGAGCACGCCCCGGCAGCAGCATGTCTCCCATCCGAGACGGAGGAGGACGACGTGAGCCAGGATGCGGCTGACCGCCCCGACGGCGTGCTGCCCGGGGGCGACCCCGACGACGTGGCCGAGCAGAGCACGCCGGGGTCCGAGGGCGACGGGCCCGAGGACGCCTACACCGAGCCGGCCGACGGGCCCGAGCAGCGGCAGCGCCCCGGACGCGGCCCCGCCGGGCGATGAGGGCCGTGGCGACCCCGTCCGTGGACGGTGACGGCTCCGTCCACGAGGAGTGGCGCACGGTCGCGCTCGGGGAGATGCACAGCATGCTCGCCACCGCCGTCCCGCTGGAGGTGCTGCTCGACACGATCGTGCACCGCGCCGCCGAGCGGGTCGGCGACTCGGCCTCGGCCGCCATCACGCTCCGCCTGCGCCAGCAGCCGACCGTCGCGGCCGCGACCGACGAGCGCAGCGCCGAGTGCGACCGCGTGGAGCAGGCCGCCGGGGCGGGCCCGTGCCTGGAGGCCACCGTGCACGGCGGCCTGATCACGGTGCCCGAGATCGCGGCCGCCGACCGGTGGGCGCAGTGGCGCGAGGCCTCGCTGGCGGCCGGGTTCGGCTCGGCGGCGGCGCTGCCCGCGTCCCTGGCCGAGGAGCCCGACCTCGAGCTGGCGATCAACCTGTACCGGCCGGAGCCCGGCGAGTGGGACGAGGCCACGCTGGCGGACGTGCAGGCGTTCGCCGAGGACGCCGGACGCGCGCTCGCCGTCGCCGCGCGCGTGGAGGAGCAGGCCCGGGTCAACGCCGACCTGAAGCAGGCCATGGCGTCGCGCACCACCATCGACCAGGCGCTCGGCGTCATCATGGCGCAGAACCGCTGCTCCCCCGAGGAGGCCTTCGCGATCCTGCGCCGGGCGTCCCAGCACCGGAACGCCAAGCTGCGGGACGTGGCCGCGCAGATCGTCACCCGGGTGTCCGGGGCGGAGCCGCACAGCGCCAACGAGTTCCGCGACCGGCCCGGGACCTGACCCCCGCGGGCCACGTCGGCCCGGGGCGCGTCGGCCTGCCCGGTCCGTCCGCGTGCCACGTCGGCCCGCCCGGTCCGTCCGCGAGGTCGCCCGGTCCCGCCGGGCGACCTCGCGACCGGGCCGGACCCCGCCGCTCAGGCCCCTGCGCTCTGCGGTGAGGTCGCGTCCGTCCCGTGCTGGGTGAGCCGTGCCAGGAACTGGTGGCACTGCTGGGCCCGCGCGGAGTCCTCGGCCATCACGCGCTCGAAGAACTCGGCGATCTCGTCCTCGCCGGCGTTGCGGGCGTCGCGCACGTACTGCCCGTAGTCGTGCCCGGCCTTGAGCGAGTGGTACTGCACGGAGATGAGGTCGAACGTGACGTCGTCGAAACCGGTCTCGCCTGTCGCCATGACCACGGCTCCTTTCGTCCGGCACCGCGGCGCTCCGGCGGTGCCGCGCGGACGGGCCCGACCCTGGACCCGAGCCCCACGCTAGGGGCCCGGCGCGACGCCGCAACCCGGGGACGACGACGCCCGCCGGCGCGTGGCGCGGGCGGGCGTCGTCGTGGCGGTACCGCGTCAGTCGCGGTCGAACTCCGCGCCGAGCGCGACCAGCTTGTCGGTGAACCGCTCGTAGCCCCGGTCGATGAGGCTGATCCCCCGCACGGCGGACGTGCCCTTGGCGGTGAGCGCGGCGATCAGGTGGCTGAACCCGCCGCGCAGGTCGGGCACCTCGATGTCGGCGGCGGACAGCGGCGTCGGGCCCGAGACGACCGCCGAGTGGTAGAAGTTCCGCTGCCCGAACCGGCACGGCCGCCCGCCCAGGCACTCCTTGTAGACCTGGATGGTCGCGCCCATCCCGCGCAGCGCGTCGGTGAACCCGAACCGGTTCTCGTACACCGTCTCGTGCACGATCGACAGGCCCTTGGCCTGGGTCAGCGCGACGACCAGCGGCTGCTGCCAGTCGGTCATGAAGCCGGGGTGCACGTCCGTCTCGAGCACGATCGACGACAGGTCGCCGCCGGGGTGGAAGAACCGGATGCCCTCGTCGTCGATGACGAACTCGCCGCCGACCTTGCGGAACGTGTTGAGGAACGTCGTCATCTCGGGCTGGGTGGCGCCGCGGACGTAGATGTCTCCGCCGGTCGCCAGCGCGGCCGACGCCCAGGACGCCGCCTCGATGCGGTCCGCCAGCGCCGTGTGCTGGAACCCGACGAGCCGGTCGACGCCCTCGATCCGGATGACCCGGTCGGTGTCGACCGAGATGATCGCGCCCATCTTCTGCAGGACGTTGATCAGGTCCATGATCTCGGGCTCGATCGCCGCGTTCGTCAGCTCCGTGATGCCCTCGGCGCGCACGGCGGTGAGCAGCAGCTGCTCGGTCGCGCCGACGCTCGGGTACGGCAGCGTGATCTTCGTGCCCTGCAGGCGGCGCGGCGCGCGGATGTGGATGCCGTTCTCGCGCTTGTCCACGACGGCGCCGAACTGCCGCAGGATGTCGAGGTGGTAGTTGATCGGCCGGTCGCCGATCCGGCAGCCGCCGAGGTCCGGGATGAACGCCTCGCCGAGGCGGTGCAGCAGCGGGCCGCAGAACAGGATCGGGATGCGGCTGGACCCGGCGTGCGCGTCGATGTCGGCCACGTGCGCCGACTCGACGTCGGTGGGGTCGAGGCGCAGCACGCCCCCCTCCGGGTCGGCGTCGACCCGCACGCCGTGCAGCTCCAGCAGCCCGGTCACGACGCCGACGTCGCGGATCTGCGGGACGTTGCGGAGCACGCTCGGGGTCTCGCCCAGCAGCGCCGCCACCATCGCCTTGGAGACGAAGTTCTTGGCCCCGCGGACGGTGATCTCACCGGAGAGCGGCGTGCCGCCGTGGACGTACAGCAGATCGGTCATCCCCCCATGGTGACCCACCCGGGAGGGTGCCGACGCGCACCGCGCGGGTGGCGCGGCACAGCGCTCGCCAAACCTCCACAAACCAGACGCCCGGGCCCCGCACAGCGCAGCGGCTGCGGGGCCCGGGCGTCGGGTGCGTGGTCCTACAGGCCGGGACGGCGGCCGATCGCGAGCTCGACCGGGCGGGCGGCCTTGATCTCCACCGGCGGCAGGTGCTTGGCCGGCAGCGTCTTCGGCCGCCAGGCGTCGCGGGTCGCCTCGAACGCGGTGATCTCCTCCTCGTGCTGGAGGGTCAGGCCGATGTCGTCCAGGCCCTCCAGGAGGCGCCAGCGGGTGTAGTCGTCGATCTGGAACGGCACCACGACGTCGTCGCAGGTGACCGTGCGGGCCTCGAGGTCCACGGTCACCTCGGTGCCCGGGGCGGTCTCGAGGATCTTCCAGATGAGCTCGATGTCCTCCTGCGCGACCTGGCCGGCGACCAGGCCCTGCTTGCCGGAGTTGCCGCGGAAGATGTCCGCGAACCGGGAGGCCAGCACGACCTTGAAGCCGTAGTCCTTGAGCGCCCACACGGCGTGCTCGCGGGAGGAGCCGGTGCCGAAGTCGGGGCCCGCGACCAGCACGGAGCCGGCCTTGTAGGCGTCCTGGTTCAGCACGAACGACGGGTCACCGCGCCAGGCGGCGAACAGGGCGTCCTCGAAGCCGGTGCGGGTGACCCGCTTGAGGTACACGGCCGGGATGATCTGGTCGGTGTCGACGTTGCTGCGGCGCAGCGGGACGCCGACGCCGGTGTGCTGGGTGATCTTCTCCATGACGATCTCGTTCCTGGGGTCGGGGGGCTCGGGCGGCGGGGTCGGCGGCTCAGGCCGGCTGCAGGTCCTGCAGCGGCGAGCCGTCCGGCACCGGGACGTCCGGGCCGAGGTCGGAGACGGAGGACAGGGTCCCGCGGATCGCGGTGGCGGCGGCCACGAGCGGGGACACCAGGTGCGTGCGGCCGCCCTTGCCCTGCCGGCCCTCGAAGTTGCGGTTCGACGTCGACGCGGACCGCTCCCCCGGCGCCAGCTGGTCGGGGTTCATGCCGAGGCACATCGAGCAGCCGGCGTTGCGCCACTCCGCGCCGAAGTCCAGGAAGATCTTGTCCAGGCCCTCGGCCTCGGCCTGCAGGCGCACCCGCGCGGACGACGGCACGACCAGCACCCGGACCGACTCGGCCTTCTGCTTGCCCTGGACGATCTTCGCGGCGGCCCGCAGGTCCTCGATCCGGCCGTTCGTGCAGGAGCCGATGAACACCGTGTCGACCGCGATCTCGCGCAGCGGCTGGCCCGGCGTCAGGCCCATGTACTCGATGGCCCGCTCGGCGGCGACGCGCTCGTTGGCGTCCGCGATCTCCTCCGGGACGGGGACGGTCGCGGACAGCGGCAGGCCCTGGCCGGGGTTGGTGCCCCACGTGACGAACGGCTCGAGGTCCGCGGCCTCCAGGACCACCTCGGCGTCGAACGTCGCGTCGTCGTCGGTGCGCAGCGTCCGCCAGTACTCCACGGCGGCGTCCCAGTCGGCGCCCTCGGGCGCGTGCGGGCGGCCCTTGAGGTACTCGAACGTGGTCTCGTCCGGGGCGATCATGCCCGCGCGGGCGCCGGCCTCGATCGACATGTTGCAGATCGTCATCCGGCCCTCCATCGACAGGGACCGGATGGCGTCGCCGCGGTACTCCAGGACGTAGCCCTGGCCGCCGCCGGTGCCGATCTTCGCGATGACCGCCAGGATGATGTCCTTCGCCGTGGCGCCGAGCGGCAGCGCGCCGTTCACGGTGATGGCCATGGTCTTGAACGGGGCCAGCGGCAGGGTCTGCGTGGCGAGCACGTGCTCGACCTCGGAGGTGCCGATGCCGAACGCCAGCGCGCCGAACGCGCCGTGCGTGGACGTGTGCGAGTCGCCGCAGACGACCGTCAGGCCCGGCATCGTCAGCCCGAGCTGCGGGCCCACCTGGTGCACGATGCCCTGGTCCGCGTCGCCCAGGGAGTGCAGCCGGACGCCGAACTCCGCGGCGTTGTTCCGCAGGGTCTGGATCTGGGTCCGCGACGTCGTGTCGGCGATCGGCCGGTCGATGTCGAGCGTCGGGGTGTTGTGGTCCTCGGTCGCCAGGGTGAGGTCCGGGCGGCGGACCTTCCGGCCCGCGAGCCGCAGCCCCTCGAAGGCCTGCGGGCTGGTCACCTCGTGGACCAGGTGCAGGTCGATGTACAGGAGGTCGGGCGCGCCGTCCGTGCCGCGCCGCACGATGTGGTTCTCCCACACCTTCTCCGCCAGTGTGCCGGCCATGTCGCCGTCCTCTCCGCTCGCCGGGCGGGGGGCCGTCCGGGGTCCGTCTGGGTGTCGCACTTGCGTCTCAGCCTTCGAGACGCCAATATCGACCTATGGACAACTCTAGCGGAGTCGGCGTACTCGACAAGGCCGCCTCTGTCCTCAACGCCCTGGAGGCCGGCCCCGCGACCCTCGCGCAGCTGGTCAACGCCACCCATCTTGCCCGTCCGACGGCTCACCGTCTGGCGGTCGCGCTCGAGCACCACCGCCTGGTGGGGCGCGACATGCAGGGTCGGTTCGTCCTGGGGCCGCGACTGACGGAGCTGGCGAGCGCGGCCGGCGAGGACCGGCTGCTGGCAGCGGCGGGCCCGGTGCTCGCCGCGCTGCGGGACCACACGGGCGAGAGCGCCCAGCTCTACCGGCGGCAGGGCGACCAGCGCATCTGCGTCGCGGCCGCCGAGCGGCCCATCGGCCTGCGCGACTCGATCCCGGTGGGGGCGACGCTCACGATGGCCGCCGGGTCCGCCGCGCAGATCCTGCTCGCCTGGGAGGAGCCCGACCGGCTGCACCGCGGGCTCCAGGGCGCGAAGTTCACCGCCACGATCCTGTCCGGCGTCCGCCGCCGCGGGTGGGCCCAGTCGGTGTCCGAGCGCGAGGTCGGCGTGGCGTCGGTCTCCGCCCCGGTCCGGGGCCAGTCCGGGCGGGTCGTCGCGGCGGTCTCGATCTCCGGCCCGGTCGAGCGCCTCAGCCGCCAGCCCGGCCGCCTGCACGCCGCGGCCGTCGTCTCGGCGGCGAACCGCCTGACGGAGGTCCTGCGCCGCACCGCGGAGTAGCGCACCCGCGACGCGCCGAGGTCGGCAGTCGGTGGCCCAGTTCGGCACCTACGGCTGCCGACCTCGGCGCCGCACTGCCGATCTCGGCTATCGCTGAGGAATGCAGGGGGGAAGCCCGGGAATGGGTGCGGCAAGCAGAAAGGCCGGTCACCTGATGGTGACCGGCCTCTCGATGTACCCCCAAGGGGATTCGAACCCCTGTTACCGCCGTGAGAGGGCGGCGTCCTAGGCCTCTAGACGATGGGGGCCTGGACGATCTCTCCCCTACCGGGGATCGACCGGGAACTACTCTACAGCATCCTGCTCGACTCGGTGGCGTCCGCCCTCGCGGGCAATGTCACCGGGCCTTGCTGGGGTACCAGGACTCGAACCTAGACTAAGTGAACCAGAATCACTCGTGCTGCCAATTACACCATACCCCAATGGGACAAAACCCCCGTTGATCCCGGTCCCGCGACCAGCACCGACCGGCGCACAGGGCGCCGTCCGAGCGGTTGGGGGGCCGACGTCAACCGGACGTCTCACCGGCCGAGAACATTACCGGACAGTCGGGCGGGCTCCAAACCGGCCGCTCGCGAGGCCTGTCCGGACGCCCGGTGGCAGTCTCGGAGGCGTGACCGATCAGCCCGCCTCCCCCACCCGCCACGCCACCCACGACGACCAGCACGCCCGCCGCGCGGCCTCGTTCGGCGCCGCCGCCGCGCTGTACCAGACGGCCCGCCCGTCCTACCCGGACGAGGCCGTCGCGTGGTGCGTGCCCCGCAGCGCCCTGGACGTCGTGGACCTCGCCGCCGGGACGGGCAAGCTGACCGAGCGGATCCTCGCGCAGGACGTCCCGGGCCGCCGGGTCACGGCCGTCGAGCCGTCCCCGGGCATGCGCGACGCTCTGCACGCCGCGCTCCCCGGGGTGACCGTCCTGCCGGGCACCGCCGAGGGCACCGGGCTGCCGGCGGCGAGCGCCGACGCGGTGGCGGTCGGGCAGGCGTGGCACTGGTTCGACCCGCCGCGCGCGGCCGCCGAGCTGGCCCGGGTGCTGCGGCCCGGCGGCACGCTGGCGCTGCTGTGGAACGTCCGGGACACCGAGGCGGGTGCCGGGTGGGTCGCCGAGGTGGAGGAGATCCTGCACCGCGACGACCCGCTGCGGACCATCAGCGGGGCCCCGGCCCTCGGACCGATGTTCGGCCCCGTCGAGCACCGGCAGGTGCGGTGGACGGACCCCGTGGCGCCGTCGTCGCTGCGGGCGCTCGCCGCGAGCCGCTCGCACGTGCTGACCCTCCCGGAGGACGCGCGCGAGGCGCTGCTGGCGGAGATCGACGAGCTGGCGGCCACGCACCCCGAGCTCCGCGGGCGCGACGTCGTCGCGATGCCCTACCGGACGGACTGCTTCCGCGCGGTGCGCACCGCCGCGCGCTGACCCGCGCTGACCTGGGCTCACCCGCGCCGGCCCGCGCCGGCCCCGCCGTCAGAGCCCGAGCACCGCCGGCAGCTCGTCCAGCGACGCGATCACCACGTCGGTCGGCAGCGCGGCGGTGCCGTTCGCGTCCTTCGCGCCCAGGCCCGGCCGGGCCAGCCACACCCCCCGCAGCCCGGCGGCCACGGCGGCGCGGGCGTCGACGTCCAGCTCGTCGCCCACGTACGCGGTCCGGCCGGGTTCGGTGCCCAGCCGGCGGCAGGCCTCCGCGAACACGCGCGGGTCCGGCTTGCCGAACCCGAGGGTGTCGACGCCGACCAGCAGCGGGACGTCCTGCGCCAGCCCCGCGTGCGTCAGCTTCGCGATCTGGTACTCCGTCGCGGCGTTGGTGAGGGCGCCGACCTTCACGCCCGCGTCCAGCAGCCGCCGGACCACCGCGGCGGCGTCGGCGTGCGCGGCCCAGGCGGCGCGGAACCGCTCCTCGAACAGCGCGTTCCACTCGTCGTAGGCGGCGTCGTCGAGCGCCGGCCCGCCGAACGTCGCGTGCAGGTCGTTGGCGCGGGCCATCCGCTGCTCGCGGTACGACACCTCGCCGCGCGTGTACCGGCGGTAGCGGCCGCCGGAGTCGGCGCGCCAGTGGTCCAGCACCTCGCCGTCCCGCGCCGGGTCGAGCTCCGGGAGCCAGCGCCGGCTCACGGCGGCGAGCGCCGCGGCGAAGGCCCCGTGCGTGTCGACCAGGGTGTCGTCGACGTCGAACAGGACGCCGTCGACCGGCGGCCCGGGCACGGCGGGGGGCACAGCGGCCGTCACAGCGAGGCGCGCAGCGTCGCGAGCCGCGCCAGGGTGGAGTCCTTGCCGAGGATCTCCAGGGACTCGAACAGCGGCGGCGACACGCGGCGGCCCGACACGGCCACGCGCAGCGGCGTGAACGCGAACCGCGGCTTGATGCCGAGCCCGTCGACCAGCGCGGCCTGCAGGGCGTCCTGCGTGGCCTGGGTGGTGAACCCGTCCGCGGGCAGCTCCGACAGCGCGGCGGTCGCGGCGTCGAGCACGTCGGCGGCGCTCTCCTTCAGCGCGCCCCGGGCGTCCTCCTCGACGACCAGCGCGTCGTCGGAGGTGAACAGGAACCCGAGCATCCCCACGGCCTCGCCGAGCAGCGTGACCCGGGTCTGGATCAGCGGCGCGCCGGCGTCGAGCAGGGCGCGGTGCTCCGGCGACAGGTCGGCGTACGAGTCGGCGGGGACCAGGCCCGCGGCGTGCAGGTACGGCACCAGGCGGTCGCGGAAGTCCTCGGGCGCGAGCAGCCGGACGTGCTCGGCGTTGATCGCCTCGGCCTTCTTCAGGTCGAACCGCGCGGGGTTGGGGTTCACGTCCGCGACGTCGAACGCCTCGACCAGCTCGGCGACCGAGAAGATGTCGCGGTCCGGGCCGATCGACCAGCCGAGCAGCGACAGGTAGTTCAGCAGGCCCTCGGGCGTGAAGCCGCGCTCCCGGTGCAGGAACAGGTTCGACTCGGGGTCCCGCTTCGAGAGCTTCTTGTTGCCCTCGCCCATGACGTAGGGCAGGTGGCCGAACTGCGGCATGACCGTCGCCACGCCGAGCTCCAGCAGCGCCCGGTACAGCACGACCTGGCGCGGGGTCGACGACAGCAGGTCCTCGCCGCGCAGCACGTGCGTGATGCCCATGAGGGCGTCGTCGATCGGGTTGACCAGCGTGTAGAGCGGCTGCCCGTTGCCGCGGACGACCACGTAGTCCGGCACGGACCCGGCCTTGAACGTGACGTCGCCGCGCACCAGGTCGGTGAACGTGACGTCCTCGTCGGGCATCCGCAGCCGCAGGACGGGCTCGCGGCCCTCCGCGCGGTAGGCGGCCTTCTGCTCGTCGGTCAGGCCGCGGTCGTACCCGTCGTAGCCGAGCTTCGGGTCGCGGCCGGCGGCGCGGTGCCGGGCCTCGACCTCCTCCGGCGTGGAGAACGACTCGTAGGCGTAGCCGCCCTCGAGCAGGCGCCGCGCGACGTCGGCGTACAGGTCCATCCGCTGCGACTGCCGGTACGGCGCGTGCGGGCCGCCGACCTCGACGCCCTCGTCCCAGTCGAGCCCGAGCCAGCGCAGCGCGTCGAGCAGCTGCTGGTAGGACTCCTCGGAGTCGCGCGCCGCGTCGGTGTCCTCGATGCGGAACACGAAGGTGCCGCCGACGTGCCGGGCGTACGCCCAGTTGAACAGCGCCGTGCGGATCAGCCCGACGTGCGGGGTGCCCGTGGGCGAGGGGCAGAAGCGGACGCGAACCGGGGAGGCGGGAGCAGCGGAGGTCACGCCGTCCACCCTATCGAGCCGCGCCGGCCCGGCCCGACGCGGGTGGGGCCGGGTCCGACGCGCGGGCAGGCGGTCAGCCCCGGCGCAGCACCGGGTTGCGCAGGGTGCCGATCTCCTCGACCTCGACCTCGACGACGTCCCGCTCGGCGAGCAGGCCGACGCCCGCGGGCGTGCCGGTGAGGATCACGTCGCCGGGGAGCAGGGTGAACGCCTCGGAGATGTACGAGATGAGGTACGCGACGTCGAAGACCATCTGGGACGTCCGGCCGTCCTGCTTCGCCTCGCCGTTGACCCGGGAGCGCACCGCCAGGTCGTCGACGTCGAGCCCCGGCACGATCCACGGCCCGAGCGGGCAGGACGAGTCGAAGCCCTTGGCGCGGGCCCACTGGGAGTCGGCGCGCTGCGCGTCGCGGGCCGTCACGTCGTTCGCCACGGTGAAGCCGAACACCTGCGCGAGGGCGCGCTCGGGCGGGACGTCCTTGGTGACCTTGCCGATCACGACGGCCAGCTCGGCCTCGTACGAGACCTCCTCGGTCCAGTCGGGCAGCACGATCGGGTCGTCCGGGCCGACCACCGAGGTGTTGGGCTTGAGGAACAGCAGCGGCGACGCCGGGACCTCGTTGCCCATCTCGGCGGCGTGGTCCACGTAGTTGCGGCCGACGCCGATGATCTTCGACCGCGGGATGACCGGCGCGAGCAGGCGGACCCCGTCGCCGAGCGGGATCCGCTCGCCGGTGGGCTGCACCGGCGTGTAGATCGGGTCGCCGGTGATGACGACGAGCTGCTCCTGACCCGGCTCGCCCTCGACCAGGGCGTAGCGGGGGTCGTCCCCCGTGGTGAACCTCGCGATACGCACGGGCCTCACCCTAACGGTCAGACCCGGGCCAGCACCTCGCCGTGCAGCACGGCGAACCACCCGTCGGGGGCCTCGCCCCACTCGCGCCAGCCGGTCGCCAGCTGCTCGAGCGCCACCTCGTCGGCGAGCCCGTGCCCGACGGCCTGCTGCGCGAAGTCGGAGGCCACGCACCGCTCCGCCCACAGGCCGGCCCACCACTCGCGGTCCTCCGCGGAGGCGTAGCACCAGACACCGGCGGTGACGACGAGCGAGTCGGGGTCGAAGCCCGCGGCGAGGACCCAGGAGTGCAGCCGCCGGCCGGCGTCGGCCTCCGCCCCGTTGGCCTGCGTGACCTCGTGGTACAGCGCGGACCACTCGTCGAGGACGGGCGACGGCGGGTACCAGGTCATCCCCGCGTAGTCGGCGTCGCGCACGGCCACCACGCCGCCGGGCCGCGTGACCCGGCGGAGCTCGCGCAGGGCGGCGACCGGGTCGGCCAGGTGCTGGAGCAGCTGGTGCGCGTGCGCGACGTCGAAGCTGTCGTCCTCGAACGGCAGCGCGTACGCGTCGCCGGGCGTGAACGTGACGTTGGCGACCCCGGCCTGGGCGGCCTCCTCGCGGGCGATGTCGAGCACCCGCTCGGACCGGTCCAGCCCGACCACGTCCCCGGGCGCCACGCGGGCCGCGAGGTCGACGGTGAGGTTGCCCGGGCCGCAGCCCACGTCGAGCAGGCGCTGGCCGGGCTGCAGGGCAGGCAGCAGGTAGGCCGCCGAGTTCTCCGCGGTGCGCCACCGGTGGGAGCGCAGCACGCTGTCGTGGTGGCCGTGGGTGTAGACCTCGGCCGGGTGCGTGTCGGTCACCCGTCGACTCTAGGCGGGTCGCCGGGGTGCGTTCCAGTAGGCGGTACGGGCCGTCCCGGATGGCGGGACGACGTGCGCGGCGCCCGGCGTCCGGGACGCCGCTACCGTGTCGGCATGCAGCGGATCACGGGGGTCGACGTCGCCCGCGGCCTCGCCGTGCTCGGGATGATCACGGCGCACGTCGGGCCGGGCGGACCGGACGACCCGTGGCCGTGGTCGCTCGCGCAGGTGGTCGACGGGCGGTCCGCGGCGCTGTTCGTGCTGCTGTCCGGGGTGTCGGTGGCTCTGATCTCCGGCGGGTCCTCCCCCGTCGTCGGCGTCCGGCGGGTGCAGGCCCGGACAAGGATCCTCGTGCGCGCCTTCGCCGTGCTCGGCATCGGGGTCGCGGTGCTCCTGCTCGGCACGCCGGTCGTGGTGATCCTGCCGACCTACGCCGTGCTGTTCGCGGCGGCCGTCCCCCTGCTCGGCGCCGACCCGCGCCGGCTGCTGGTCGGCGCGGCGGCGGTCGCGGCGCTCGGGCCGGTGCTGCGCCTGGCGGTGGCCCCGGTGCTCGCGGTGCTGCCCGGGCGCGCGTTCACCGACATCGTCGTCGGCGACTACTACCCCGCCCTCGTGTGGTTCGCCTACGTGCTGGTCGGTCTCGCCGTCGGGCGGTCGGACCTGCGCGACGCGGCGGTGCGCCGCCGGCTGCTGGGCGCCGGCGTCGTCCTCGCCGTCGTCGGCCACGGGGCGTCGGCGCTGCTGAGCCGGGCGGTGGAGCCGGGCGGGACCCTCGCCGCGCTGGTGACCACCGAGCCGCACTCGAGCTCGCCCCTGGAGGTCGTGGCGAACACCGGCGTCGGCCTCGCCGTCCTGGCGCTGTGCCTCGTCGTGGGGGACGCGGCACCGCGCCTCGTCGCCCCGGTCGCCGCCACCGGCGCGCTGGCCCTCACGGCCTACACGGCGCAGCTGTTCGCGATCGCCGGGCTCGGGGAGCGGGTGGTGTGGGAGCCGGACACCTCGGTGTGGCTGACGTTCCTCGCGGTCACGCTCGCGGCGTGCTGGCTCTGGCGGGTCGCGTTCGGCCAGGGGCCCCTGGAGCGGCTGCTGCACACCCTCGCGGCGCGCGCCCCCGCCCGCGCGGGCCGCCCGGGGGCCGCCGGCCAGGACCGGGGGCGGGAGGGCCCCCGCGCCGCCCGCCCGGGCGCCGTGTGCGGGGCGCGGCGGCTGAACCGGAACGCCAGCGTGGCACCGATGCCGGTGACCAGACCGAGCGCGCCGGCGAGCAGCACCACGAGACCGTTCAGACCCTCCACGCGGTCAGCGTACGGTCGTCGTGGTCGTGCAGCGGAC
>NZ_CATKPC010000024.1:0-50829 GCF_949769265.1 Cellulomonas endometrii | reverse complement strand
TGGCCCGTGTGACCGTGCGCCGCGTGATGGGGATCGAGACCGAGTACGGCGTGCTGCAGCCCGGCCGCCCGAACGCCAACCCGATGCTGCTGTCCAGCCACGTCGTCGCCGTGCACGCCGCCGCCCGTGCCGCCGCCCATGCCGCCGCCGGTGAGCTCGCCCGCGGTCACGCTCGCCACCTCGGTCCCCCCGGAGGCGTCGCCGTTCGCGGTGTACCCCGCGAACGCGTCGCCCGCCCCGGTCGTCCCCGCGACGACGGTGTACGTCTCGCCGAGGGTGAGGCCGGCCGCCGAGACGACGAGCGAGCTGATGTCCTTCGCCGGGGTGAACGTCGCGACCACCGTGCCGTCGGCGTCGACGACCGCCAGCGTCGTCCCCGCGGCCTGCGCGGTGTCGAAGGTCGCGGCGACCCAGCCCTGCCCGTCGGTGCCGGGCGCCATCGCCATGCCGGAGGAGCCCGCGGCGACCAGCGTGCCGCCGGTGACCGACGGCGTGCCGTCCGCGTCGATCGCACCGTTGCCGTCGCTGGTCGGGCCGTTCACCACCACCGTCCCGCCGCTCATCGTCAGCGTGCCGTTGGCGTCGAGTCCGTCACCACCCGCGTCGATGTCGACGGTGCCGCCGGTGATCACGAGGCTCGCCGCCCCGGTCGACTCGCCCTGCGGACCGGCCCAGTCGCCCTGGGCGTCCTCGGTGGAGCCGGTCGCGCTGCTCGCGGCGTTCACGCCGTCGTCGGACGCGACCACGGTGACCTCGCCGCCGGCCAGGGTGATCGCCTCCGCCTCGAGCCCCTCGTACGAGGTGGCGACGTCGACGGTGCCCCCGCTGATGTCGAGCGACACGTCGGCGTGCAGTCCGTCGTCGCCGCTCGAGACGGTCAGGTCGCCGTCGGTGACGGACACCGCGCCGTCGGAGTGCACGGCGTCGTCCGCGGCGTCCACCGTCGTCGTGCCGCCGGCGACGACGACCACCGCCGTGCCCTTCACGCCCTTCGCGGAGACGTCGTCCGCGGGCGTCGCGCCGCTGCCGCCGCCCGACTCGACGTCGAGCGTGCCGCCCGTGAGGACCACGTCGGTCGCCGCGTCGACGCCGTCGCCGCCGGCGGTCACCGCGACGTCACCGCCCGCGACGGCGACGAAGCCCGCGGTGGCGTCGTCCGTGTCGTCGGACGTCAGGCCGTCGCCGCCGGCGGTGACGCGGACCGTGCCCCCGTCCACCACGAGGTAGTCCTTCCCGCGGATCCCGTCGTCCACGGCCTCGACGGTGAGGTCCCCGGACGCGATCACCAGGCCGTCCTTGCTCGCGATGCCGTCGTTCGCGTTCCCGGTGACGGTGAGCGCCCCCGTGCCGGTGATCGTGAGGTCCGCCGTGCTGAACAGGGCCGCGTTCGGCACGTCCTCGCCCTCGGCGTCCGCGTACGCGGGGGCGTCGGCGAGCGTGTTCTCCGAACCGTCCGCGAGCTCGACCACGGCCGCCCCGGCGCTGCTGATCACGAGCGGCGCGCCCGTCGACGACGTGAGGTCCGCCCCGTCCAGGACGAGGTGCACGACGGCCTCGCCGGCGTCGACCACGACCTGCCCGTCGTCGAGGGTGCCGCTGAGCGTGTACGTGCCGCCCGCGGTGATGGTGACGACCGAGTCGTCGACGGTGACGCCGTCGGCGTCGGTCGTGGCGGCGTCGCCCTCGAGCGTGATGGTCGCCGCGGTGCTGCCCGCATCCTGCACGTCGTGCACCTCGGTGTTCGCGGCGAGCACCTCCTCCGCGGTGGCGCCGGCGGGGACCGCGGCGACGGCGGTGTCCCCGCTGTCCGACCGGGAGGTGGTCCCGGCGACGGCGTCGGCCGCGCAGCCGGTCAGCAGGAGGCTCAGCAGGACGGCGGGGACGGCGAGGACGGGACGGGGACGGCGCACGGGGATCTCCAGGGGTGGAAGGGGGTGTGACGGGGTGCCGCGGGTGCAGCAGGTGCAGCAGGTGCAGCAGGTGCAGCGAGACGAGGGCCGCGCAGCGGTCAGCCGGCCAGGGTCCGGCGCACGGTGCGCCGCCATGGCCGGCCGCCGAGCGCCGGGTCGAGGACCACGAGCCCGGTCGCGTACTTCGAGATGCGGGACGGGCGGTGGCCCAGGGCCCACAGCGCCCGGTCGGCGCTCGACGCACCCGCGACGCTCTTCGTCTCGACGACGGCGTGCGCGGGGACGGCGGCGCTCGGCCCGGACGGGCCGGGCCCGAGCCACTCGAGGCCGGTGTCGACGGTCAGGCGGGCGCCGTCGGGCAGGTGCAGGGTGCGGCGCCGGTACTGCGTGGTGAGCGTCGGCCGGAGCACGGTCGCGCCGTCGACCTCCGGCACGCCGACGCCCTGCCGGCGCAGGGTGTCGAGCACGAAGCCGAGGGCGTCGCCGATGCTGGCCCGGGCGGCGGGGTCGTGCTCGCGCCGGTCCTTGACCGTGGTGCCGCGGGCGCCCCGGGTCTTCACCTCGAGCCAGCACCCGCCGGTGTCCCGGTACGTGCGGGTGCGCACCTTGAACCGGCGGCGGCGTCGTCCGGCGGCGAGGCGGAAGGCGTCGAGGTCCGGGGTGTCGAAGTAGACCGACTCGTAACCGAACGTGTCCCGGCCGTCGATGACCAGGCGCCGCGTGCCGTCCGGGAGGGCGCGCAGCACGGCGGGCAGGGCGGCGAGCGGCAGAACGTACTTGCGGTCGACGCGGGTCTGCAGGGCCGCGGTCTCCTGCAGCTCGGCGAGGTCGATCCCGGGCAGGTGCGCCAGGGACACGCCCGTCACCGGGACACCGCCGACAGCGCGGACGGGGCGGCCTCGCCCGGCCCGTGCGTCACGGCGACGAGCTCCTCGAGGGGGGCACTGCGCGGCAGCTCGGCGTACCGGACGTCGACGACCGTCGTGTCGTCCACCAGGTCGAGGCGCTGCACGGTCGCGCTGTGCACCCGGGCGCCGAGCAGCCGCTCCAGGTGCGCGACGAGCGCGGCGTGGTCGCCGAACGCCCGGTCCACCACGACCACCTGCTGCCGGTACCGGTGCAGCAGCCGCGGGTGGTCACCGACCAGCAGCGCGACGAGGACGAGCGCCATCAGCGCCAGGGCCGTCACACCCAGCGAGCCGCCGAGCCCGCCGATCAGCCCGAGCGCCAGCGCCGCGAAGTAGTACGCGACCTCCCGCTGGTCGATCTCGGAGGACCGCAGCCGGATGATCGACAGCACGCCGAAAAGCCCGAGCCCTAGCCCCGCGCCCACGGTGCTGGACGACAGCGCGCCGGCGACGGCCAGGACGCCGACGTTCACCCCCAGGAAGGCGACGACGAGGTCACGCCTCCGGTGGCGCGGGAAGTACAGGGCGAACGTCAGGACGCCGATGGCGACGAGGTCGGCGGCGAACAGGGCAGCGGCAGGCATGGGCACCTCGCGGGTCGGGGATGAACGCCCGGTGAACCGGGTACGACCATCCAGCCGCCCGCTGCTGTGCCGCCGCTGTGCGGGGCGTCAGGGCCGCGTGTGGATCGCGACCTAGAGGTACTGCCCCGTGCTCGTGACGTTCTCGATCCGGCGCGAGGCCTCCTCGCCCTTCTTGTCCTGGACGATCGTGCGGATGAACACGATGCGCTCCCCCTTCTTGCCGGAGATGCGCGCCCAGTCGTCGGGGTTGGTGGTGTTCGGCAGGTCCTCGTTCTCCTTGAACTCGTCGACGCACGCCGTCAGCAGGTGCTCGACGCGCAGGCCCCGCTGGCCGGTCGCGAGCAGGTCCTTGATCGCGGACTTCTTCGCACGGTCCACGACGTTCTGGATCATGGCGCCGGAGTTGAAGTCCTTGAAGAACAGGACCTCCTTGTCGCCGCTGGCGTAGGTGACCTCGAGGAACCGGTTCTCGTCGTTCTCCGAGTACATCCGCTCGACGGCGCGGGAGATCATCGCCTCGACGGCCTCGCGCGCGGAGCCGTGGTGCTCCGCCAGGTCGTCGGCGTGGATCGGCAGGTCCGGCGTCAGGTACTTCGCGAAGATCTCGCGGGCGCCCTCGGCGTCGGGGCGCTCGATCTTGATCTTCACGTCCAGGCGGCCGGGCCGCAGGATCGCGGGGTCGATCATGTCCTCGCGGTTGGAGGCGCCGATGACGATGACGTTCTCCAGGCGCTCGACGCCGTCGATCTCGGCGAGCAGCTGCGGGACGATCGTCGTCTCGACGTCGCTGGACACGCCGGTGCCGCGGGTGCGGAACAGGGACTCCATCTCGTCGAAGAACACGACGACGGGGTGGCCCTGCGACGCCTTCTCGCGCGCCCGGGAGAAGATCAGCCGGATGTGCCGCTCGGTCTCGCCGACGTACTTGTTGAGCAGCTCGGGGCCCTTGACGTTGAGGAAGTACGACTTCGCCTCGGTGAGCTCCTCGCCGCGCGCGGCGGCCGACGTGGCGGCGAGCGAGTGGGCGACCGCCTTGGCGATCAGCGTCTTGCCGCACCCGGGCGGGCCGTACAGCAGGACGCCCTTCGGCGGCTTGAGCCCGTGCTCGCGGAACAGCTCGGGGTGCAGGAACGGCAGCTCCACCGCGTCGCGGATCGCCTCGATCTGCGGCCCCAGGCCACCGATGTCCCGGTAGTCGATGTCGGGGACCTCCTCGAGCACGAGGTCCTCGACCTCGGCGCGCGGCACCCGCTCGAACACGAACCCGCTGCGGGCCTCGACGGTCAGCGCGTCCCCGACGCGCACGGAGCCGTCGCGCACCTGCCCGGCGAGGCGGACCACCCGCTCCTCGTCGCCGCGGCCGACGACCAGGGCGCGGTCGTGACCCAGGAGCTCCTTGACGGTGACGAGCTCGCCGACCTGCTCGTACCCGCCGGCCTCGACCACGGTGAGGGCCTCGTTGAGCATGACCTCCTGGCCCGGCCGGAGCCGGTGGACGTCGACCGCGGGGCTGGTCCCGACGTGCATCTTGCGGCCCGAGGAGACGACCTCCACGGTGCCGTCCTCGCGGGCGGTCAGGAACGTGGCGAACGTGCCCGGAGGCTTCGCGAGGTCGTCGATCTGGCGCTTGAGCTCGATGATCTGGTCACGCGCCGCCACGAGCGCGTCGGACATGCGCTCGTTCTTGGCGGCCAGGAGCGCGAGCTCGCGCTGCAGGTCGCGTGCTGTCGGTTCCGTCATCGCGGTACCTCCGATCGCGGGTCGACCTCACGGCGGTGTGCGGTGTTCGTGGGGGAACCCTAACCACACGTGTCAATCGCAGGACGGGCGCCTCGCCGGGCGAGCTCGGGTCGTCCTGAGGTCAGTCCTGCGGTCAGTCCTGCTCGGGGCCCTGACCCACGTCGCGGCGCACCCGGCGGACCTTCTTGTCCGACACGGCGCGCTCGCCGAGGGCCTCCGGCGTCCACTCCGCGTCGGGGATGTCCTGGAACGAGCGGCTGCTGACGACGTCGCCCGCGTCGTCGACCAGCGCGGCCTCCCCCGGCTGCGACCCCTTGGCGGGGCGGCGCTTGCGCAGCGGCGGCTCGACGCCGTCCGCGAGGCGCCGGGTGGTGAGCAGGAACCCGGTGTGGCCGATCATCCGGTGCTGCGGCCGCACGGCCAGGCCCTCCAGGTGCCAGCCGCGCACCATCGACTCCCACGCCTGCGGCTCGGTGTACCGGCCGTCGGCCCGGACGTCCTCCGCGAGGCGGGACAGCTGCGTGGCGGTCGCCACGTACGCGATGAGCACGCCGCCCGGTGCGAGGGCCGTGGCGACGGCGTCGAGGTTCTCCCACGGCGCGAGCATGTCGAGCACGACCCGGTCGACCTCGCCGGGGGCCTCCGCGACGGGCAGCACGTCGGACAGGTCGCCCACGGACAGCCGCCAGGCGGGGTGCGGGCCGCCGAAGAACGTCTCGACGTTGCCGCGGGCGATCGCGGCGAAGTCCTCGCGGCGCTCGATGGAGTGCAGCCGGCCGCCGTCGCCGACCGCGCGCAGCAGGGACAGGGTCAGCGCGCCGGAGCCGACCCCGGCCTCGACGACGCGGGCGCCCGGGTAGATGTCGGCCATCGCGACGATCTGGCCCGCGTCCTTCGGGTAGACCACCGCGGCGCCGCGCGGCATCGAGAGCGTGTAGTCGCTGAGCAGCGGACGCAGGGCGAGGTACTCGACGCCGCCGTTGCTCGTCACGACGGTGCCCTCGGGCGCGCCGATCAGCTCGTCGTGCCGGAAGTAGCCCTTGTGGGTGTGGAACGTCGCGCCCGGCGCCAGCGTGATCGTGTGCAGGCGGCCGCGGGGGTCTGGTCGGTCACGGGGACCGAGTCTAGGAGGCGCGGTCCGGGCCGGTGTCCAGGGCGCGGGTCCAGCGGCGCCGGTTCGGGGGCGTCGGCTCAGGGACGGCGGTTCACGGGCGCAGCGCGCTCGCCACGTCGGCGCTGCGCACGAGGGCGACGACGCGCCCGTCCTGGACGGCGACCATGACGGGCGCGAAGCGGGACGTGGCGGCGACGGCCTGCACCAGGTCGGTGCCCCGCAGCGACGCGTCGAGCACCGCCCCCGCCGGCAGCGTGACCGAGACCGCGGTGAGCGGCACCTGCCAGCGGTCCGCCGCCGGCACGGCGTTCGCCGCCTGCGGGTCGACGTACGCCGCGGGGCGCCCGTCCGGGGACAGCAGCACGACGGCGTCGGCACCGGCCTGCCCGCGGGCGGCGTCCGCCTGGGCGAGGACCGCGGTAGCGGGGACGCCCACCGCCGGGACGCCGACCGCGCCGACGTGCAGGGCGTCGACGGCCCGCGAGGTCCGCGCTGTCCTGATCGCCTGGGTCGCACCGGACCACAGGAACGCGCCGACGACCGCGGCCCACGCGACGCCGATCAGGTCGGGCCGGCCCCCGCGGGCGAGCGGCAGCAGCAGGACCCACACGACGAACACCACGGCGACGACCCGGCCGGCCCAGCCCGCCACGAGCGTCCCGCGGCGCCGGTCGCCGGTGAGGCCCCACACCACGGACTCCAGCACCTGGCCGCCGTCGAGCGGCAGGCCCGGCACGAGGTTGAAGAGCCCGACGAACGCGTTGCTGTACGCGCCGGCGTCGAGCACGAGCGCGGCGACGCCCCCGGGCTCGGCGAGCTGCCCGAGCAGGAGCAGCACGCCGGCGAGCAGCAGGTTCGCGACCGGGCCGACCACCGCGACCAGCCCGCCGGTCAGCGGGGTGATCCGGCCGCCGAACGCGGTGTGCCCGCCGATGAGCGTCAGCGCGTACTCCTGCACCTGCAGGCCGCGGGACCGGGCGGTCAGCCCGTGCGCGAGCTCGTGCACCAGGATCGACAGGAGCAGCAGCGCGGCGACGACCAGCGCCGCGACGTAGGTGGTGCCGCTGCCGAGCCACGGGGCGCGGGCCCGGATGGTGGGTGCGAACAGCAGGGCGATGAGGCCCACCATCAGCAGGCTGCTCGGGGTCAGGACGACGGGCGCCCCGGCCACTCGTCCGACGACCCAGCCCCGCGTTCTCTCCGCCACGCGGGTCAGGCTACGGGGCGGACCTGGGACGGCCGTGCGGGGCGTGTCGGTGGTGCCGCCTAGGCTCGTCACCGTGACGACCACCGACCCGCAGCTCCTCGCCCCCGTGTCCGCCGACGGCGCCGACGCCGGGGACGTCGAGGTGGCTGCCGAGCCCCGGGTCCCGGGCCTGTCGCCGTCGCGCGCGAACGACTTCCAGCAGTGCCCGCTGCTGTTCCGCCTGCGGGTGGTCGACAAGCGGCCGGAGCCGCCGAGCCTCGCCGCCGCCCGCGGCACGATGGTGCACACCGTGCTGGAGCGGCTGTACGACCTCCCGCTGGGCGAGCGCACCCCGGCGGCGGCGCACGCCCTCGTCCCGGAGGCCTGGGACCGGCTGCTCGAGCGCTCGCCCGAGGTCGTGACGCTGTTCGCGACCGACGAGGAGCGCGAGGCGTGGATCGGGAGCGCCCGCCTGCTGCTGGACACGTACTTCACCCTGGAGGACCCGAACCGCCTGCAGCCCGGCGACCGGGAGCTCGCGGTCCGGACGCTCATGGAGGACGGCCCGCAGCTGCGCGGCATCGTGGACCGGCTCGACGTCGCGCCCGACGGTGCGCTGCGGGTGGTCGACTACAAGACCGGGAAGTCGCCGAACCCCGGCTTCGAGGGGTCCGCGCTGTTCCAGATGCGGTTCTACGCCTACGTGCTGTGGCGCGAGCGCGGCGTGCTGCCGAAGATGCTGCAGCTCGTCTACCTGGGCGACGGACAGATCCTGCGGCACGCGCCGTCCGAGGCGGAGATGCGGACCCTGGAGCTGCGGCTGCGGTCGCTCTGGGGGCAGATCGAGGAGGCCGCCCGCACCGGCGAGTGGCGACCGCGGAAGTCCCGGCTGTGCGACTGGTGCGCGCACCAGGCCGTGTGCCCCGCGTGGGGCGGCACGCCGCCGGAGATCCCCGAGGGCGCCGTCGAGCGGGCGATCGGGATCACCCCGATCGCGCCGCCGCCCGACCCGGGGGTCCTGACGCCCGCGTCCTGAGCGGCCGTGGCCCGAGCGCCCGCGGCCTGAGCGCCCGCGTCCTGAGCGCCGCCGGCTCGCACTCCGGCGGGACGCTCAGTGCAGGAGGTCGAGCACCCTCCCCGCGCCGATGCTGCCCAGGTCGGCGACGGTGACGTCCGTGAGGGACCCGGTCGTGCTGAGGCCGGGCAGGTCCGGCAGCTCGCGGAACACCTCGACGGCGAGCACGTGCGCGCCCGAGGCCACGCCGGAGGTGATGCCGGCGGGCGAGTCCTCGACGACCACGCAGTCCGCGATGTCGACCCCGAGGCGCTCGGCGGCCAGGAGGTACGGCTGCGGGTCCGGCTTGGGCCGCTCGACCTCGTCCCCCGCGACGACCGCGGCGAACACCCCGGCGACGCGGGCGAACGGGTCCGCGAGCTCCCGGTAGGACGACGTGACGAGCGCCTGCGTCACGCCGGCCTCCGCCAGCGCGGTGAGCAGCTCCCGCGCACCCGGCTGCCACGGCGTCCGCTCCGCGACGGCCGCGGCGACGCGACCGTTGAGGAAGTCGACGATCTCGTCGACGGTCAGCCCCACGCCGCGGCCCTGCAGGATCGCGCCGGACACCTTCATCGGGTTGCCGACGAGCGTCAGCCCGTCCTCGTGCGTCCAGGTGCCGCCCCAGGACTCGACCAGCTCGGTCTCGGCGGCCATCCACAGCGGCTCGGTGTTCACCAGGGTGCCGTCCATGTCCCACAGCACGGCTGCGGGGAGCGTGGCGGTGCCGGGCGCGGTGACCGCGGCGGTGTCGTCGGGACGCAGGCTCAACGTGGGGCTCCGTTCGCGGGGGTGCACCGGGCGGTGCGCACCACGAGGCTAACCGGCGGCGGCGACGGGACGGTGAACGGCCGGCGTCCCCGCAGCCGGCGTCCCCGCAGCCGGCGCGCCGTGCGGGGGCCGCGGGCCTACCGTTGCGCGGTGATCGCCCTCGACGGCACCGCGGCCGGGTTCCTCGCGATCGGGGTGGCGACGCTCGCCGCCGCCGTCCTGCCGCGCGCGCTGCGCCGCTTCCCGCTGTCGATGCCGACGGTGTTCCTCGGCGCGGGGGCCCTCGCGTTCTGGCTGATGCCGGGTCTGCCGGACCCCGACCCGGTCGAGCACGGCGCGGTCGCGCTGCACCTGACCGAGGTCTGCGTCGTCGTGTCGCTGATGGGCGCGGGGCTCGCGATCAACCGCCCGCCCGGCCGGCGCGCCTGGGGCACGACCTGGCGGCTGCTCGCGATCACGATGCCGCTGTCGATGGTCGCGGTGACGGCGCTCGGGTGGGGCGTGCTGGGCCTGGGCGCGGCGAGCGCGATGCTGCTGGGCGCCGTGCTCGCGCCCACGGACCCCGTGCTCGCCACGGAGGTGCAGGTCAGCGAGCCGGTCGACGACCCCGGCGCGGTGGACGACGAGGCGCGGTTCGCCCTGACGTCGGAGGCCGGCCTCAACGACGGCCTCGCGTTCCCGTTCACCTACGCGGCGATCGCGGTGAGCCTGGCGGGGCTCGCGCCGGCCGGCTGGCTCGGGCACTGGCTGCTCGTGGACGTGCTGTGGCGGCTGAGCATCGGGGTGCTCGGCGGCATCGTCGTCGGCTGGCTGCTCGGCCGGCTGTTCTTCTCCGCGTTCGCGGACCGGGTGCGGCTCACCGAGCACGCGCAGGGGTTCGTCGCGGTCGCCGCCACCTTCCTGGCGTACGGCGCGACGGAGCTCGCGGAGGGCTACGGGTTCGTCGCGGTGTTCGTCTGCGCCGTGACCCTGCGGACGGCGGAGCGGCACCACAGCTACCACCGGGTCCTGCACAGCTTCGTCGAGCAGGTCGAGCGGCTGCTCACGGTCGCGGTGATCGTGCTGCTCGGCGGTGCCCTGGTGCGGGGCGTCCTGGCGGGGGTCGGGTGGGTCGAGGTGCTCGTCGCGCTGGCGGTGCTGCTGGTGGTGCGGCCGCTGGCCGGCTGGGTCGCCCTGCTCGGGGGACGCACCGGGCCCTGGGAGCGCCGGGTCGTCGCGTTCTTCGGCGTGCGCGGGGTGGGCACGTTCTTCTACGTCGCGTACGCGCTGGAGCACGGCGACTTCCCGGACGAGGAGCGGCTCTGGGCGGTCGCCGCGCTCGTCGTCGTGGGGTCCGTGCTCGTCCACGGCGTGGCGTCCACACCGGCGATGCGCTGGCTCGACCGCAGCCGCGCGCGCCGCGCCTCGGAGGCCGGGCGCGGCGACGACGAGATCCCCGTGACACCGGTCTGACGAGTTTTCGGCGGCTCATCTGCGAGGCGACGCGACAGCGCCCGCCGACGCGTCCCGGCCGGTTGCGGGGCCCCGCGGACGGACCTGCAATGGGCGCAGTGCGACGGCGATCACTTCTCGAGCAGAGGGACGTCACGACCGTCCGCGGATCGGAGCGCACCATGCTGACGCAGGACCAGATCCAGACCATCTCCGGCGGGACCGTCACGGACAGCCACGGGGACAAGATCGGCAAGGTCGGCCAGGTGTACCTCGACGACCAGACGGGCGAGCCCGACTGGGTCACCGTGCACACCGGCCTGTTCGGCACCTCGGAGTCGTTCGTGCCGCTCCAGGGCGCGACGGTCGAGGGCGACGCCCTGCGGGTCGCGTACACGAAGGCCCAGGTGAAGGACGCGCCGCGCGTCGACGTCGACGGTCATCTGTCCCCGGACGAGGAGCAGGCGCTGTACCGCCACTACGGCATGGCGTCCGGCGGCGGCACCGACGACGACGCCTCGCGGCAGACCCGGGACGCCGGGACCGGCACGTACGCCGGTGTCGGCCGGGACACGGAGCGGGACACCGCGCGGGACACGGAGCGCGACACGGCCGGCGACACCACCCGGGACGACATGACCGCCGCGTCCGGCACCCGCGACACCGGCGACGACGCGATGACCGTGTCCGAGGAGCGCCTGCACGTCGGCACGGAGCGCCGCGAGGCGGGCCGCGCACGGCTGCGGAAGTACGTCGTCACGGACCAGGAGACCGTGACCGTCCCGGTCACGCGGGAGGAGGTCCGGCTGGAGCGCGAGCCCATCACGGACGCGAACCGCGGGGACGCCCTGTCCGGCCCCGAGCTGACCGAGTCCGAGCACGAGGTCGTGCTGACCGAGGAGCGGCCCGTCGTCGAGAAGGAGACCGTCCCGGTCGAGCGCGTCCGGCTCGAGAAGGACGCCGTCACCGAGGAGACCCAGGTGACCGAGGCTGTCCGCCACGAGGAGCTCGACGCGGAGGGCACGCACGGCACCGAGGCCACCGGCCGGCCCTGACCCGGCAGGTGGGAGCACGGCCGCGGCCTCCGTCCCCGTCCCCTGGGGGGTGGAGGCCGCGGCGCGTCCGGGCGCGGACTCCTCGCGGACGGGCGCACGGTGCCGATACCGAGGGCATCAGCGCGGCCGTCACCGGGGCGGCGCACCTGCCTGCGGAGCCCGCCATGAGCCTCGTCCCGTGCACCTGCATCCGTTCCGTCGACCTGCGGGCGGTCGTGCTCCCGGACCCGGACTGCCCGGCGGCCGTGGTGCACGCGATGACCGGTCCGGGCGGCCGCTGAGCCGCCGGGGCCGGACCTGTCCTGTCAGCCGGCGGACCGGCGCGACAGCAGCGCGGCGACCAGGAAGCAGACCGCCCCGACGGCCGTCCCGGCGTTCGCCCACCAGGCGCTGAGCTCGGAGGCGTCGCCGGGGGCGACGTAGGCGCCGACCGCCGACGCCGCGAACGCGACCGAGCCCGCGGCGTTGAGCCACGTCCCGTGCCACGTGCGCGCGTCGGTGTCCCACAGGTCCCCGCGGTCCCGCGTCGCGACGACCGCGCACGCGCTGGACACGAGGAACGCCGCCGACCCGTAGGCGTCGGGCCGCCACCCCGCGCCCATCCGGCCGGGGTCGTCCAGGGCGGCGGCGAGCGCGACGGCGGTGCTGACGTTGAACAGCAGCGTCCCCACGAGCTGCACCGCCGACCCCCACCAGTCCCACCGGTCGGCCGGTGCCGTCCCGCGGCGTGGCGGGCGGCGGCCGCTCAGCACGAGCTGGATCACCGCCGCGGTCGTGAAGAACACCGACCCGACGACGAACGTCGCGTCCGTGGCGACCGCCCCCACCCGGTCCGCGTAGGGCGGGAGCGCCCCGAGCAGGAAGCACAGGGAGCCCGCGACGAAGCCCCACGCCTCGCGCCGCAGCCGTCGCGCCCGGACCGTGCCGGGAGCCTGCGTGGTCACCGTGGCACCTCCGCCCGGCCCCCGTTCCCCTCAGTGGTGGAACCCGGTCGCCTGCGCCTGGGCGGGCATCGGCGACGTGAGGCTGTCGAGCCACGCCGTCTCGACCCGGATGTCGTTCAGCAGGTCGTTCGCGAGGTCCCGGCTGAAGCCGTTCCGCACGACGACGCGCTGCACCGTGATGTCGCCCAGGTCGTCGGGCATCGGGTACGCGGGCACCAGCCAGCCCTTCATCCGCAGCCGGTCGGACAGGTGGTACAGGTTCCAGTTCCCGGTGTGGCCGGCCGCGAGCCGCCAGGCGAACACCGGGATGTCCGAGCCGTCGTTCCACAGGTCGAAGGCGTCCAGCTCCCCGATGCCGTGCGCCAGGAACATCGCGACGTCCTGGCACTCCTGCTGGACGGCGGTGTAGCCCTCCCGGCCGAGCCGGAGGAACTGGTAGTACTGCAGCAGCACCTGCGCCCCGGGCCGGGAGAAGTTCAGCGCGAGGGTGGGCATGTCGCCGCCGAGGTAGCTGACCCGGAAGATCAGCTCCTCCGGCAGGGCGTCGGCGGTGCGCCACACCACCCACCCGACCCCGGGGTACACGAGGCCGTACTTGTGCCCGGAGGTGCTGATCGAGTGCACCCGCTCGAGCTGGAAGTCCCACGCGAGGTCGGTCTGCAGGAACGGGGCGATCATCGCGCCGGACGCGCCGTCGACGTGGATCGGCACGTCGAGGCCGGTCCGTGCCTCCAGGGCGTCCAGCGCGGCGGCGATCTCCTGGACCGGCTCGTACATGCCGGTGTAGGTGACGCCCATGATGGCGACCACGCCGATGGTGTTCTCGTCGACGTACGCGTCGATCGCGCTGCCGTCGAGGCACGGGTGCTCCTCGCTGAGCGGGACGTACCGCGGCTCGACCTCGAAGTAGTTGCAGAACTTCTCCCAGCAGACCTGGACGGCGGAGCTCATCACCAGGTTCGGCCGGTCGGTGGCCAGGCCGGCGGCGCGCCGCGCGAGCTGCCACCGGCGCTTGAACGCGAGGCCGCCGAGCATGCACGCCTCGGACGACCCGATCGTGGACGTGCCGATCGTGGACTCCGCGTCGGGCGCGTGCCAGAGCGAGGCCAGGATCCGCCAGCAGTTCTCCTCCACCGCGGCGGTGCGCGGGTACTCGTCCTTGTCGACCATGTTCTTGTCGTAGACCTCGGCGTACAGCCGGTCCGCCTCGTCCCCCATCCAGGTGGCGACGAAGGTCGCCACGTTGAGCCGGGCGTTGCCGTCGAGCATCACCTCGTCGTGGACGAGCTGGTACGCGGACGTGGGCTCCATCTCCCGTTCGGGCAGGACGGAGCGCGGGGTGACCGACCGCATCGGGTCGCGGGTGTAGGTCGGTCGCAGCACGTGCTGGTCGTTGCTCATCGCGTCCTCTTTCGTCGGCGCCGCGGCGGTGCGCCGCGACGGTGCCGGAGTCACGGGCGCTCGCCCGCGTCGCCGGCGGCGGTGCCGTGCTCGTCGCACGGCGGATCGAGGTCGACCCCCGCGGCCTGCGACTCGAGGTCGATCAGGACGAGGGTGCGTTCCATGGCGGTCGGCTGGAGCTTGCCGACCTGGTTCCCGTGCGGGTGGTTGAAGAAGGCCAGCAGGCACAGCAGCAGCGTGATGACCAGCGTGACGCTGCCCATGAGCAGGCCCTGGGTGGCCCGGCGCTCCGCGGAGTCGGCGAAGAACAGCAGGAAGACGAAGATCGTCGCGGACACCACGAACAGCACGAGCCAGAGCGGCACCGGGATCAGGCCCTCGGCGCCGTGCACGCGCGAGAGCCGCGCCTGCTCGCGCTCCCCCGTCTGGTCCATCCACCGGTCGTACGCGGACTGCTCGGTGTCGGAGGCGGGGACGACGTCGCGCGCGGTCTGGAACATGCGCACGCCCCACGGGTTGATCGCGTCACCCAGGGTGCCCGACGCCATCGCGGCCCACTCCTGGTGCACGACGGACCGGGCGTAGCAGACCAGCTCGCCCGACAGCTCGGCGCCCTCGTCCGCGCCGAGGAACTGGGCGGTCTGGATCTGCTGGGCGACGATCCGTGCCTCCTCCTCGGCGCCGCTGCGCGCCTCGTCGTACGACTGGAACGCGAGGAACACGATGAACCCGAGCAGCACGGAGAACCCCGTGGCCACCACGCCGAACACGCCCGACGCGCGGTCGCCGTCGCTGAACCGGCTGCCCTCCGGGGCGCGGCGCCGCACGAGCAGCATCGCCGTCACCGCCAGCGCGGTGGCCGCCGCGGTCAGGAGCGCGCCGAGGAGGATGCTCACCGTCACACCCGCACCGGGTAGGTGGCCAGCACGACGACGGTCGCCACGAGCGCCACCGCGGCCAGGGCGACCATCACCGCCCGGCGACGGGTGGACGACAGGCGCGCCCCGATGCCGCCGAAGAACAGGACCGACGCGCACAGCACCGTCGCGAGCACGTAGTTGTCCTTCGTGGCGTTCGCCTGCTGCGCCCGCGCGGCCGCGGCGTCGGCGTCGGCCTCCCGGCGCTCCGCGTCCTGCGTGGCGGCCAGCACGTACTCGTCCATCGCGAACGGGCTCGGCGGCGCGTCGGGGTTCGCGGCCGGGTCCTCCGCGAGCCACGCGTGCACCGCGGGCCGGAACTCCTCCCGGAACCGGTCGAACAGGAACCCCGAGTAGGCGGCCGGGTCCGGCTCGTACCGCGCGGGCGGGCCGACGTCCCCGCTCTCCGTCGCCAGCGCCTCCAGCCAGTCCGTGAAGAGCTGGACGTCGATGATCGTCTGCTGGCCGGCGAGCGTGGCGGACCGGTTGCTCTCCGTGCGGGCGGCGCCCGCGGCGCTGTACGACGTCGTCATCACCCCACCCCACTTCGCGCTCTGGAACGCCGACCACGCGGTCGCGACCGTCGCCACGGCCAGCAGCACCGCGGCGACCAGCTCCAGGCGCCGGCGCGTCCGCTCGGCGGGGTCGTCGGCAGGCGCGGCGCGCGGCGGGGAGGTCGTCGCCATCGTCGACCCCCTCACCGTCCGTCCGGTCCCGGGACCCACACTGGTCCGGCAGCGGCGGGCCGCGCGTCACCTGCAGCGAGTGAGGCTGCGCCTCGCCCCGTCCGGTACGCCGACCGGGCAGGATGGGCGGGTGACCGACCGAGCGCCCCGCCGCGCCCCCCGCCTGCTCCTCGCCCACGCCGCCGTCGTCCTGGTGCTCACGGTCGTGCTGGTCGTGCTCGCGCTGCAGCCGACGCAGGACGCCAACATCGGCGCCGGGATCGCGCTGCTCGTCGTGCTGCTGTTCGGGCTGCCGTGGTCGGGCGTGCTGCTCGCCCTCGACCCGTCGACGTGGCCGACCGCTCTCGTGCTGCTCACCTCCCTCGGCGCGGCGTGGCTGGACGTCGGCCTGCACGCCGTGCTGCGGGCGGTCGTGCTCCGGCGGCGGGCGCGGACGGCCGCCACCCGCGCCTGACGCGCGCGGCGTCCCTGGGTGCGGGGGTCGCGCCGGCGCGTCAGGGTGGAGGGGATGACTCCCGCTCGCCCGCCCTCCTCCCGCGCCCGGCTGCCCGACCCCCGCCCCCCTCCCCGCCGGCCTCCCGACCGCCTCCCGCGCGGCTGCCCGCAGGATCGCCGACGCCCTCGCCCGGCGGCCGTGGATCGCGCGCGCGGTGCGCACCACCGGGGCGGCGGTGCTGGCGTGGCTGGCCGTCGGGCTCGTCCCCGGTCCGTGGAGCGAGTACCCGTACTACGCCCCGCTCGGCGCGGTGGTGGCCACGTCGGTGACCGTGCGGGGGTCGACGCTGCAGTCCGCGCAGGCGGTGCTGGCGATCGCGCTCGGCGCGGTGGTCGCACGGGCCGTCGACGCCCGCCCGCTGGCGCAGCTGCCGGCGCTGGCGGTGGTCGTGCTGGTGGGCGTGCTGCTGTCGGGTTGGCGCGTTCTCGGCGACCTGGGGTCCTGGGTGCCGACGTCCGCGCTGTTCGTGCTGGTGATCGGCGCCGCCGACCCCGTCGGCTACGTCTCCGCGTACGTGGGCCTCACCCTGCTGGGCGCGATGATCGGCGTGGGTGTCAACGCCCTCGCTCCCCCGCTGCCGCTGACGCCCGCCGAGCGCGCCCTCGACGCGCTGCAGGCCGAGGTCGCCGGGCACCTCGAGGCGCTCGCCGACGCGGTGCGGGACGACGCGGCGGTGCCGCCCGACCGGGGACTCCGGACGGCACGCGCGCACGCCGCGTCGGCAGCGGCGGAGGCCCGCGACGCGGCGCGCGCGAACTGGACGGCCCGGCACTACCGGTCCTGGCGGGAGCGGCAGGACCGGCACGCCCGGTCCCTCGACCGCGCCGCCGGGGTGGCCCTCGACGTCACGCGGACGCTGGAGACCGCCGCGACGCTCGACGCCGTCCCCGACGCCACGCGCCCGCTCGCCACGAGCGCCGGCGACCCCGAGGTGCGGGCCGCCGTGGCCGACGCCGTCGCTGCGGGGGCGGCGGTGGTGCGGGCGCTGCGCCAGGACGGCACGGACGACGACGCGGCGGCGCGGCTGGCCGGTGCGCTCGACGACGCCGGGGACGCGGTCGCCGCGGCGCGGGCACGGGCCGGCGGGACGACCCTGCCGGCGGACGCCGTCGTGGTGGCGCTGACCCCCCTGCTCACCGGCTGAGCACGGGCCGGCCCCCGCTCAGCGCGGCCCGTCAGGCCAGGTCGTCCAGCGCCTCCCGCATCGCGCGGGTGAGCGCGCCGCCCCCGTGACCGACCCCGTCGAGCACGACGAGCCTGCTCGCGGGCCAGCCGCGGTGCAGGTCCCAGGCGGTGTCCAGCGGGCTGCTGACGTCGAGGCGCCCGTGCAGGAGCACCGCCGGCACGTGCGCGATCCGCGGCAGGTCGCGCAGGAGCTGCCCGTCCGCGAGGAAGCAGCGGTGCGCCCAGTAGTGGGTCACCAGCCGCGCGAACCGCAGGCGGAACGCGGGGTCGTCGTAGCGGGGGTCCGGCGACCACCCCGGCGCCAGGGAGACGTGCGTGTCCTCCCACCGGCACCACGCCCGGGCCGCCGCCGCCTGCACGGCCGGGTCCGGGTCGGACAGCAGGCGCGCGAAGCCGTCGGCGACGTCGCCGTCCCGGAGCGACGGCGGCAGCGCCCGCACCAGTTCGTCCCACTCACGCGGGAAGACCCGGCGCATGTCGCGGGTGAGCCACGCGATCTCCCGCTGCGTGCCCGCGGTCACCGCGCCGAGCACCATGCCGCGCACGCGGTCCGGGTGGGCCTGCGCGTAGGCGAGCGCGAGCGTCACGCCCCACGACACCCCGGCCACCACCCAGCGGTCGATCCCGAGGTGCGCGCGCAGCCGCTCGAGGTCCGCCACCAGGTGGGCGGTGGTGTTCGTGCCGAGGTCCGTCCCCGGCTCGTCGGCGAGCGGCCGGCTGCGGCCGGCACCGCGCTGGTCGACCAGCACCGCCCGGTACCGCGCGGGGTCGAACAGCGCCCGTGCGCCGGTGCCGCAGCCGCTGCCCGGGCCGCCGTGCAGGTACACCGCGGGCGAGCCGGCCGGGTGACCGACCGTCTCCCAGTACAGCTCGTGCCCGTCCCCGACCGGCAGCATGCCCGTGTCGTACGGCTGGACGGGCCCCGGCGCGCTCACGGACCCGAGTCTGCCGCACGCCGGTAGCGTCGGTGCCGTGGACCTGGACGAGGTGCTGCGGGTGCTCGACGCGCTCGAGGGACGGCGCGTGCGCTGCTGGGTCGCCGGGGGCTGGGGCGTCGCGGCGCTGGCCGGTGCGCAGACCCGCCCGCACCGCGACCTGGACCTCGCCGTGCACGCGGACGACCTCGGCCCCGCCCTCGACGCGCTGGCCGACCTCGGGTACAGGCGGGAGACGGACTGGCTGCCCGTCCGGGTCGAGTACGCGGCGCACGGCCGCGGCTGGGTCGACGTGCACCCGGTCGCGTTCGACGCCGCGGGTCACGGCCGGCAGGCGGGGCTCGACGGGGCGCACTTCGACTACCCGCCGGACGCGCTGACCACCGGGACGGTGTCGGGCCGCGCGGTGCCGTGCCTGTCCGTGGCCCAGCAGCGCGCGTTCCACGCCGGGTACCCGCTCCGCGACCAGGACCGGCACGACCTCGCGGTGCTCGACGGGATCGACGCGCTCGACGCGGTCGACGGGCTCGGCGCCCTCGACCGTCTGGGCCCCCCGGGCGCGTCGGCTACGGTCGGCGGCATGACGGACGACGTGCGCAACGTGCTGACGGCCCTCGACGCGGTCGCGGAGCCGTGGCAGCCGCACCGGCTGACGAGCGTGAACGACTACGACGTCAAGGTCGTGAAGCTGGACGGCGAGTTCGTCTGGCACAGCCACCCCGAGACCGACGAGCTGTTCCTCGTGGTCAGCGGGGCGCTGACGATCCAGCTGCGGGACCGCGACGTGCACCTGGGCCAGATGGACACCTTCGTCGTCCCCCGCGGCGTCGAGCACTGCCCGCGCGCGGACGGCGAGGTCGCCGCGATCCTGATCGAGCCGCGCGGCACGGTGAACACCGGCGACGCGGGCGGCGAGCGCACGGCGGAGCTGCGGGAGCTCTGACGCGCCGGCACCGCGCGCCCCGACGTCGCGGCTCTCACGGCCGCGGGTCGACCCGCTTCCACGGCTTCTCGTCCCGCCGTCGGCCCATCCCCGCCGCGCACTTCGGGCACACCCGAGCGACCCGGTCCGCGTCCCGTCCGGTGGCCGGCTGCACGTCGGCCCACGTGACGTGCGGGAACCGCAGGAGCGACGACCGGTACAGGGACAGTCCGCACAGCGTCTCGTTCCGGCCGGACTCCCAGGCGTGCACCTCGCCGCCGGGCATGCGGTAGCCGTCGGGATCGGTCCACTGGTCGCTCGCGGCGACGGCGGCTGACGTCGGTCGGGGCATGCGTCCGACGCTAGACGTCCGCGGCCGGAGCGCCACCGGAGCCCGACGGGACGCCGTCGAGCACGAACCGCACGGTGCGGTCGACCGGCGAGGCGCCCGTCAGCCGCACGCGCACCCCCTGCCCGAGCGGCAGGCCGGCCCCCTCGAGCCGCCCGCGGGCCGCCGGCTCCCGGAGCTGCACGACCCCGCTCGACCCGTCCTCCTTCACGTCGACGACGACGCCGTCGAACTCCTCGCCCACCCGGCCGGCCAGCAGCGCGGCCTCGACCAGGTCGACGCACCCGCGCTCGTACGCGGACGCGCGCCGGTCGCCGCCGGCCATCAGGTCCGGCAGGAGCGGCAGCGCCGAGCGGACGTCGTCCGGCACCTCGGTCCCCGCCGACAGCGCCACGCAGGTCTCCCCCACGAACCGGTCGACCAGCCGGCGCAGCGGCGCGGTGGTGTGCGCGTACGGAGCGGCGATCGCCGCGTGCAGCGCCTGCTCGGGCACCTCCCCGTCGAACGCGACGTAGGCGGCACCGCGCAGCAGGGTCGTCGCCTCCGTCAGCAGGGCCGCCTCCGCCGGGACGCCGGCGTCGAGCCCGCGCACGACCGCGGCGTGATCGGCCCCGTCGGGCCACGCGACGCCGAGGGCCAGCGCGGTGCGCCGCAGCCGCGCGACGTCCCGGGGGTCCGGCGGCGGCAGGGTGCGCAGCACACCGATCCGCCCGTCCAGCATCAGCCGGGCCGCGCACATGCCGGTGAGCAGCGAGATCTGGGCGTTCCACTCCTCGACCGGCAGCGTCGTGCGGCTCCGCAGGGTCCAGGCGCCGCGGGCGTCGACCTCGACCTCCTGCTCCGGGACCGGCAGCGTCAGGCCGCCCCGCGCCACCTCGGCCGCCTGCCGCAGCCCGC
Source organism: Cellulomonas endometrii (assembly GCF_949769265.1). Classification (NCBI taxonomy): domain Bacteria; kingdom Bacillati; phylum Actinomycetota; class Actinomycetes; order Micrococcales; family Cellulomonadaceae; genus Cellulomonas; species Cellulomonas endometrii. Next base: position 30,344 of record NZ_CATKPC010000024.1, on the reverse strand, counting down.
CCACCTCGCGGAGCAGCACCAGGGTGCCGTCGGCCGACCCGTCGTCCAGCGACCGCTGCGCCCCCTCGTACGTCAGCTGCGCCCGGCTGCGGACCAGCGCCCGGCCGACCCGGAACGCGGTGGGCTCGCCGGCGGCGTCGAGCTCGATGTCCCACAGCAGTGCCGGGGCGTCCTGGCCGGGCAGCAGGCTCGCCGCCCCCTCGGACAGCTGCGGCGGGTGCAGGGGCGTGCGGCCGTCGGGGGCGTACAGGGTCTCGACGCGGCGGCGCGCCTCCGCGTCGATCGCGCCACCGGGCCGCACCCACGCGGCGACGTCCGCGATGGCGTACCGCACGCGGAACCCGTCCCCGCGCCGCTCGATGTGCACCGCCTGGTCGAGGTCGCGGGACCCCTCGGGGTCGATCGTCACGAACGGGACGTCGGTGGCGTCGGCGCGGTCGGACGCGGGGCCCGCCGCGGTGACGGCGGCGACCTCCGCGAGCACCTCGGGGCCGAAGGCGTCGGGGACGTCGAGCTCCGCGCGCAGGGCGGCGAGCCCCTCGCGCACGGCGGCGTCGATGTCGCCCACCCGGTCGTCGTGGACCGGGGCGGCATGCAGGCGGACGTGGCGTCGGGGCACGTCGCGAGCCTAGGACGCGGGGCTGACGGGCGCGCGCCGCCCGCCAGCCCCCGGTTCAGCGCGTCAGGGCACCCAGGCCCTGGAGCTCCAGGACCGCCGCCCGCACCCCCGCCGCCGGGACTCCCCGCCCCGCGGCGAGGGCCGCCGCGACCGTCGGCGGGACGTCCGGGTCGGAGCACAGGACCACCGGGGCGTCCGACGCCGCCGAGGGCAGCCGCCCGTGCGTGCCGCGGACGCCGCCGGGGTCCAGCGGGGTCGTCGACATGGCGTACCGGAGCCCCAGCTTCTTGCGCACCAGGTTGAGCCCGGCGCGGGCCTTCGCGAGCGGGTCGGCGAACAGCAGCTCCGCGGGGTCGTACCCGGGCTTGCGGTGGATGTCGACGCCGCGGGCGTAGTCGGGCGCGCGGTCGTCGTCGAGCCAGAACGGGTAGGTGAACCACGCGCCCGGCTCGGCGACGACGACCAGCTCGCCGGACCGCTCGTGGTCCAGGCCGTACCGGGCCTGCGCGGCGCGGTCGAGCACCTCGTCGACGCCCGGTACGCCACGCAGCAGGTCCGCGACCCGCGGGACGTCCCCGGGGTCGGCGACGTAGACGTGCGCGACCTGGTGGTCCGCGACGGCGAACGCCCGCGACGTCCACGGGTCCAGCTGCTCGCCGTTGGCCTGGGTGTACACCTGCAGCAGCCCCTCCTCGCGGAGCAGCCGATTCAGGTGCACGGGCCGGTCGGCGGGCTCGATGCCGTACTCGGAGACCGCCAGGACGGTCGCCCCGCGGGCCTCCGCGTCGTCGAGCAGCGGGGCGAGCGCGGCGTCCAGCTCGGCGGCGGCGGCGTCGGCGCGGGGGTCGAGCGGGCCGTACCGCTGGAGGTCGTAGTCGAGGTGCGGGACGTACGCCATGGTGAGGTCCGGGGCGCGGGTCGCCATGAGGTGCCGGGTGGCCTCGACGATCCACCGGCTCGACGTGATCGAGGCGGTCGGCCCCCAGTACTGGAACAGCGGGAAGTCGCCGAACCGCCCCACGAGCTCGTCGTGCAGGGCCGGCGGCCGCACGTAGGCGTCCGGGGACTTGCGGCCGTCCGCGTGGTAGACCGGCCGCGGCGTGACGGTGACGTCGGTGGTCATCCCCATCGCGTACCACCAGCACACGTTCACGGCGGAGTACCCGGGGGCGGCGCGGCGGGCGGTCTCCCAGACCTTCTCCCCCGCGACCAGGCGGTTGTGCTGCCGCCACAGGTGCACCTCGCCGAGGTCGCGGAAGTACCAGCCGTTCCCGACGACGCCGTGGCCCGACGGCGGCAGGCCCGTGAGCATCGTGGACTGCACCGAGCAGGTGAGCGCGGGCAGCACGGTGTCCAGGCCGGCCCGCCAGCCACCCGCGGCCATCCGCGAGAGGCGGGGCATGTGCGCGAGCGCGCGCGGGGTGAGCCCGACGACGTCGAGCAGGACGAGCGGCTTCACGCGGACCTCCGGGCGGTGGTGGCGGGTACGGGCGCGGGTGCGGCTGGCGCGGGCCCGGCGGTGCTCAGGTGCTCGACCGCCCAGCGCAGCTCGGCGGCGATCCCGGCGACCAGGTCGTCCGCCGCGCGGGCGGCCAGCCCGGCGGGCAGCACCGACCACGTGTACGTCTCGACGTCGAGGTGCGCGTCGGCGCCGTGCCGGGTCCCGGCGACCGCGGCCACGGCGTCGCGGAGCACGTCCGTGGTGGACGCCAGCGGCTCGGCCGGGCGGTGGTGCAGCGGCACGTGCACGTGGACGCGCCACGGTCCGGCGCCGGGCAGGTCCGCGAGGGCCTCGGGCAGGTCGTCGGCGGCGTGCACCGCCCCGCCGCTGGACTCGCGCACCTGGTGCAGGTACCGCTGCTCCGCGAACCGGGCGACGGCGGCGCGGGCGGCCGGGTCCGCGGGGTCCGCGACGTGCAGCGCGGCGGACGCCTGCACCTTCACCACCCGGAGCCCCGCGTCCTCGATCCGCCGGACGGCCGCGGCCGGGTCGGCGAACGACACGGCGAGGTGGCAGGTGTCGAGGCAGACGCCTACGTGCTCGGGGTCGATCTGCCCCGGCCCGGTGCCGGTCCGCGCGGCGAGCCAGCCGACGACGTCGTCGACGGTGTCGAGCACGCAGCCCGGCTCGGGCTCGATCGCGAGCCGGACCGTCCGGCCGGTGCGGCCGGCCAGGCGGCGCAGGTCACGGGACAGGTCCGCCAGCGCGCGGGTGGCCGCGGCGTCCTGCTGCGGGGACCACGGCTCCCGCCACGCGAGCGGCAGCGTGGAGATGGACCCGTCGACGCCCTCGGGCAGCAGGTCGGCGAGCACCTCGGCGCAGGCGAGCGTGGACGCCGCGCGCTCGGGCTCCGCCCACGTCGGCGAGTACACCGCGTGCTTGACGACCTCGGCGTGGAACCCGCCGTACGGGAACGCGTTGAGGGTGTGCACGGTCAGCCCCTGCTCGGCCAGCGCCGCCCGGAGCCGCGCGCGGTCGTCCGGGCTGCCCGCCAGCCGGTGCGCGAGCGTCGCCGGCAGCCACAGCCCGACCCCGAGCGTGCCGAGCCCGGCGGCCTCCCGCACCGGCCCCGCGTACCGGGCGAGCTGGTCGAGGACGCCGTCGAGGTCCTCGGCCGGGTGGACGTTGGTGCAGTAGGACAGCCGCATCGTCATGCGCGCACGCCCCGCAGCACGGAGGAGCCCTCGAAGGTCGCGGGCTCCGGCGCCCGGCCCGGCACGAAGCCCGGCACGGGGTCCAGGACGAGATTGCCGGACTGCGCGTAGAACGCCGCGGGGTTGCGCCACAGCACCTGGTCCACGTCGTCCTCGGTGAAGCCGGCCTCGAGCATGGTCATGCCGGTGCGCCACGTCTTCAGCGGGTCCGACCGGCCCCAGTCGGCCGCCGAGTTCACGATCATCCGCTCGGTGCCGTGCTCCTGGAGCAGCGCGACCATGCGTCCCTCGTCCATCTTGGTGTCCGGGTAGATGGAGAACCCGGCCCACGCCCCGGCGTCGAGCACCGCGGCGACGGTGGTCTCGTTGAGGTGGTCGACCAGCACCCGCCCGGGCGCGAGGCCCGACTCGGCGACGACCTGCAGCGTCCGGCGGGTCCCGGCCTGCTTGTCGCGGTGCGGGGTGTGCACCAGCACCGGCAGGTCGGCCTCCCCCGCCAGCTCCAGCTGCCGGCGGAACACCTCGTCCTCGGCCTCCGTCATCGCGTCGTACCCGAGCTCCCCGACGGCGACGACCCCCTCCTTCGCGAGGTACCGCGGCAGCACGTCGAGCACCCCGCGGCAGCGCGGGTCGTTCGCCTCCTTCGGGTTCAGGCCGAGCGTGGCGTGGTGCCGGATGCCGAACTGCGCCGCCCGGAACCGCTCCCAGCCGAGCAGCGAGTCGAAGTAGTCGGTGAACGAGCCCACGCCGGTGCGGGGCTGGCCCAGCCAGAACGCCGGCTCCACGACGACGCGGACCCCCGCGGCGTACATCGCCTCGTAGTCGTCGGTCGTGCGGCTGGTCATGTGGATGTGCGGGTCGAGGATGCGCATCAGGGCTCCTGACGGTCGGCGTGGTCGTCGGGGTCGGGCTGGCCGGGCTGGTGGGGCGGGGAGGACGGGTCGGCGCGCACCGTCGCGATGCGGGCCAGGTCGTCGGGCACGGGCCGGCCGGCGGCGCGGCGCTCCGCGGCGAGGTCGGTGGCCATCCGGGCGAGCTCCGCGTCGGCGCGGCGGTCCAGGCCGGCGACGGCGTCGAGGCTGGTCTGCTGGAACACCAGCTTCACGACCGCGTGCCGCCAGGTGTGCTGGTCGAGGTGCGCCGCGGCGAACGGCCCGACGGCCGCGGCGACCAGGGACGTGTCGTTGGCCCGCAGCGCGTCGCCCGCGAGGTCTCGGCCGACGGCGACGACGGGGCCGGGCAGCGGGCCGGGCGCGGTCGCGGTCAGCACGTCCAGGCCCCGCAGCACACCCCGCCGCTCGGCGGTGTCGCCGTCCCGGTAGAGGACGACGAGGTGGTCGGCGAGCGCGAGGGCGTCGGACCCGTGGGCGTCGGCGAGCGCGACGACCACCGCGGCGCGCGCGGCGTCGTCGACGGTGCCGTGCGCGGTCCCCGCGGGGTCCGAGTCCGGGCGGAGCGGGTCCCGGCCGACGCGCCGCCCGGCGAGCGGGAAGGCCTCGTCGGCGGCGCGCGGGTCGCGCCGGACCGCCGCGAGCGCCTGCGCCAGCCAGCCGGTCGCGGGAGCGGTCGCCGCGGTCACCACCGCGGTGGGCGGCGGGTCGGAACCGGGCGGGCCGGTGGGTGCTGCGGGGCCGGACGACGTCGTCGGCGTCATGGTGGCCTCCCTCTCAGGGTGCGGGGACGGGTACCGGGTCGGGGCGGCCGGCCCAGGCGCGGCGCAGGGCGGTCATCGCGTCGCGCACCTGGCGCGGCGCGTCCCACGAGTGCCGCGGCAGCTCGACGGACACGACGCCGTCGTAGCCGGGCACGGCCGCGAGCGCCGCGAGGGCGGCGGGCAGGTCGAGCGCCCCCTGCCCGAACGGCAGGTGCTCGTGGTGGGTGGCGGGCATGTCGTCGATCTGCACGTGGTGCAGGTGCGGGCCGGCGGCGGCGAGGGCGCCCGCGACGCCACCGGGCTCGACGACGAGGCAGTGCCCGATGTCGACGGTCAGCCCCAGGGCGGGCGGCCCGCCGAGGTCCGCGTGCAGCACGAGGGCGTCGGCGACGGTCTCGACGAGCATCCCGGGTTCGGGCTCGAGGGCGAGGCGCACGCCGTGGTCCGCGGCGTGGGCGACGAGGCCGGGCAGGCGGGCACGGAGCCGGTCCCGGCCGACGTCCGCAGGGACGCCCGGCGCGAGCACCCCGGAGAACAGCTGGACGGTCGGGGCGCCGAGCGCGGCGGCGACCTCGACCGCACGGCGGAGGTACCCGAGGCGGGGGCCGGCGTCCTCGTCGACGAGCGCGGGCGCGTGCTTGCGCCGCGGGTCGAGCAGGTACCGGGTGCCCGTCTCCACGACGACCCGCATCCCGCGTCCCCCGTGGGCGCGGGCGAGGCGGTCGCGGACGGCCGCGACGTCGGCGGCCGGCACCCACGGGTCGAGGTGCGGGAACCCGAGGGTGAGCGCCACGGCGTCGTACCCGGCGTCCTCCAGCAGGTCGAGCGCCGCGCCGAGGGGGTGGTCGCCGAGGCCGTTGGTGCCGTACCCGAGCGCGAGCGGCAGCGGGCCGGGGCGCGGTGCGTCCGTCACGTCTCGCTCACCGCCCCGGTGCCGGACGCCCGGCGCAGCAGCGCGCCCGCGGCGGCGACGACGCCCAGCGCCGCGGCGGTCGCCGGGCGGGCGGCGCGGGCCGCCCACGCCGCCTGGAGCGGGACCATGGCCCGGATGCCCGCACCCGTCGCGGACCGTGCCCGGGCGGCCGTGGGCTCGCGCGCCGCGGCGGCCTGCGCCGGGAGGCACGCCGCGAGGTAGGCGGCCGTCGCGGCGACCGTGGCGAGGGCACCGGCGCGGGTCGTGCCGGACCCGGTCGTGCCGGACCCGGTCGTGCCGGACCCGGTCGCGCCGGTCCGCGGGCCCGCGAGCGCCGCGGCGGCGACGGCCCCGGTCCCGGCGGCCACGGCACCGGCGACGGACGGGGTCGTGCCGTGCACCTCGCCGCGGGACAGCACCGTGACCCCGGCGGTGTGCGCCGCGAGCGCCGCGGCGGCCGGCAGGGCGGCGCGCAGGTGCCCGGTGCCGGCGCCGAGCAGGACGTCGAGCCCCCGGCAGGCGGCCATCGCGACCGGCCCCGCGGGGGTGTCCTTGAGGACCGCGTCGTACAGCCACACGCACCCGGCGAGCGGCACGGCGACGGCGAGCGCCCGCCGGCCGCCGCCCACCGCGGCGAGGGCCACCCCCGCGGCGCCGAGCCCCGCGGCCACGGCGAGCGCCCGCGGCGGGCTGATCCGGCCGGACGGGACGGGGCGCTCGGGCCGCTCGACGGCGTCCACCTCCCGGTCCGCCCAGTCGTTCAGCGCCATGCCGCCCGCGTACAGGCAGACCGACGCGGCGGGCAGCGCGAGCCGGCGGGGGGTCAGCGGGTGACCGGCGGCGCCGGCACCCGCGAGGGTGTCCCCGAGGACGCTGAGCGCCGCGGGCGCCCGGACGAGCTCGAGGTGGTCGCGGAGCGTGGGCGTCACGCCGCCCCCGCGACCCGCGCCCACGCGACCAGCGCGGCCGCCTGGTCCGCCGCGCCGTGCCGGTCCGACCCCCACGGGTCCTTGAAGAAGAACCCCAGCTCGGGCACGACCCCGGCCACCCCGGCGGCGTGCGCCAGCGCGAGCAGCCGGGCCAGGTCGAGCACCATGGGCGCCGCGAGCATCGAGTCGTACGCGGACCACGTCGTCTGCAGCGTGATCCGGGAGCCGAGGAACCCCTGGGCGTGCACGTGGTCCCACGCGACCTTGACGTCGCCGAGGTCGGGCACGTGGTCGATGTGCAGCGGCGTGACGTCGGAGCCGGTGAGGTCGCGCAGGCCGCGGGTCTTGGACGCGAGCTTGGACCGGACGGCCTGCGGGTCGGCCAGGGTGGCGCCGTCGCCGCCGCCGAGCAGGTTGGTGCCCGCCCACGACAGCACGCGCAGCCCCCGGTCGGTGAACGCCGGCGCGAGCACCGTGCGCAGCCACGTCTGCCCGGTCTTGCCGTCCTGCCCGGCGACCGGCACCCCGCGGTCGGCCGCGAGCCGCTGGAGCGCCGGCAGGCCCATCCCGGCCGAGGGGGTGAACCCCGCGTAGGCGGCGCCGGCCAGCAGCGCGGCCCACGCGGTGACCGACGACGGCGGCAGGACCACGCGGTCGGGCTCGGCGAGCGCGACGGCCAGCGCCCCGGGGTCGGCGTGCTCCGGCGCGGGGGCCACGGGCGGCTCGGTGGACGACACGTCGACGACGACCACGCGCGCGAGCCGGTGCCGGTCCGCGAACGACGTGATGTCCGCGGCGAGCTGCTCCGCGACCCGCTGCTGCGACTGCCCGGGCGCCAGCAGCCCCCGGTGCCCGGGCCGCACCTCGGCGTCGGCCGCGTCGAGCGCGGGGGCCGTCGCGGCGAGCAGCGCGGCGGGGATCATCCCGGCGTCGACGAGGGCCTCCGCCCGCTTGGTCATCGACACGTCCGAGACGTCGTGCCCGCCCACGACCAGGTGGCCCCAGCCGGGCAGCGGCAGCCCCTCGAACGCCGCCGCCGCGGTCACGCACCCGTCCGGCGCGGCGTGCCCGGCCGCGACCGCCGCGAGCCCGAGGGCCGCCGTGGTGCCGACCGACCCGCGGGCGCCGACCAGCCACAGGCCGGTGCGCCCCGGTCCCGTCGACCCCGTCGATCCCGCCGACCCCGCGGCCGTCACGCCTTGTCCTTCGTGCTGAACGCCGCGTCGAACGCCGCCTCCGGGGCGTCGAACGCCAGCCGCCGGACGAACGCGAGCGCCTCGGGTGCGCCCAGCAGCCGGTCCATGCCGGCGTCCTCCCACTCCACCGAGATGGGGCCCGTGTAGCCGATCGTGTTGAGCACCCGGAAGGCGTCCTCCCACGGCACGTCCCCGTGCCCGGTGGAGATGAAGTCCCAGCCGCGGCGCGGGTCGGCCCACGGCAGGTGCGACCCGAGCCGGCCGTTGCGGCCGTTGGCCATCCGCTTCTTCGTGTCCTTGCAGTCGACGTGGTAGATCCGGTCCTGGAAGTCCCAGAGGAACGCCACGGGGTCCAGGTCCTGCCACACCATGTGGCTCGGGTCCCAGTTCAGGCCGAACGCCTGCCGGTGCCCGATCGCCTCCAGGGTCCGCACGGTCGTCCAGTAGTCGTAGGCGATCTCGCTCGGGTGCACCTCGTGCGCGAACCGGACGCCGACCTCGTCGAACACGTCGAGGATCGGGTTCCAGCGGTCGGCGAAGTCCTGGTAGCCCGCCTCGACGGCCTCCGCGGACACCGGCGGGAACATCGCCACGTACTTCCAGATGGACGACCCCGTGAAGCCCACGACGGTGTCGACGCCGAGCTTCGCGGCCAGGCGCGCGGTGTGCTGCATCTCCTGCGCGGCCCGCTGCCGGACGCCCTCGGGGTCGCCGTCGCCCCACACGACGTCGGGAAGGATGTCGCGGTGCCGCTGGTCGATCGGGTCGTCGCAGACGGCCTGGCCCTTGAGGTGGTTGGAGATCGCCCACACCTTCAGGCCGTGCTTCTGGAGGATGTCGAGCCGGCTCTGCACGTACGCGTCGTCGTCCCAGCGCCAGGGGTCCAGGTGGTCGCCCCAGCAGGCGATCTCGAGGCCGTCGTAGCCCCACTCGGCGGCGAGCCGGGCGACCTCCTCGAACGGCAGGTCGGCCCACTGGCCGGTGAACAGGGTGATGGGTCGGGTCATGGCGGTCTCCTCGTCGAGAACGGTGGGTCGATCGTGCGTGCCGGCGCCGCGGTGTGACAAGGCGCGCGGGCTGTCGGGCTGGTCGTCGTGGGCTACGTCGTGGCGGCCCCCTGGCGGGCGAGCGCGGCGGCGACGGCGTCGTCGACCTCGCGCTGGTGGGCGGTGCGGCGGCGACGGCGGGCGCGGACCCGCCACACCACGAGCAGGACCAGGAGGGCCACCAGGGCCAGCGCGGGCCACGGCACGGCCCAGTCGGCGGCGGTCGCGACCACCCCGGGCACCGCGGGTGCCGGCTCGGCCGCGGCGGTGGTGGTCCCGGCGGCGGCGGGCAGGGCCACGACCTCGCCGCCCAGCGCCACGCGGGCGGTGGTCCGCACGAGCGGCCACACGCCGTCGACCGTGACGGTCCGCTCGACGGAGGCGCCGGGGATCAGCTCCGGGACCTCGACCGCCGCGGCGCGGGCCCGGCCCAGGCCCATGAGCCCGGAGACCTGCACCTGCTCCGCGGGGGCGATGCGGGCGTTGCCCGTGTTCGTGACCGTGAACGTCACCGCGGCCGTGCCGGGGGTGACGGGGTTCGACCCGGCCGACCAGTCCACCCGCACGTCGCTCACCGTCAGGGCCGGCGCCAGGTCGCCGCCCACGCGGACGTGCATGCGGGAGCCGAGGCGCCGGTCGACGGACACGCCCGCCGCGTTCTCGACGAGCAGGCTGGACACGACGCCCGCGGCGTAGTCGCCGGGCTGGACGCCCTCGGGCACGGTCACGGTGAAGGGCACCTCGAGGGACTCGCCGGGCGCGACCACGACCTCGGGGGTCGCGACCTGCACCCAGGAGCCGAGCGCGGTCGACTCCTCCCCCGCCTCCAGCACGTCCAGGGTGCCGTCGGCGGTGAGGAAGCCGTCGGCCGCGTACACGTCGAGCGCGAGCGGAGCGTCGCCGCGGTTGGTCACCACCAGGGCGTCGGACAGGGTGCCGCCCGGCGCGAGCGAGTACGCGAAGTTGGGGCGCTCGGCGCCGTGCACGGTGTCGGCGGGCCGCACGCCCCAGGACACCTGCGTGGACGCGGCGGGCGGCGGCGGCAGCAGCGGCGGGGTCGGCGGGCGGCGCGGGGTCGGCGGCGGCCTGCGCCGCGGCGGCACGGCGGCCTGCGCCGCAGAAGACACGGCGGCCTGCGCGGCGGGCGCGGCCCCCAGGACGAGGGCGGCCAGCAGGCCGAGCACGGCGGGGACGCGGGTGGGGCTCACGGGACACCTCGGGACCGGGCGGGTGGGCGGGTGCGGTCGGTGGTGCCCGCCCCGCCCGCCCGGGACGAGGATCCGGGCGGGCGGGGCGGGACGGGGGTGCTAGCTGAGCGCGGTGAGCGTCAGCGTCGCGGTGTAGGTGCCCTCGGGGGCGTCGAGCGGCAGCTGCAGGTCGAGGTCCGCCCCGACGAGCGAGGAGCCGCGGGCGTGCCCGGCCTCCGCCTCGGCGAGGGTGCGGGCCACGGACAGGCCGTCGCCCTCCTCGAACCCGGACGGCACCGCCGGGCCCGCCACGGCGTCCCCGCCGTTCTCGAGGACCTCCGGGGTCCAGCCCAGGTACTTCGCCGACAGGGTGCGGTCCCCGGCGGTGAAGTCGCTGACCTGCGCGGTGATCGACCACTCGGGGTCGCCCGCCCGGGTGTCCTGCACCCGGACCGGGACGATCTCGCCCGTGGCCTGGTACCGGTCCTCGAGCTCCTGCGCGACGCCCAGGTTCACCAGGCCGGAGGTGCCCTCCAGGCTCCAGGTGAGCTCACCGGCCCGCTGCGACGGGACCGTGACGGCGAGGGCCTGGTCGCCCTCGGCCACCGCGCCCGGCACCTCGCCGGTGTGGTCGCCCTCGACGGCGCCGGCGGTGTTGCCCGGACCGAACGCCGCCGCGGGGTCGTTCTCCGCGAGCCGGATCGTGCCGAGGACCGTCGTGCCGGCCACCCGCAGGTTCGCGGTGTTGCCGGTCAGCGTCAGGTCGCCGCCCACGGTGTTGCCCCAGGTGTCGGCGGCGCCGTCGGTGGTGGCCCCGATGAGCACGTCGCGGCTGCTGCCGGTGACGGCCAGCCCGCCGCCGACGACGGCCCCGGCGACGTTCACGCCCCAGTCGGAGCCGTCGATCGCCACGTCGCCCTTGACGCCGGTCTGCAGCAGGTCGACGTAGGTCGCGGCCTGCGTGGTGACCCCGCCCGCGATGTCCGAGCCCGTGATCTCCACGTCCAGCCCGCCGGCGGCGACGCTCCCGCCGACGTGCAGGTCGTTGAGGTAGAGGAACCCGACCCGGGACCCGGAGGTGTAGGCGCTGACGTCGCCGTCGACCCGGGTGCCGTCGAGCAGCACCCCGTACGGGTCGGTCGCGACGACGTCGCCGGTGACGGTGACCGAGGTGGCGTCGAGCCAGCCGTCGGCGAGGACGGTGATGCTGCCCTCGACGGTGGCGCCGGCCAGGACGCAGGTCGCGCCGGCCGGGACCACGAGGTCGCCGGTGATGGTCTGGTCGCCCAGGTCGGCGGTGCAGTCGGTCGTCGCCGCCTGCGCCACCGTCGACCCGAGGACGACGAGCCCGAACGCGCCCACGAGCGCGGCCGGGACGGAGTACATGCGCTTCATGTCCGTGTCTCCCTTGTCTCAGCCGCGCAGGCCGGCGATGGCGTCGTAGCTGCGGTCGGCGTTGCCCAGCGAGTCCAGGGGGTTCGGCGGGACGGCCGTGGTGGCGGCGTTGTCCTGCTCGTACAGCCCGAAGTGCTGGCCGCGCGTGCGCAGCTGGGACAGGAACTGCTGGTAGGGCAGGTCGCCGGCGCCGAACTCGATGATGTCGTAGCCGTTGGCGCTGGCCCCGTTGGCCTTGCCGTCCTTGAGGTGCAGCAGCGGGTAGCGCCGCGGGTTGCGCAGGACGTAGTCGACCGGCTCGAACCCCGGGTACTTGAACTGCCCGACGTAGGCCCAGTAGATGTCCATCTCCAGGTACACCAGGTCCGGGTCGGTGTTGTCGTAGAAGACGTCGTAGAGCCGGACCGACGGGTCGACCGGGTCGAACCGGAACTCCCCGTCGTGGTTGTGCTGGTAGAGCTTCAGCCCCGCGGCCTTCACCTGGGCGCCCCAGGTGTTCCACTCCTCCGCGGCGGCCAGGTAGCCCTCCTTGGTCGCCGTGTTCGTCGGGGCGTTGCCGGTGCCGAGGTGCGGCATGCCGAGCGTGTGCGCGATGTCGATCTGGTTGGCGAGGTCCGTGCGCAGCAGCTGCGTGCTGACGTGGCTGCCCACCGCCTTGAGCCCGTTGTCGTCGAGCAGCTGCCGGATCTGCGCCGGGGTGATCGCCCCGACGTTGCCCTGCGTGTACCCGGCGAACTCGACCTCGGCGTAGCCGATGCGGCCGAGCTCCTCGAACACCGCCCGGAACCCGAGCGAGCTGACCTTGTCGCGGATCGTGAACAGCTGGATGCCGATGCGGTTGGCCGGGACCAGGCGGGTGCGCCCGGTGGTCGGTGCCGCGGCGGGCAGCGTGCCCGCGGCCCCGGCGGCGGACGTGCCGAGGGCGGTCCCGACGCCGACGGCCACCGTGGAGGCGGCGAGCGCCTTCATCAGCGACCGGCGGCTCATCGGCCGGCCGGGCAGGGAGTCGTGCTGATGCGAGTTCATGTCTCTCCTTCGAGACGGCCGGCGCCCCGGGCCGGGTCGGGTGCTGCTCACCCGACCCGGGCCGCCGGCGCGACGGTCAGCTGCGGACGGTGAGAGTGGTGCTGGTGGTGCTGCCTGCGATGCCGGCCGTGCCGCCGTAGGCGACGTCGACCTTGTAGGTGCCCTCGGGCAGGCGCCCGAGGGTGACGACGCTCGCGCCGGTGGCGTCGAGGGTCCCGGTGACCGTGGCCACCACCGCGTTGTTCCGCTTGACCGTCACGGTGACGTCCCCGCCGGGGACGACGCCGCTGGCCGCGACGACCTGCACGGTGGCCTTGGCCGCCACGGCCGGCTTCACCGGGTTCGGCGAGACCGTCGCGGTGACCGTCGACGTGGTGCGCGCGACCGTCAGCCGGACCGTGCCGGACGACGGCTTGAACACCTCGCCGCCGACGAACGACGCGGTCACCGTGTGGGTGCCCACCCCCAGCGTCGGTGCCACCGGGATCGTCGCGGTGCCGCCCGTGAGCGTGCCGCGGCCGACCTCGGTTTCCCCCACCGTGAGGACGACCTCGCCCTCCGCGGTGCGGTCCCCGGCACCCACGGTCACCGTGACCGCACCCGGGGCGCCGTACGGCACCCGCGCCGCGGCCACCGTGGCCGTGGTGGTGGTGTCGACGGTGGGCTCCTCGGGGGCGTCCAGGTCGATGGTGAACGCCACCTGCCCGACCGCGGAGACGTTGCCCCCGGTGTCGGTCGCCCGGTACCGCAGGTCGTACGTGCCGCTCTCGGAGAACGTCACGCCGTACTGCTGGTTGGCCGCCAGGTTCAGCCACGTGGCGCCGCCGTCGCGCGAGTACTGCACGCTGCCGAGCGCCCCGTCGTCCGCCGCCTGCACGGCGAAGCGGACGGGCTGGGTGTAGACGCCGCCGACGCCGGTGGGCGCCGCCGGGGCCAGGGTGTGCGCGACCGTCGGGGCGGTGACGTCCGCGACGCCGGCACCCGTCATGGTGATCGCGTCCACCGCGAGGTCGTCGCCGGAGGTCACGAACAGGTCGCCCGTGCCGTCGGGGGCGTCGAACGTGATCGCCACGTCCTTCCAGCCCGCCCCCGCCGGGATCGTCGCGGTGGCGAACGGCGCGGCGTCGGCCGCACCCCACCGCAGCTGCACCTGACCGCCGCCGTTCGCCCGGACGACCGCCCCGTCGATGCCGGAGAAGCTGACCCGGCCGAGCTTCAGGCTGTCGCCCGACCCGAGGCCGCGGACCGCGTTGCCGCCCGAAGCCGTCTCGTCGGCGAACACCGTGACGCCCTGCCGCGTGGCGTGCTCCGCCTGCTGCAGCTTCGGGTTCAGGCGGACCGTGGCCTCGCCGGTCGCCGCCGGCAGCCCGTTGGCGCCCGCGTCGCGGTAGGTCACGACGACGGCGCCGTACAGCAGCGCGCCGGGCCCGTGCTCCGGGGAGTTCGGGTCGGTGCGCCACGCGCCGGTGCAGCCGGTGCCCGAGACCTCCGGGTGGGCGTGCTCGTCGTGGCCCAGGCCGTACGTCCAGGTCACGCGCGAGCAGTCGGTGGCGGTGCCGTCCTCGGCGTCCTGCGTGGTCACCTTGAACGGGACCGCCTGGCCCCAGTCGAAGAAGCCGCCGTCGGCCGGGTAGGCCACCGTGACCTCGGGTGCCTGGTTGCCGACCGAGATCGCCTGGGAGGTCAGGGCGAACTTGCCCTCCGGGTCGGTGACCTTCAGCCGGGCCGTGTACGCCTTGAGCGCCGTGTACGTGTACGACGCCTGCGCGCCGGTGGCGTCGAACGTGCCGTCACCGTCGAAGTCCCACTGGTACGTCAGGGCGCTGCCCTCGGGGTCCGAGGAGCCCGCGGCGTCGAACGCCACCGTGAGCGGCGCGGACGAGGACGACCGCGGGGTCGCGGTGAACGCGGCCCGCGGGGACTTGTTGCCCTCGGCGTAGCTGATCCGGTGCAGCCCCGCGTCGGGGTTCGCCCGGAAGAACCCGTCCCCGTAGTCGAGCACGTACATCGACCCGTCGGGCCCGAACTCGATGTCCATCGGGTTGTCGATCGGGGGCCACCCGGGGGCCGTCGCCGCCGCGTTCGGCGTGACGTCCTCGATGTGGGTCACCTCGAACGCGTCCCAGTCCACCGTGAAGGCCGCGAGGTAGTCCTGGGAGAACTCGCCGAAGAACGCCTTGCCGTCCCAGTACTCCGGGAAGGCGTCGGGGCCGGCGCCCTCGGGGTAGTGGTAGACCGGCCCGCCCATCGGGCCCTGGCCGGTGCCGGCGCCGAACGTCACCAGCTCGTCCCACGGCTGGTCGCCGGGGTTGTCGCCGTAGTAGAGCGTGGCGGGCCGCGCCGGCGGGAGGTCCACCAGGCCGGTGTTCCACCGCGACTCGTTCTTCAGGTTCGCCGGGTCGAAGAACGCCCCGGGGGTGTTCGTCGCGAAGTCCCAGTCGTTGTACGCGAAGTTGTCGGCCGTGACGTACGGCCAGCCGGAGTTGTGCGGGTCGTCCAGGCTCGTCGCGTTCCACTCGACGAGGCCCATCGGCCCGCGGCCCGCGGTCGCGGCGGCCGCCGCCGTGGCGTCCGGGCCGTAGTCGCCCCACGTGAGGGAGTTCGTCTCCGGGTCGACGTCGAGCTTGAACGGGTTCCGCACGCCCATCACGAAGATCTCCGGGCGGGTGCCCTCCGTCCCGGGGGCGAACAGGTTGCCCTCCGGGATCGTGTACGACCCGTCCTCCTCGACGTGGATCCGCAGGATCTTGCCCCGCAGGTCGTTCGTGTTCCCCGCGCCGCGGCGCGAGTCGAAGCCGGGGTTCATACCGGGCGCGTCGTTGTTCGGCGCGAAGCCGTTCGCGCCGGGCGTGCCCGCCGGGGTGTTGTCGCCCGTCGACAGGTAGAGGTTGCCCTCGGCGTCCCAGTCGAAGTCGGCGCCGACGTGGCAGCACTGGCCGCGCTGCACCTCGACGTCGAGGATCTTCTGCTCCGAGGCGAGGTCGAGGCCCTCACCGGTCCACTGGAAGCGCGACAGCCGGTTCACGCCCTTCCACTGGTCCCAGTACGACTCGTCCTGGCCGGCCGGGAGCGTGTTGGGGGCCGACCCCGGGGGCGTGTTCCCGGGCGGGGCGTACACGAGGTACACCCAGCTGTTCTCCTCGAAGTCGGGGTCGATGCCCACCGACTGCAGGCCGTCCTCGGAGTTCGCGTACACGGGGATCGAGTTCACGATCTTCGTGACGCCCGTCGCCGGGTCCGTGAGGCGGACGTCGCCGTTGCGGGCGGTGTGGAGCACGCGCCCGTCGGGCAGCACCGCGAGGTCCAGCGGCTCGCCGACGTCCTTCGTCAGCGTGGTCTTCTCGTAGTTGCTCCAGTCGAGCGCGGCGTCCGCGCCCGGCTCGGCCCCGTGGTCCACGCCGTCGTGGCCCAGGGCCGGCCCGGCGCCCAGCGCCATGCCGGTCACGGCCAGCACTCCGGCGAGGGTGAAAGCCACCGATCTCCTGCCGCGCTGCGAGCGCGGCTGCGTACGATTCATGAGTGATGCAGCTCCTCTGGGATCTCGTCACAGAGGTCGGGTTCTCGCGTCGTCCCCACGGTGTAGGAACCCGACCTCCTCACGTGGCCGGCGTCGTTGCCGGCCGGTGGCGCAGGTCCCCACCTCCTCTCCCCCTCGAGCGGTGCACCGATCGGTGATGTCTGCGGCGGGCCGGGCCCGCGGGCGGGTGGCTACCCGAGCGGCACCCAGCGGCTGTCGTCCGCCGCGCTGCGCTCGACGGCGTCGAGCACCCGCTGCACGGCGAGCCCGTCGGCGAACGACGGCGTCGGGTCCTGCCCCGCCGCGATCGCGCCGATCAGGTCGACGACCTGGTGCGTGAAGGCGTGCTCGTAGCCGAGGCCGTGCCCGGCGGGCCACCACTGCGCGACGTACGCGTGCTGCGGCTCCGTCACCACGATCCGCCGGAACCCCGCGACGGCCGGGTCCTCGGTGGCGTCGTAGAAGTGCAGGACGTTCATGTCCTCGAAGTCGAACGACAGCGACCCGCGCTCCCCGTTGACCTCCAGGCGGATGGCGTTCTTGCGGCCCGTGGCGAACCGCGTGGCCTCGAACACCCCCAGCCCGCCGCCGGACAGGCGCGCGAGGAACACCGCGGCGTCGTCGACGGTGACGGGGCCGCGCTCCGTCCCGCCCGTGCCGTGCAGGCCCGCGAACGCGGCGGCGACGGGCCGCTCGTGCACGAAGGTCTCCAGCAGGGCCGAGACCCCGGTCAGGCGCTCGCCGGTGATGAACTGCGCGAGGTCGACGGCGTGCGAGCCGATGTCCCCCAGCGCGCCGGACCCGGCGGCCTGCTTGTCGAGCCGCCACGACAGCGGCGCGTCGGCGTCGGCGAGCCAGTCCTGCAGGTACTGCACGCGGACGTGCCGCACCGTGCCGATCCGGCCGTCCGCGACGAGCTGCCGGGCGAGCTGCACGGCCGGCACCCGCCGGTACGTGTAGCCGACCATCGACCGCACCCCGCGGGCCGCCGCCGCCTCCGCGGCCGCGACCATGGCCTCCGCCTCGGCGATCGTGTTGGCCAGCGGCTTCTCGCACAGCACGTGCTTGCCGGCCTCCAGCGCCGCGATCGCGATCTCCGCGTGCGTGTGCCCCGGCGTGCAGACGTCGACCAGGTCGACGTCGTCGCGCTGCACCAGGTCCTGCCAGGACGTGGCGGTGTCCCGCCAGCCCAGCCGGTCCGCCGCGGCCTTCACCGCCGCCGCGTCCCGCCCGCCGAGCACCCGCATCTCGGGCGTCAGCGGCAGGTCGAAGAACCGCGGGGCGGTGCGCCACGCCTGCGAGTGCGCGGCGCCCATGAAGGCGTACCCCACCATGCCCACGCCGATCGGCGCGGCCGTCGTCTCGTCGGTCACGAGACCCTCCTCGGGTGGGCGCCGCGGGGCCGGCCGGTGCACGACCGGCCCCGCGACGGCCCGGTCAGGACTCGAAGGCCGAGTCGATGTACTGGTCGACGTTGTCGGCCGTGACGACCGGGGCGTAGAGCTGGACGGTGCGCGGGACCCCCGCGGACGCCAGGTCGCTCAGCGACTTCTCGTGCGCGACCAGGCGGGCGAGCTTGATGCCGTCCGCCGCCTGCGTGGACGGGTAGACGACCGTCGCCTGGAGCACGGAGTCACCGCTCTGGATCTCCCGCATGACGTTCGCCGAGCCGGCGCCGCCCACCATGAAGAACTCGTCGCGGCCGGCGTTCTCGATGGCCGCCAGCACGCCGACGCCCTGGTCGTCGTCGTGGTTCCAGATGGCGTCGATCTGCGGGGCCGCCTGCAGCAGGTTCGCCGCCGCCTGCTCGCCGCCCTGGACGGTGAAGTCTGCGGCGACGCGGTTGTCGACGTCCAGGCCGCAGCCCTCGAGCGCGTCCGCGAAGCCCTGGCTGCGGTCCTGCGTCAGCGGCAGGGAGTCGATGCCGGCGATCTCCGCGACCACCGCGTCCGGGTTGTCGCCCAGCTGCTCGCAGATGTACGTGCCGGCCGAGACGCCCATGCCGTAGTTGTCGCCGAGCACCGTGGCGCGCGACGCGAACGGGCTGGAGAACTCCCGGTCGACGTTGATCACCGGGATGCCCGCCTCCATCGCCTGCGTGGCGACGTCGGTGAGCGCCCCGCCGTCGAACGGCAGGAGCACGATCGCGTCCACGCCGTCGTTGATGAAGCCCTCGATCTGGCTGATCTGCACGTTGACGTCGTTGGTGCCCTCGGCGACCCGGAGCTCGACGTCGTCGTAGTTCTCGGCCTCGGCCTGGGCGGCCGCGGTGATCGCGCCCATCCAGCCGTGGTCGGCCGCGGGGGCGGAGAACCCGATGACGACCGTGTCGCCGGGCTCGTCGTTGTCCGAGACGGCGACCGGGGCGGCCTCGGCGCCGCCCTCGTCCTCCTCGGTCGGCGTGTTCGAGGTGCACGCGGTGAGGAACGCGACGGACAGCACGGCGACGGACGCGAGGGTGCGGTGGCGGCGCGTGGTGCGGCTGGCGGACATGGGATCTCCTTCGACGATGTCCAGCGGGCGGAGCGGGATGGCGCGGCCGGGCGGGGGCCCGGCGCGTCGTGCGGGGTGGTGCCGTTCGGGGGTCGGACGGTCGGTGCGGCGGTCTACGTCGACCGCGGGTTCCGGGTGGTGAAGCGCTGCTGCAGGAGGACGGCGACCACGATGATCGCGCCCTTCGTGATCTGCTGGACCGACGAGTCGAGGTTGTTCTGGATGAACAGGTTCGTCAGCGTCGCGAAGATGAGGACGCCGAGCACGGTGCCGACGATCGTGCCGCGGCCACCGGACAGGAGCGTCCCGCCGACGACCACCGCGGCGATCGCGTCCAGCTCGTAGTACAGGCCGTTCGTCGACGAGCCGGCGCCGGTGCGGGCCAGCATCATCACCGCGGCGATGCCGGCGGCGAGGCCGGCCAGCGCGTAGAGGTACATCGTGTGCCGCTTGACCGCGATGCCCGCCAGGCGGGCCGCCTCGGGGTTGCCGCCGACCGCGACGGTCCGGCGCCCGAACGTCGTGCGGTTCAGCAGGAACCAGCCGGCGACCGCGACGACCGCGAAGATCCACACGATCTTCGGCACGCCGAGCAGGTCGCCCTTGAAGGTGTCCTCGAACCCCTGCACCCGGACCAGCTGCGTGCGGCGCTGGGCGATCAGCTCGGCGAGGCCGCGGGCGGCGACCAGCATCGCCAGCGTCGCGATGAACGCCACCACCCGTCCGTACGCGATGAGGACGCCGTTGATGAGGCCGGCGCCCGTGCCGACCGCCAGCGCGCAGACGACCATGACGACCCAGCCGTACTGCTGCGTCGCGAGCGTCGTCGCCCACACCGACGCGAGGCCGAGGACCGAGCCGACCGACAGGTCGATGCCGCCCGCCGTGATGACGAACGTCATCCCGATGCTCAGCACGCCGATGATGGACGCGAGGCTGAGGATCACCAGGAGGTTGTCGATGCTGGCGAACCGGCTGCCGGCCGTGATGTAGCCGACCAGGACGATGAGGCCCAGGGCGATGACCAGGCCGAGGGTGCGGGCCGCGCCGCCGCGGCCCGGCCGGCGGCGGCGCGGCCCGCACCCTCCCGGGCGACGCGCTCGACGCGGTCGGACTCGTCCGCGGACGGGGGACGGGGGTGGCGCCGGCGCTGCCGGCGGGCGCGGTGGGCCCGGCCGGGGCCCCGGGCGTGCCCGGGGGCTGGGCGGAGAGCTGGTGCTCGCTCACGCGGCACTTCCTTCCATGACGAAGTCGAGCACGGCGTGCTCGTCGATGGCGGTGGCGGGGCCCTCGTGCACGACCCGGCCCTCGGAGACGACCAGCACCCGGTCGGCCAGACCGAGCACCTCGGGGATCTCGCTGGACACGACCACGACGGCCGCGCCCGAGTCGGCGAGCCGGCGCACCAGGGCGTAGATCTCGGCGCGCGCGCCGACGTCCACACCGCGGGTCGGCTCGTCCAGCAGCAGGACCCGGCAGCCGTGCACCAGCCAGCGGGCGAGCATCGCCTTCTGCTGGTTGCCGCCCGACAGCGTCCGCATCGCGCGCTCGACCCCGGCCGGGCGCAGGTCGAGCGCCTCCGCCTGCTCGAGGGCGACCCGGCGCTCCGCGCGCTCGTCGAGGAAGCCGGCCTTCGCGAACCGCTCGAACGTCGACAGCGTGATGTTCCGGTAGACCGGCTCCTCGAGCAGCAGGCCCTGGGCCTTGCGCTCCTCGGGCGCGAGGCCGATGCCCGCGCGCACGGCCGCCGTCACCTCGCCCGGCCGCAGCCGCTTGCCGGCGACCGCGACGGTGCCGGCCGAGGCGCGTCGGGCGCCGTAGACGGTCTCGAGGATCTCGGACCGCCCGGAGCCGACCAGGCCCGCGAGCCCGACGATCTCGCCGGCCCGCACCTGGAACGACACGTCCGCGAACGACCCGCGCAGCGCCAGCCCCTGCACGTCGAGCACCACGGGGGCGTCCGCCGGGACGCCGGTCGCCTCCGGGAACGCGTACTCCACGGAGCGACCGGTCATCAGCCGGATCAGCTCGCGGGTCGGCGTGTCGCGGGCCGGCAGGTCGCGGGCGACCGTGCGGCCGTCCTTGAGCACGGTGATCCGGTCGCCGATGGCCCGGATCTCCTCCATGCGGTGCGAGATGTAGACGATCGCCACGCCCTGCGAGGTGAGCTCGTGCACCACCCGGAACAGGTTCTGCACCTCGTCGGAGTCGAGCACCGCGGACGGCTCGTCCATGACGATGACGCGGGCGTCGTGCGACAGCGCGCGGGCCATCGACACGATCTGCTGCGCGGCGGCGGGCAGCGTGCCGACCTCGCGCCCCGGGGAGATCTCCGGGTGGCCGAGGCGGGCGAGGATCTCGCGGGTGCGCCGGCGGACCTCGCCGCGCCGGGACACCCCGGCCGTGGCGAGCTCGTGGCCCAGGTAGACGTTCTCCGCGACGGTCAGGCCGCCGACCACGTCGAGCTCCTGGTACATCGTCGCGATGCCGAGCCGGAGCGCGGCGACCGGGTGCGGGATCGTCACGGGCTCGCCGTCGACGAGCACCGTGCCCTCGGTCGGCTGGTGGGCGCCGGCGAGCACCTTGATGAGCGTCGACTTGCCCGCGCCGTTCTGGCCGAGCAGGCAGTGCACCTCGCCGGGCAGGACGTCGAGGTCGACGCCGTCGAGGGCTCGGGCTCCGGGGAACTGCTTGACGATGCCGCGCATCTCGAGCAGCGGCTGCTGCGGGGGGTCCACGTTGACCATGCGGCGAACGTAGACCGGACTTTCGTCGGGCGTCAATCATAAGTTCGTCCCAGTTTGTCGGAGTTACCGAAGCGTGACCGACACAAGTCCCCGTACTTTTCTGGTTCACTGGCGGGCATGCAGGACGTGGTCAGGCTCCCCCAGCGGCACGCCGGCGCCGGCGAGCTGTTCCAGCTGCTGCGCGACGGGCGCCCGCGCACCCGCGCCGACCTCGCCGCCGTGACCGGCCAGGCGAGGTCCACCATCACCACGCGCGTCGACCAGCTCATGGCCGCGGGCCTGATCGAGCCGGCCGGCGAGGCGTCCTCGACCGGCGGCCGACCGCCCACCACGTTCGCGTTCCGGCCGACCGCCCGCCTGGTCCTCGCCGTCGACCTGGGCGCGACCCACGCCCGCCTGGCGGTCACGGACCTGGCGTCCACGATCCTGGCCGAGGCCGAGGAGCCGCTCTCGATCGCCGCCGGACCCGACACCGTCCTGGCGTGGGTGGTCGATCAGGGCCGCAAGCTCCTGGCCGAGACCGGCCGCGACCCCGGCGACCTCGCCGGCGTGGGGGTCGGCCTGCCCGGCCCCGTCGAGCACTCCACCGGCCGGCCGATCAACCCGCCGATCATGCCCGCCTGGGACGACGTCGACGTCCGCGGCATCCTGTCCCGCGCGCTGGGCGCCGACGTGCAGGTCGACAACGACGTCAACCTCATGGCCCTCGGCGAGCACCGCACCGCCTGGCCGGACGTGGACGACATGCTGTTCGTCAAGGTCGCCACCGGCATCGGCTCGGGCATCATCTCCGACGGCCGGCTGCGCCGGGGCGCGCAGGGTGCGGCCGGGGACATCGGCCACATCGCCGTCCCCGGCGCCGAGGACGTGCCGTGCCGGTGCGGCAACCTCGGGTGCCTCGAGGCCGTCGCCAGCGGCCGCGCGCTCGCCGACGGCTTGTCCGCCCAGGGCCTGACCGCCCGCGACGGCGCCGACGTCGTGGCGCTCGTGCGCGCCGGCGACCTCGCGGCCGGGCGCGCCGTCCGGCAGGCGGGCCGGGAGATCGGCTCGGTGCTCGCCGCCTGCGTCAGCCTGCTCAACCCCTCGCTCGTCGTGATCGGCGGCGTCGTGGCCGAGGCCGGCGAGCACCTGATCGCCGGCATCCGCGAGGTCGTGTACCAGCGGTCCCTGCCGCTGGCGACGCAGCACCTGCGCATCGTCACCTCGCAGGCGCGCTCGCAGGTCGGCATCCTCGGCGCGAGCGCGATGGCCGTGGACCACGTGCTCTCGCCGGCCGCGATCGACGCGCTGCTGGACGCGCGGACGACCTGACCCGCCCGGTCCGTCGCCCGGCCGCGAGGTCGTCACACGCGCACGAGGTCGTCCCGCAGGACTGACGACCTCGTGCAGGACTGACGACCTCGCGGCGCCGCGGTGCTGACGGCGCGGCGCCGACGCCGCGGGTCAGACCAGCCGCGCGCAGACGGCCAGCAGGCGGGTGCGGAGCGCCTGCGACCGGGCGGCGAAGGCGCGCTGGCGGCGCACGTACTCCGCCTTGCCCTCGGGGGTCTCGATGGCGATGGGCTCGAGGCCGTAGGTCGTGACGTCGTACGGCGACGCCTGCATGTCCACCACGCGGATCTCCCGCGCGAGCTCGAACGTGTCGAGCAGCAGGTCCCCGGGCACGGCGGGCCCGAGCTTGAGCGCCCACTTGTACAGGTCCATGTTCGCGTGCAGGCAGCCGGGCTGCTCCATCGCGACCTGGGTGTCCCTTGTGGGCTGCAGCGTGTTCAGCGGCACCGCGTCGGGCGTGAAGAACCGGAACGCGTCGATGTGGGTGCAGCGGATCCGGTGCCGCTCGACCACCGCGTCCGTCGCCGCGCCGCCGAGCCGCAGCGGCAGCCGGTGCCGGTGCTCGCCGTCGCCCTCGCGGTACACCATCGCCCACTCGTGCAGGCCGAAGCACCCGGTCGCCGCGGGGCGCGCCGCCGTGGCGGACAGCAGGCCCTGGACGTAGCGCGCGGTGCTCCCCCGGTCCGCGAGGAACGCCGGCACGTCGAGCGTGACGGTGCCGTCGGCGGCGGTGCGGTACCAGCGCCAGGCGGCGTGCGGCGGCGGCTCGGCCCCGGGCGCGAGGGCGGCACCGGCGCCGGGGTGCCACCGCCGGAGCTGCGCGGGCTTGGCCGGGTAGTACTCGAACAGGAAGTCCTCGACCGCGTGCCGCTCGCCGCGGGCCCGGCGTTCCCGGTGCCCCGTGGTGAGCGCGTCCGCGCGCGCGGCGTGCTCGGCCGACCGCGCCTGCCACGTCGCCTCGTCCAGCAGCACCGGCGCGCCGGGGGGCGCGGGCGGGCTCGGCACGGTGACGGTCACGGGGTCCAGCGTAGGAGGCGCCGGCGCGACAGCCGGCGCTCCGCCCGCGACGCGGACGGACCGGGGACCGTCAGCACGGCGAGGCACACGACGACCAGCGCCACCCCGCCCCACCCGACGGCCGGCAGCCCCTCCCCCACGACCGCGACGGCCAGCACCGCCGCGACCGCGGGCTCCAGCAGGGTGAGCGTGGTGGCGGTGCTGACGGGGATCCGGGCGAGCCCCCAGCCGAACAGCACGTACCCGGTGAACATCGGGACCAGCGCCATGTACCCGCCCACCGCGGCGTTCCCCCAGGACGCGAGCAGCGGCGCGCCCGTGGCCGCGAGCACCGGCAGGAGCAGGAGCCCGCCGACCCCGAACACGGCGCCCATCGCGGCGCGCGACGGCACGCCCCCGAGCATCAGCCGGTGCGCGGCCCAGGAGTACAGGGCGTACGTCGCGCCCGCCACGAGCCCGAGGGCGACCCCGGCGCCAACAGCCGAACCCGAACCGGCACCCGGCCCCGACGCCGGGCCCCCGAGGGCCTGCGCCCCGCACAGCAGCACGATGCCCGCCACGCCGACCGCGGCCGCGGCGGCCCACCGCCGGGACAGCCGCCGCCGGTCGACCACCCGCTCGATGATCGCCGACGCCAGCGGCGCGGACCCGAGCGAGACGACGGTGCCGACGGCGACCCCGGCGAGGTGCATCGACGTGTAGAACGCCAGCGGGTACACCGCGACGGCCACCGCCCCGAGCAGGACGAGCCGCCACCGGGACGCCAGGGCGGCGCGGTGCCGGGCGATCGCCCGGTGCGCGGTCCCCGCCTGGAGCAGTCCCCCGACGCCCATCGCGGCCGCGCCGATCGCGAGCGGTCCGACCTCGGGGGCGAACGTGGCGGCGGTGCCGGTCGTGCCCCAGAGCACGGACGCCGCGAGCACCGCGGCCGTCCCCGCGGCGACGGCGCGCTCCGGGCGCGTCGGGTGCGGTCGCCCCGGCCCCCCCGCCACGGTCGTGGCCGTCGCGCTCGCCGTGCTGGTCGCCGTGCTGGTCGCCGGGGACGGCGCCGTCATGCCGCGGCCAGCAGGTCCGCCGCGAGGTCGCGCGCGCGGCGCAGCCGCCGGTCGTCCCCCTCGAGCCCGGCGCGCGCCATGGACCCCTCCAGCAGGAAGGCCAGGTGCTCGGCGAGCTCGGCCACGCGCGCGGGGTCGTCCGGCAGCAGCTCCCGCAGGTGCCCGGCCACCAGGCCCTCGACCTCCTCCTTGTGCGCCCGGACGACGGCGCGCCCGGGGTCGCCGGCCGGCAGCTCCGCGGCGGCGTTGAGCAGGCCGCACCCCCGGAACCCGTGCGCGTACCCGGCGTTGGCGTGGTCGGCGTAGGCGTCGAACACGGCGAGCACCCGCCGGCGGGGGTCGGCCCCCGCGGCGGCGAGCCGGGCCGCGTACAGGTCCAGCCACTCGGCGTGCCGCGCCACCAGGTACGCGGCGACGAGGTCCGCCTTGGAGGCGAAGTTGTTGTAGAGGCTCATCTTCGCGACGCCGGCGTCGGCGGTGATGGTGTCGATCCCGGTCGCGGCGATGCCGTCGGCGTAGAACCGGTCCGCGGCGGCGGCGAGCAGCCGCTCGCGCGCGGGACGCCGGCGAGCAGCGCTCGTCGTCCCCGCCGTCGTCGTCGGACCCGCCGCCGTCGTCATCCCCGGCATCCTGCGCCCCCTGACTAGGTAGACCTGTCTACCCAACTGCGCCGATCGTCACACGGCGTCGGCGTAGCTGTCCACCACCGAGACGTCGAGCGCGAAGTCCACCGGCGTGGGCCCGAACAGCAGCCGGCCGGCCTCGACCGCCGCCTCCCGCACGGCCGTCGCGACGTCCTCGGCGACCTCCGCGGGGGCGTGCACCACGATCTCGTCGTGCAGGAAGAACACGAGGTGCGGCCGGCCGGGCATGCCCGCCACGCGCTGGCGCAGGACGGCCATCCAGCACAGCGCCCACTCGGCCGCCGTGCCCTGCACGACGAAGTTCCGGGTGAACCGGCCCCAGTCGCGCGAGCGCCGGCGCGCCGCCCGCACGTCCTCGGGCGCGGCCCCCTCCGCCGAGGCGGCCTGCCGCTCGGCGAGCCACGCGCCGCTCGGCAGCGGGGAGGACCGCCCGAGCCACGTGGTGACCTGCTCGCCGCGCTCCCCCGCGCGCGCGGCCTCCTCGACCAGCGCGACCGCCCGCGGGTACGCCCGCGCGAGCTGCGGCATCAGCACCGCGCTCGCGCCGGTGGTGGCCCCGTAGATCGCGCCGAGCATGGCGTACTTGGCCTGCTTGCGGTCCGCGACGATGCCCGCCTCGACCACCCCCGCGTACAGGTCGGCGTGCCGCCCCGCCGCGGCCATCGCGCCGTCGCCGGACATCGCGGCGAGCACGCGCGGCTCGAGCTGGGCGGCGTCCGCCACGACGAACCGCCAGCCCGGGTCGGACCGCACGGCGTCGCGGATGACCGCGGGCAGCTGGAGCGCGCCCCCGCCGCTGCTGGCCCACCGCCCGGTGACGACCCCGCCGGGGACGTAGTCGGGCCGGAACCGGCCGTCGTGCACCCACCGGTCCAGCCAGGCCCAGCCGTTCGCGGACAGCAGCCGGGCGAGCTTCTTGTACTCCAGCAGCGGCTCGCGCACCGGGTGGTCGAGCGCCCGGATCTCGGCCGTGCGCGTCGACGGCACGTCCAGCCCCGCGGCCCGCAGGGCGCGCAGCAGCTCGGGCTGGGAGTCGGGGTTCAGGCCGGGCCGGTCGAGCGCCGCGCCAACCCGCTCCGCCAGCGCCGCCAGCCGCTCCGGCCGGGCGCCCTCGTGCGGCCGCGGTCCCAGCAGCCCGGCGAGCAGCGCGTCGTGCACGTCCGCCCGGAACGGCAGGCCGTCGTGCCGCATCTCGGCGGCGATCAGCGCGCCGGTGGACTCGGCCGCCAGCAGCAGCCGCAGCCGCCCGTCGTCCCCGGCCTCGGTCAGGCTCACGAGCTGGCGCCGGAGCTCGGCCGGCACGTCGGGGGCGGCGTCCGGCACGGCCGTCGGCAGGGCGTCGAACAGGCTCGGCTCGTCCGGCTCGTGCGGGCCGGTCCCGCCCGCCGCGGCGGCCCGGTCCCACGGCCCCTCGGCGGCGCGGGCGACGGCGGTCCCGGCGCACCGGGTGCTGCGCCGCAGGATCGTGTGGCACAGCCGCAGGTCGTGCGCGCGCTCCACGCGCACCCCGGCGGCGAGCAGGTCCGGGTACCAGTGCTCGGTGTCGTCCCACACCCAGCGCGCCCCGCCGGCGGCCTCCCGCGCCGCGACGGCGGCGGCCAGGTCGGCACCGGCGACGCGGGCCGGCGGCGCGACCTCGCCGGCCTCGGCGGCGGCGACGTCCCTGACCTCGCGCAGCACGGCACCGCCGGGTCGGTCCGGGTCGACGGCGACGAGGACGAGCGGCACGCCGTCCATTCTCCCAGCCGGGTCCGACACCGCGGCACCGCACGTCCTACGCTGGGCCGATGACCGAGCAGGCGAACACCCCCGCGGCCCTCCCCGAGCAGGAGACCATCCTGCTCGCGGCGTTCGAGGGCTGGAACGACGCGGGGTCGGCCGCCAGCCAGGCGCTCGAGCACCTGCACGAGGTCTGGGGCGCGGAGCAGGTCGACGAGCTCGACCCCGAGGAGTACCACGACTTCCAGGTCAACCGCCCCGTGATCGGCGCCGGCGAGGACGGCCGCCGCGAGATCACCTGGCCGACCACCGCGGTGGCCGTGGCCACGACGCCGCGCGCCGGCCGCAAGGTGGTGCTGGTCCACGGCATCGAGCCGTCGATGCGCTGGCGCCGGTACTGCGGCGAGCTGCTCGACATCGCACAGGGCCTGCGGGTCGGCACGGTCATCACCCTGGGCGCGCTGCTCGCGGACGTCCCGCACACGCGCCCCATCCCCGTGACGGCGACCAGCGAGGAGGCCGACGTCCGGGAGGCGCTCGACGTCGAGGCCAACTCCTACGAGGGCCCCACCGGCATCGTCGGCGTGCTGCAGCACGAGGCCGCCGCGCGCGGCATGAAGACCGTCTCCCTGTGGGCCGCGGTGCCGCACTACGTCGCGCACCCGCCGTCGCCGAAGGCCACGCTCGCGCTGCTGCACCGCATCGAGCAGCTGACCGGCGAGCCGATCCCCCTGGGCGACCTGCCCGAGGACGCGGCGGCGTGGCAGGACGGCGTGGACGAGCTCGCCAGCGAGGACACCGAGATCGCGGAGTACGTCCACCAGCTCGAGGAGGCGAAGGACACCGCCGAGCTCCCGGAGGCGAGCGGCGAGGCGATCGCGCAGGAGTTCGAGCGCTACCTGCGCCGCCGGGACAAGGGCATCGGCGGCTGAGCCCCTGCGGGGCGCCGACGCCTCCACCGACATGGCGCGAGCACTCAGCCGACAACTCGCCGCCCGATGAGCATGCACACGACGTCCATGTCGTCGTCCGGGGCGGTCCTGTTGCGACGCACGAAGCCGCACGCCCGGCAACGGAGCACCACCATCAAGCCTTTCCGACCGGTATGCACGATGCCGACGGGCTCCATCAGTCCTCCGCACCGCGAACTGCGGTCCCCGGGCGTCGAGCCGTCCACATGGAGCGAGAACAAGCACCGGTTGCAGTGATTTCGATAGCTGCCGAGCGGGTGCGGGACGACAGCGGCCGCGCAGTTCACGCAGTCGAACGCGGTGTTCTCAGTCGACCTCGACACGGAACCCCCCGACGTCGGGATCGCCGCGGGTCGCGAACCAAAGGGATCCCGCGATCATGCCGAGAGCCGCGCCGAGAAGAACGACTCGAGGCGACATGACGGCGGTTGCCGCGACGCCGAGTCCCATCCCGCCCCGCGAGCGGCGTCGAGAACGCCTCAAGGATCCGCAGGTCGCTTTCACGCGTGCGTCCACCGTCTACACCAGGTGGATCCCGGCTCAGAAGTGGACGGGTTCAGGCGGTGAGGACCGACGAACGTCGATGTCGCCGGGGTCCTCGATCGGTCGGACGGCGTTGTCCTCGATCGACCCCTCCAGGGTCAAGGTCTTGCGCTTGCTCACGGCACGCTCCGATCACTCCACCTGAATCAGGTTTTGTGCAGCGGCTCGTGGCCTAGTGAACCGGGGCATCGCAGGTGCGCCGCGGACGAAGGTCCCACACTGGTCAGGGACGTCCGTACTCGCACGAGCGGCGGCTCCTCGCCCGGTGGTGGCCCGCGAGGTGCTTCACGCGCCGCGCGCCGCTGGTCGTGCGAGTGCACGAGCGCGAAGCGGGTGGCGACCCGCTTCGACCGCGCCGATGCGCTAGAGCCGCACCCCGAGCAGCGCGTTCACCGCGCGGGCGACGACGCCGGGGGCACCGACCTCTGTCTCGTCCCCGGCCAGCGACCGCTCGGCCCACGCGTCGACCGCCCGCAACGCCCGCGGCGCGTCCAGGTCGGTCGCGACGGCGTCCCGGATCTCCGCCAGGGTCGCCTCGGTGGCCGGCCCGCCGTTGCCGGACACGGCCGCGCGCCAGCGCTCGAGCCGGGCCTGCGCGGTGCGCAGGACCTCGTCGGTCCACTCCCAGTCGGCCGCGTAGTGGTGGTCGAGGATCGCGAGCCGCACGGCCATGGCGTCGATGCCCTGCTCGCGCAACCGGGAGACGAGCACGAGGTTGCCGAGCGACTTGCTCATCTTCTGCCCGTGCAGCCCGACCATGCCGGTGTGCACGTGGGTGCGCGCTCCGTGCCCGCCGCCGAGCAGCCGCGCGTGCGACGTGCTCATCTCGTGGTGCGGGAACCGCAGGTCGGACCCGCCGCCCTGCACGTCGAACGGGAGGCCGATGCCGTCGCGGGCGATCACGGCGCACTCGATGTGCCAGCCGGGGCGCCCGGGGCCGAGGTCGTTGCCGTCCCAGGACGGTTCGCCGGGGCGGGCCGCGCGCCACAGCAGCGGGTCCAGCGGGTCGCGCTTGCCGGGCCGGGCCGGGTCGCCGCCGCGCTCCGCGAACAGGTCCACCATCTCGGGGCGGGTCAGGCGGGCGACCTCGCCGAAGCCGGGGTCGGCGGACAGGTCGGCGTACACGTCGCCGGTGCCGGCCCCGTGGGTGTCGGGCACGCCGACGACGTACGCGGCGCCGGCGGCGAGCATCGCCTCGACGGCCTTCACGACGTCGGGCACGGACTCGACCGCGCCGGTGTAGACGTCCGGCGGCACGACCCCGAGCGCGGTCATGTCCTCCAGGTAGAGCGCCGTCTGGTCGGCGGCGAGCTCCCGCCAGTCCACCCCGGTCGCCTCGGCGCGCTCCAGCAGCGGGTCGTCGACGTCGGTGACGTTGGACGCGTACCGCACGCGCTTGCCCTCGTCGAGCCAGCCGCGGACCAGCAGGTCGAACGCGACGTACGTGGCGGCGTGCCCCATGTGGGTGGCGTCGTACGGGGTGATGCCGCAGACGTAGACCGTCGCGTCCGGGCCCGGTGCGGCGACGACGAGCTCACCGGTCGACGTGTCCCGGACCCGCACGGGGCCTCCCTGGCCGGGGAGCTGCGGGATCTGCGGGGCGGGCCAGGTGAGCACGGCGTCGAGCGTAGCCGCTGCCCGTGGGCCGGGCGCGCGCCGCCCACCCCACGTGACGGACCCCACGCC
>NZ_CATKPC010000023.1:0-56600 GCF_949769265.1 Cellulomonas endometrii | reverse complement strand
TGGGCGGTCGCGGAGCGCGAGCGCGTCGCCGCGCTCGGCCACGCGGTCGTCGACATCCGCCTCACCGGGGCGGACGCCCGGACGGTGGCCGCGGCCCTCGACGGCGTCGACGTGCTCTACGTCGCGGCAGGGGAGCCCGCCCCCCCTGCCGCACCCCCGCGCGCTCGACGCGCACCGCGGCGACCTGATCCGAGAGCGAGCCCTGCCATGCGTCCCGTCACCGATGCCCAGATCCGCGCGTCCTTCGTCAACTGCTCCCGCCGCGAGGCGGCCCAGGCCACCCTCCCCGCCGGCCTCGCCGCGACGGACTGGGACCGCCTCGACTACCTGGGGTGGGCCGACCCCAAGAACCCCCGCCGCTCGTACGTCGTCACCTGGCTGGACGACCGCCTCGTCGGCATCGTGCTCCGCGCGGCGGACGGCGGCACCAAGCGCAACGCCGTGTGCGCGTGGTGCGAGGACGTCGTCGCGACCAACGAGGTCGCCCTCTTCGTCGCGAAGCGGGCCGGCGCCGCCGGCCGGAACGGCGACACCGCGGGCACGCTGATCTGCACGGACTTCGCGTGCTCCGCGAACGCCCGCCGCCGCCCGACCATCGCCGAGGCGGGGAACGACGCCGCCGGCGTGGTCGCCCGGCGCATCGCGGGGCTGCAGGAGCGCAGCACCCAGTTCGTCGCCCTGGTCGCGCGCCCCTCCTGACCCGGGTCCCCGCCCTGGTCCCGGCCGGGGTTCAGAGCACCCCGGCGAGCGCCTCCAGGGCTGCGAGCCGGTCCGGTCCGGCCGGGGCGAGCGCCACCGCGTCCGCCCCGGCCGCGCCGATCGCCGCGATCCGCGCCCGCGCCTGCTCGGGCGTGCCGACCACGGCCAGCTCGTCGATCCAGGCCTCGGGCAGCTCGGCGGCGAACGCGTCGGGGTCGGGGTGGCGCTCGCTCAGCGCGCGGAGCTCCGCGCCGAACGACAGCGGGTCGACGTGCGGGGCCCACGACGGCTGGCCCATCCAGCCGAGCAGGGGCCGGACGGCGGCGCGTGCCGCGGCGGGGTCGGCGGCGACGGCGGCGACCTCGTAGCCGACCACGCGGTGGCCCGGCGCGTCGCCGATGTGCCCGCGCGCCGCGCGGACGTACTCGGGCCCGACGGGCTCGGCGAGCACCGTGCCGTCCGCGCACCGGCCGGCGACGGCCAGCGACTTCGGCCCCCGCACCCCGGCCAGCACGGGCGGCACCACCGCCGGCGGGCTCTCCAGCCGGACGCGGTCCAGCTGCACGTACCGGCCGTCGACGGTGACCTCCTCGCCGCGCAGCAGCGCCCGCAGCGCCGTCACGTACTCCTCGAACGCGGTGAGCGGGCTCGCCGGCCACGCACCGACCTGCCGCATCCAGTCCGGCATCCCGTGCCCGATACCCAGGTGCAGCCGGCCGGGGAACAGCTCGGCGACGGTCGCGGCCTCCATCGCGGCGAACGCGACGTTCCGGGCGCCGACGGGCAGGATCCCCACCCCGACGCGGATCCGCTCCGTCACCGCGAGCGCCGCGGCGGCCTGCGCCATCCCGCCGCGGAACCCGAGGTCCTCCACGACCCAGAGCTCCGCGAAGCCGAGCTCGTCCGCGCGCCGCGCGTAGGGCAGCACCTGGTCCACGGGCAGGTCACGGGGCAGGATCACGCCGATGTCGGGCAGGCCGGGGGTCGCGTCGTCGAGGCTCACGCGACGACTCTAGGGCGCGCGCGTGGCCCCGCGTGGCCCGTTGTGCTGTGCTGTCCGCAGAGCCCCCGCGCCGTCGCGGGGACGCACCGGGGGGGTCGGCATGGCCACGCTCGTGTACTCCGCGATCACGTCCCTCGACAGCTTCGTCGCCGACCGGTCGGGCCGGTTCGACTGGAGCGTCCCGGACGAGGAGGTGCACCAGGCGGTCAACGACCTGCACCGCGGCGTCGGCACGTACCTCTACGGGCGGCGCCTGTACGACGTCATGGTCGCGTGGGAGACGATGCCGACGGCCGACCAGTCGCCGGCCGTGCAGGACTTCGCCCAGCTCTGGCGCGCGGCGCACAAGGTCGTGTACTCGACGACGCTCGCGGAGCCGCGCAGCACCCGCACCCAGGTCGAGCCGACGTTCGACCCGGAGGCGGTGCGGCGGCTGCTCGCGAGCTCCCCGCACGACGTGCTGGTCGGCGGGGCGCACCTGTCGGCGCACGCGTTCCGCGCCGGGCTGGTCGGCGAGGTGCACCTGTTCGTGTCCCCGGTGCTGGTCGGGGGCGGGACCCGGGCGCTGCCGCGCGGCGTGCGGCTCGACCTGGAGCTGCTCGGCGTCCGGCGGTTCGGGAACGGGGTCGCGCACCTGCACCACCGCGTGCGGCCGGGCGCGCCGGAGCCCGTCAGCGCGGAACCCGTCAGCGCAGGACCGGGAACGACAGGTGGGTGACGTGCCGGCCCCGCACGACCGACGTCGGGTCGCCGAGCACCGCGGGCCAGCCCGCGTCGCCGGTGAAGTAGCGGCGGCCCGACCCGAGCACCACCGGCACCAGGTCGACGTTCACGGCGTCGAGCAGGCCCGCGTGCAGCGCCTGCGTCGCGATGGTCCCCGCCGCCACGCCCACCACGGCGTCCCCCGCGATCTCCTGCGCCGCGGCGACCGCCTCGCCGATCCCCTCGTGCATCACGACGAGGTCCGGTGAGCCGAGCGCCGCGGACGCCGCGACGGGCCGGTGCGTCAGGACCACGAACGGCACCCCGAGCGGGTGCGCGCCGCCCCAGCCGTCCGTGAGGTCGAACAGCTCTCGGCCGACGACCAGCGCCCCGAGGGACGCCCGCCAGGCCAGCCAGTACTCCGCGCTCGCCGGGGTCAGACGGAACGGGGGAAGGTCGCCGTGGTTCTCGACCACCACGTCGCCGTTCTCGTACCAGGCGAACAGCTCGTCGATGCCGTGGTCCTGCCGGGCGATGAAGCCGTCCAGCGACATCGTCGCCGACGCGATGACCTGTCCCATGGCCCGACGCTAGCCCCGCGGCGGGGCGGGGAGAAGGGGCCAGGACAAGGGGCCCGCTCAGACCTTCGCGTGCCGGGCCCGGCCGAACGCGTACACCCCGTACGCCGCGAACCCGAGCGCCACGAGGGTCAGGAGCACCGCGCCGAACGGCAGGTCCGCGAGCGCGTGCAGGGCCCCGTCGAGCCCCTGCGCCTTCTCCGGGTCGCTCTGCACCGCGGCGACCACCAGCAGCACCCCGACGACCGCGAGCGCCGCGCCCTTGCCGATGTAGCCGACCCGGCCGGCGGTGCGGACCCACGGCGCGGGGCTGCTCTCGAGGTCCCCCAGGAACTTCTCCGTCCAGCCCTTCACCACGTGGTAGCCGCCGACCACGACGACACCCACGCCGACGAGCCCGACCAGCACCCGGCCGGCCCCCGAGGACATGAGCCCGGCGGTCTGGCCCCCGGACCCGCCGGAGCCGCCGCCCGAGCCGCTGGTCAGCACCGACACGGTCGTCCAGGCCAGCACCGCGTACACCACCGCCTTGCCGGCGGCCTTCGCGCGGTCGGAGGCCTCGCCCCACGCGACGGCCTCCGTGACCTGCCAGAGCGTCAGCAGCACGAACCCCACGACCAGCACCCACAGCAGCGCCTTGCCGAGCCCGTTCCCGGCGAGCTGCGCGAGCGCGCCCTGCTGGTCGGCCTGCTCCCCGCCCGACGTCCACGCGAGCTGGACGGTCACCCAGGCGAGCAGCAGGTGCAGGACACCGCTCGCCGCGTAGCCGAGCCGGGCCCCCTTCTCGAGGAGCGGGTGGTCCCCGGCGCGGGACGCGGCGTTCTGCATGTGTCCGGTCATGGGGCGAGCGTGGCACCGGACCGGCTCACGCGCGCGGGATGGCGCCCGGGTGGAGCCCCAGGTCAGATCAGCGCGCGGCGGTCGACCTGCTCGGCCGCGGCGTCCGCGTCGCGCGCCCCGGCCCACGGCACCGCGCGCCCGGCGGCCAGCGACCGCGGCACGTCGAGCACCCGCTGGTTCCGGCTGCCGCGGAACGCCAGTGTCAGGTCCCGCTCGGCGAGCTCGAACCGGCCGTCGACCAGCACGTCGAGCTCGGCGAGCAGCTCCCGCTTGTCCTCCTGCCCGGCGTCGGCCTCGGCCAGCAGCTCCTCGAACGTGTAGCCCGTCCAGCACCACACGTCCTTGCCGCGGCCGTGCTCCGCGCGCAGCCGGCGCACCACCCGCAGGCACACGCCTGTGGTGAGGAACGGCTCGCCGCCCAGCAGCGACAGGCCCTGGACGGCCTCGTGCGCGAGGTCCGCGGCGATCCGGTCGCCGAGGTCGTCGTCGAACGGCCGGCCGTACCGGAACGACCACGCCGCCTCGTTGAAGCAGCCGGCGCAGGCGAACGGGCAGCCGCTGACGTACAGGCTGCACCGGACGCCCTCGCCGTCGACCATGACGAACGGCTTGTAGTCGGCGACGTGGTCCTGGCTCAGGGCGGCGGCGCGCCACTGGCCCGGCCGCGGGTCCCGCGCCACGGCGTCAGCCGGCGGCGGGCGCGTCGCCTGCGGGCGCCTCACCGCCGGGCATCGCGCCGGTGCTGCCCGCGAGGTGCTTCACGCGGGACGAGATCTCGACGTGCCGCCCGTGCACCATCGGCCGCTGCTGCGGGTTGCCCAGGTAGCCGCACGTGCGCTTCACGACGTCGCAGGTGCGCGGGTCGGTGTTGCCGCAGCCCGGGCACGCGAACCCGCGCTCCGTCGGCGTGAAGTCACCGGAGAACCCGCACTCCAGGCAGCGGTCGATCGGGGTGTTGGTCCCCAGGTAGCCGACCCGGTCGTAGGCGTAGTCCCACACCGCCTCCAGCGCCTTGGGGTTCTGCTGCAGCACGGGGTACTCGCAGTAGTGGATGAACCCGCCGGACGTCAGGGGCGCGTAGTCCTGCTCGAAGTCGAGCTTCTCGAACGGGGTCGGCGCCTTGCGCACGTCGTAGTGGAAGCTGTTCGTGTAGTAGTCCTTGTCGGTGATGTCGGGCACCGAGCCGAACTTCTTCTTGTCGAGCCGGCAGAACCGGTCCGTGAGCGACTCGCTCGGCGTGGAGTAGACGCTGAACTGGTACCCGTGCCGGGCGGTCCACTCGCGGGCCCGCGTGGACAGGGTGCGCAGGACGCGGAGCGTGAACTCCTTGGCCTCCGGGTCCGACTCCCACGCGCCGCCGTAGAACGCAGCCGCGGCCTCGTACAGGCCGATGTACCCGAGCGACACCGTGGCGCGGCCGTCCCGGAACAGGGCGTCGACGTCGTCCCCGGGGGCGAGCCGGCGGCCGAACGCCCCGTGCACGTAGAGGATCGGGGCGTTGGCCGGCACGGCCTCCTTGCACCGCTCGACGCGGTACAGCATCGCGTCGTGCACGGTCTCGAGCCGCTCGTCCAGCAGCGCCCAGAACGCGTCGAGGTCCCCGCGGGTCTCCAGCGCGATGCGGGGCACGTTGAGCGTGACGACGCCCAGGTTCATCCGGCCCTCGACCACGTCCCGGCCGTCCTCGTCCGCCCACCCCTGCAGGAACGAGCGGCACCCCATCGGCACCTTGAACGAGCCCGTGATCTCGACGATCTTGTCGTAGCTCAGGACGTCCGGGTACATGCGCTTCGTCGCGCACTCGACGGCCAGCTGCTTGATGTCGTAGTTCGGGTCGTCCGCCGCGAGGTTCAGCCCGCGCTTCAGCGTGAAGATGAGCTTCGGGAAGATCGCGGTCCGCCGCTCCTTGCCGAGCCCGCCGATGCGGATCTGCAGGATCGCGCGCTGGATCTCCCGCTCGAACCAGCCCTCCCCCAGCCCGAAGCCCACCGACGTGAACGGCGTCTGCCCGTTGGACGTGAACAGGGTGTTGATCTCGTACTCGAGCGACTGCATCGCGTCGTAGATGTCCTTGCGGGTCTTCTCCTCCGCGTACGCGCGCCGGCGGTCGGCCTCGCTGATCCAGCGCTCGGCGTCCGCGAGGTGCTTCGCGAAGTTCCGCTCGGCGTACGGGGCGAGCAGCTCGTCGATCCGGTTGACCGAGCAGCCGCCGTACTGGCTGGACGACACGTTCGCGATGATCTGCGAGATCTGCGCGGTCGCGGTCTGGATCGACCGCGGCGGGTCCACCTGCGCGTTGCCGATCCGGAAGCCCTCGCTCAGCATCGTCCGGAAGTCGATGAGGCAGCAGTTCGTCATCGGCGCGTAGGGGTGGTAGTCGAGGTCGTGGTAGTGGATGTCGCCCTTGGCGTGCGCGTTCGCGACGTGGGCGGGCAGCATCCGCAGCCCGATCGACTTGCTCACCGCGCCGGCCGTCAGGTCGCGCTGGGTGTTGAAGACGTCGCTGTCCTTGTTGGCGTTCTCGTTGACGACCGCCTGCTCCTTGCCGATGAGCTGGCCGATCGAGTGGTTGATGTCGAGGGCCTTGCTCCGGGTCAGGTCCCGCTGCACGCGGTAGTCGATGTACGCGCGGGCCACCTCGTACTCGTGGGACTCCAGCAGCGTGTGCTCGACGACGTTCTGGATCTCGTAGATCTTCACCTCGCCGGTGAACCGCGCGGCGAGCTCGCCCGTGATGCGGGCCTCGAGGTCGGTCAGCGACAGCTCGTGCAGCGGGGTGACCTCGCCGTGCACCTCGACGAACGCCTTCGCGAGGGCCGCGCGGATGCGGGAGGAGTCGAACGGGAGCGTCCGGCCGTCGCGCTTGCGCACCAGCAGGCCCGTGGGGCTCTCCCGCAGCTCCGGGGCCGTGTCCGCCTGCTCCGTGCCGTCCAGCTCGATCGTCGTCACTGCCACCGCTCCCCGTTGATCCGTGCACTACATGTAGTGCGAACTACACCGGTGCAACACTAGATCTGGTGCTCGGCGCGACCTGGGCCGAAAGGCCTACCAGGGGCAGGCCCGAGGTGTTCACCCACCGTTCCGTTCGCAGTACGGCGGTCTCGTAATTCCCGGCCACCTGACCGGGTTGAAGTACCGGTGTTCTCGGAAACGTCCCCCCGAACCCCGGAAAGGTCACCCCGATGCGCCGCTACTCGCTCCCCGCGACGGGCATGCTCGGCATCACCGCGCTCGCGCTCGCCGCGTGCTCGTCCCCCTCCGCCTCCGCCTCCGCCGACGAGGCACCCGCCTCCGACGCGCCCATCACGATCGCGACGCTCCCCGTCTCCGACGACCCCACCCAGGTCAACCCCGTCGAGGCCCTGGTCGAGCTGCTCGAGCAGGAGACCGGTCGCGAGGTCGAGGTCACCGACGTGCCCGACTACCTCAGCGTCGTCGAGGCCATCCGCGCGGACCACGTCGACATCGGCATCATGAGCGGGTTCCCGTCGGCCCTGGCCGTCAACACCGGTGAGGTCGACGCGCTCCTCGCCTGGGAGGGCAGCGACGACCCGGTGTCCACGTGCGTGGTCCTCGACGACTCGCCCGTGCAGACCGTCGCGGACCTGCAGGGGAAGACGGTGGCGTTCGCCGACCAGGCGTCGAGCTCCGGCTACTTCATGCCGGTCTACATGCTCCACGAGGCCGGTCTCGAGCAGGGCGAGGACTACGAGGCGATCTTCGCCGGCGGCCACGAGGGCGGCTTCGCCGCCCTGCAGCAGGGCCAGGTCGACGCGGCCTGCACCGCGGTCGTCCTCACGCAGATGGGCGCCCCGATGTTCCCGTTCGCCGACGGCGAGTGGCGCGCGGTCGGCGAGAGCCCCGCCATGGACATCATGGGCACGGTCCTGGCCCGGCAGTCGCTCGACGACGAGACGCGCACTCTGCTGGAGGAGGCGCTGCCGCGGGTGTTCTCCGAGGAGAACGCGGAGGCCCTGGGCGCGTACAGCTCGTTCACCGGCCTGGACGTCGTCATCGCCCCGGAGCCCAGTGCCTTCGCGTCGTTCGCCGAGATCGCCGCGGTCGCCGGCGTCGAGCTCGAGGACCTGGAGTGACCATCGCGACGGCCGGCACGGCGGTGCCCGTCACGGAGGTCCAGCCGGTGCTGCCCCTCGTCACGGTGCGGGACCTGCGGGTCGCCTACGACGAGCACGTCGTGCTGGACGGGGTCGACCTGGAGCTGTTCCCCGGGGAGATGGTCGCGCTGCTCGGCTCGTCCGGCTCCGGCAAGTCGACCCTGATGAAGAGCCTCACCGGGTTCGCGCCGGTCACCCGCGGGTCGGTGCGCGTCGCCGGCCACGACGTCACGAACCTGCCGCGCGGGGGCCTGCGCACGCTGCGCTCCGACGTCGGCCAGGTCTTCCAGCAGTTCCACCTGATCCCGCGCCTCAGCGTGCTCACCAACGTCCTGACCGGTGCCCTGCACGGCGCGGGGCCGGTCAACCTGGTCGGCGGCTTCTCCAGCGCCGACCGCGTGCGGGCGATGGAGCTGCTCGACCGCGTCGGCATCGCGCACAAGGCGAAACAGCCCGCCCGGTCCCTGTCGGGAGGTCAGCAGCAGCGCGTCGCGATCGCCCGGGCGCTGATGCAGCAGCCGACGATCATCCTCGCGGACGAGCCGGTGGCGTCCCTGGACCCGAAGCTGGCCGGCTCGGTGCTGCGGCTGCTGCGGCAGATCGCGACCGAGGACGGCATCCCCGTGCTGGTCAGCCTGCACGTGCTGCACCTGGCGCTGGAGCACGGCGACCGGGTCGTCGGCCTGCGGGACGGCCGGGTGCTCGTCTCCGCGCCGGCCGCGCAGCTGGACGCCGACGCCCTCGCCGGGCTGTACGACGAGGAGGAGGACGACCGTGACCACGACCTCTGAGGCCCCGGCCCGCCGGACGACACCACCCCCGCTGCCCCCGGCGGAGCGCGCCCGGCTGGAGCGGGCGTTCTCCGTCCCGCGGACGCGCTTCCTCGTCGGCATCCCGGTCGCCGCGATCGTGCTGATCTGGTCGATGGGCGGTGCGGAGTTCAACGTCGTCCAGCTCGGCGAGGGCGGCGTCAACATGGCGGAGTTCCTCTCCCGCCTGTTCCCGCCGAGCTTCGCGAAGCTCGGGGTCATCGTCGAGCTGCTGGTCGAGACCCTGCAGATGGCGGTCGTCGGCACCGTGCTCGGCGCCGTCCTGTCCCTGCTCGTGGCCTTCGCGGCGGCGTCGAACATCGCCCCGCGGTGGCTGTACTACCCGGCCCGCTGGGTCATGAACATCATCCGCTCGGTGCCCGACCTCGTGTTCGCGCTGATGTTCGTCTCCGCCGTGGGGCTCGGGCCGTTCGCCGGCATCCTCGCGATGACCCTCGGGTCCCTCGGCTCGATCGGCAAGATCTTCGCCGAGGCCATGGAGTCGGTGGACCGGGGGCCGATCGTCGCGATGGATGCCGTCGGGGCGTCCCAGCGGCAGGTCATCCAGTACGGCGTGCTCCCGCAGGCGGCCCCGCTGCTCGTCTCGTACACGCTGCTGCTCTTCGAGGGCAACGTGCGCGGGGCGACCATCCTCGGCCTCGTCGGGGCCGGCGGCATCGGCCTGGAGCTGACCACCGCCATGCGCATGTACGACTACGGGCACCTCAGCGCCATCATCATCTGCATCATCGTGCTGGTCACGGTGATCGACCAGGGCAGCGCCCTGATCCGAAGGAGGATCACGTGACCACCACCAGCATCGACCTGGCCCTCAGCGCCCCGGTGAACCTGCGGGACCTGGGCGGCATCCCGGTCGCGGGCGGCGTCGTGCGCCGGGGCTTCGCGATCCGGGCCGACGACCTGTCGACCATCACCCCGCAGGACGCGGCCGACCTGGTCCGCGACGGCCTGACCGCCGTCATCGACCTGCGGTCCCCCGCGGAGGTCGGGGTCACCGGCCGCGGGCCGCTCGCTGACCACCCCGTCGCCTACCACCACCTGCCGCTGATCGCGCACGTCGGGGACTCCGTCGGGGGCGACCCGCTCGTGCTCACCCACGAGGGCATGGGGGAGATGTACGTGCGGATGGTCCACGACGCCGCGCCGCAGCTCGTGACCGCTCTCAACGTCATCGCCCACACCCCGGGCGCCACGGCCTTCCACTGCGCCGCCGGCCGCGACCGCACCGGCGTGCTCGCCGCGTCGCTGCTGCTGGCGCTCGGGGCCGCCGACGACGACGTCGTCACCGACTACGCCCGCACCGGGCCGAACATGGCCGCCGTCATGGAGCGCTCCCGCCCCCTGATGGCCGCGATGTTCGCCGCGTTGGACCTGCCGGCGGGCATCGCGAGCTCGTCCGCACTGCTCGACGGGTCCATGGACGTCTCGATGCGGATCCTGCTGACCCGGCTCCGCGACCGGCACGGCGACCCGCTGGCCCCGCTCCGTGCCGCGGGCCTCGGTGACCAGACGATCGCCCGGCTGAGGGCGCGGGCGCTCGCCGCATGACGACGGACACCCAGGCCGGGAGCGTGCCGCGGCGCGCTCCCGGCCGGCCCCGCGACGAGGACCTCGACAGTCAGATCATCGAGGCGACGCTCGGCCTCATCGACGCGGAGCAGGAGGTGACGGTCGCCCGGATCGTCGCCCGCAGCGGCGTCAGCCGGGCCGCGCTGTACCGCCGCTGGCCCTCCCTCACCGCCCTGATCGCCGCCGCGCTCGACGTCGGACGCACCGTCCCGCCGGACCTGCCGACCGAGGGCGACCTGAAGGCGGCGGTCATGGCCGCGACCCTCGGTGACCCGACGTCGGCCGCCGGCTCCGTCGCCGTCGGGTACCCCGAGGCGCGGTTCCGCCAGCGGATCCGGCTGGTCATGTCCGACCGCGCGCTGCAGAAGGCGTACTGGACGTCGCACGTCTCGCGGCGGCGCGTGCCGCTGGAGGCCGCCCTCCGGTCCGGGATCGACCGGGGCGTCCTGCGCCCCGACCTCGACGTCGCCGCCTGCTTCGACGCGATCGCCGGGGCCGTCTACTACCAGATCGTCGTCCGCGGCGACCGGTTCGACGACCCTGCCGCGCAGGCCCGGCTGCGGGCGGCGTTCGAGGTCGTGTGGCGGGGGATGCTGGCCTGACACCGTCGGCTACGGTGCCCGCGGGTCTGACCGCCGTGCGGGACGGGGTATTACGTCGGTGGTGACGGTGTTCGCGGAGGGGCAGGTGGGGTGAGCCGCCTCGCGCGCCGTCACGGCTGGAGCTGCGCCTGCAGCGCGTTGTAGTCCGCCACGAGCGCGTCGACCCGGGCGCGCTCCGCGGCGTTGGCCGCCTCGGCCGCCTCGACGGCAGCGAGCCGGGCCGGCAGGTCCCGGTCGTCCCGCGCGAGCAGGTCGGCTGCGGCGTCGAGCGTCTCGGCCGCGGGTGCCATGGGCAGGTCGGTGCCGTCCCACCACGTCCACGACAGCAGCAGTCCTGATCGCTGCTGCTCCGGGAGGGCCGCGACCTCAGCGACCTTCTCCTCGTACGCCTGCCGGTAGGACGCCACGGCGCGTGCGTCCGCCTCGTACTGGGCTCGGTCGTGCGCGGTCGTCGTCTCGGTGGCGAGGACGGCCTGGTACCCCGCGTCGATCGCCGCGGTCAGCTGGGCCATCGACGCGCCGAACGCCTCGTGCACCGCGACCAAGGCCGCGCGGTCCGTCACGAAGCGCGCGTAGACCGCCTCCAGCGGCTCACCGAGGCCGCCATCGCGCCACACCTGCGTCCCGACGTAGGCGAACAGCTCTGTCGGCCGGTTCTCCCGGTGCTCACCGACGGAGCCGGTGATCTGCTCGTGGATCGCGTCGTCCGCGGGCACTCCGGTGATGGCGGTCTCGAGCAGACCAGCGAGCTCCTCCTGCTCCCGCGCGCTCAGGGTCGTCCACGCCGCGTGCAGCGCCTCGTGCGCCGTGGTCTCGACGACGAAGCCGCGCAGGCGCGGGTCGGGCGGCGCGTAGACGACGATCGAGCCGTCCGGCCGATAGCACCCCACCCTGCCGTCGGCCTCGACCGCGGCGTGACCGTCCTCGCACTGCCCCGCGAACGCGGCCGCGTCGAGGAACGCCGGCCGGGCGGCGAACAGCAGCCGGCGGCCCTCCTCGGACAGGTGGGCCTCGTCGGCGATCGCCAGGAGCTCCGCGGACGGCGGCGGCACCGAGGCCGCGGGTGCCGCACCGATGCCGGTGTCGACCACCGCGCGGAGCCGGTCCGCGCCACCGGTCGCCCACCACGCGAGCACGACGGCCGCCAGCACGAGGAGCGCGAGCACCGGTCTGGGCCTGCGCCGACGTCGCCGTCCCGCGCGTCCGCCCTCGACCGGGGTGGCCGGGGGTCGCCAGACCGTGTCGACGCCCGCCGCCCCGGTGGCCTCGTCGACGACCCACTGCG
The DNA here is from genome assembly GCF_949769265.1 of Cellulomonas endometrii. Taxonomy (NCBI): domain Bacteria; kingdom Bacillati; phylum Actinomycetota; class Actinomycetes; order Micrococcales; family Cellulomonadaceae; genus Cellulomonas; species Cellulomonas endometrii. Next base: position 44,377 of record NZ_CATKPC010000023.1, on the reverse strand, counting down.
GCACCCTGCCCGTGGGTGAGCGCGGCAGGTCATCGGGAGACGGCATGCCCAGATCATCGGCGGGACCCCCGCCGAACTTCAGCCGAGCGGCCGCCCGGGCCCGGTGCTACTGGTCGAGGTCGTCCGGGTTCGGCCCGGGGTTCGTCGGCGTCACCGTCGGAGTGGCGGTCGCCGCGCCGTGGGTGCGGGTGTCGTCCGGGTCGCGGTCGTCGTCGAGGTCGTCCGGGTTGGGCCCCGGGCTCGTCGGGTGTCCGGACGAGGCGGGCAGTGGCGCGCCGGACGACTGCTCGTCGGGCGTGGGGCCGGTGCTGGGGACCGAGGTGCTCATGAGGGTCACTCCCTTGTGACGGCGACCATGCCCGGGTTCGGGTACGAGCAAGGGTCTCCTGCTGATCATCGCTCGCCTACGGCCGCGCCGCTCGACGGGAACGCGAGAACTGCGCACCGACCCGCGCGGTCAGGCGCGCGGAAGCACACCCAGCAACGCCGACGTGAACGCCAACCGGAGCCCCTCGCGCAGATCCACGTGCAGCGCCGCGAGCTCGGGCTCGTCCGCGTAGGCGGCGACGAGGCTGGCCGGCGGCGGGACGTAGGACGACAGGGCGCCCGCCGAGACGAGGCTCATCAGGCAGAACACCTGCGCGCCCTCACCGAGCTCGGGCACGTGGTGGCGCACGAGCTCCGTCATCGTGGCGAGCCTGGTCAGGGACGAGCGCTTGTGCCGCTTGACCACGTCGACCGAGACGTTGTGCTCCAGGACGCCACCCTGCGCCCCGAACAGGTCGCACAGCACGACCCGGCCCGCCAACGAGCGGCTGAGCGTCTCGGCGAGCTGGCCAGCTCGGACCTCCGGCGCCGCGCTGGCCTCGACACCCGCTGCCAGCTCGCTCTCCAGCTCGTCGAGCCAGCTCCCCAGGAAGTCGTCCAGCAGCTCGAGCAGGACCGCCTCGCGCGACTCGAAGTACCGCAGGACGTTCGACTTGGCCAGGCCCACCCGCCGGCTGAGCTCGTTCAGGGTCACCTCGGCCACGGGCATCTCGTCGAGCATCGCCGCCGCCGTGTCGAGGATCGCCCGACGGCGGATCTCCTTCTGCTCCTCGCTGCGCGCTCGTTGGAAGGTCACCCACCCACGATATCGGACCGCCGGTTCCTTGACAGCAGACCGTCGGTCCCTTACGTTCACAATATCAAACCGGCGGTCTTTTAGGAGCGAATCGTGAGCCACGACTGGACCCAGCAACACATCCCCGACCAGCAGGGCCGGGTGGCCGTCGTAACCGGCGCCAACACCGGGCTCGGCTTCGAGACGGCCCGGATGCTGGCCGAGCGAGGAGCGACGGTGGTCCTCGCGGTCCGTGACGTCGAGAAGGGCAAGCAGGCGGCCGCACGCATCACCGGTGACGTCAGCGTCCAGGCGCTCGACCTGACGTCCCTGGAGTCGATCCGGTCCGCCGCAGCAGATCTCCGCGCGGCCCACCCGCGCATCGACCTCCTGATCAACAACGCCGGCGTGATGTACACCCCCCGGCGCACCACCGCCGACGGCTTCGAGCTGCAGCTCGGCACCAACCACCTCGGCCACTTCGCCTTGACCGGTCTGCTGCTCGACCGGCTGCTGCCGGTCCCCGGCTCCCGCGTCGTCACGGTGAGCAGCACCGGGCACCGCATCCGAGCCGGCATCCACTTCGACGACCTGAACTGGGAGCGCTCGTACGACCGCGTCGCCGCCTACGGCCAGGCCAAGCTGGCCAACCTGATGTTCACGTACGAGCTGCAGCGTCGGCTCGCCCGGCACAGCACGACGATCGCGGTAGCCGCCCATCCCGGTGTGTCCAACACCGAGCTCACGCGCAACACCCCCGCCGCACTCCGGCTGCCGGTGACCTGGCTCGCGCCGCTGCTCACCCAGACGGCCGCGATGGGCGCCCTGCCCACCCTGCGCGCTGCCACCGATCCGGCTGTCCTCGGCGGGCAGTACTACGGCCCCGGCAACCGCGGCGAGGTGCGGGGGTACCCGAGGGTGGTCACCTCCAGTCCCGCCTCGTACGACCAGGCCGCCCAGCAGCGCCTGTGGGCCGTGTCCGAAGAGCTCACCGGTGTCACGTTCCCCCAGGCGTAGTTCTCCGCGAGCCGCGGTCGCGCTCGTCGATGCGCCGCGCGAGAGCGAGAAGGGCGAGCTCGACGACGATGAGCGCGACGATCTCGGCTCGGGCGACGTGCGACCAGAACTCCGCGGGTGTGATGACACCGGGCTGGCCCTGGTTGAGCCCGAACCGGTCGTACCAGGGGTTCTGCGCGGCGACGACGATCATGGGCACCAGCGCCGTGGCCGCCCGGAGCGCCTGCGGCAGCGGGCTGCGCTGGAACGGGCCACGCACCCCGACGAGGGCGGCGGTGAGGACGCACGGCAGCATCAGCAGGACTGCCGGCCACGTCACCCCGACCGCGACGGCGCCCAGCCATGCTGCGCACAGCAGCAGCGGCCACCACAGGTAGCGGCGTGCCGGACTGGGTGCCGTCGAGGCGCGTCGGGGTGAGGTCACGGCAGCGCGGTCAGGGCCCACGTGGCGCTGGGCTGGGTGTGCGCGTGGTCGCCGGCGGAGGCGACGACCAGGACGGCGCGCATGACGGCGAGCAGCGTGAAGGTCAGCACCGGCCGACGAACGTCTGCCGCGGTCATCGCCCACTCCCGGTCGCCAGGTCCGCGCCAGCTCGCCTCCTGGCAGCACCAGAACTCCAGCGTGCTGGCGGACTCGGATCAACCCCGAGGACGAAGAAACCCCCGGTCGGATGATCTCCGACCGGGGGTTCTCGTCTGTGTGCGCGAGGGGGGATTTGAACCCCCACGCCCTTTCGGACACTGGCACCTGAAGCCAGCGCGTCTGCCGTTCCGCCACTCGCGCGCCGCAGAAGATTAGCACGACTCGGAGGTCGGTCCTGACCACCGCCTGACCACCCCGGTCGCGCCGGACCACCCGACCAGACCCGCCCGACCCTCCCGGACCCCCGCCACCACACCCCGCGCGCGACTGCTTCACCAGGTCCGCGCCGCCTCGCCGTCCCCAGGTCGGGGCGGCGGACCTACCGCGTGGCTACCATCTACGCAGGATGTCGGGTGCAGCGAACGTGCCCGACGGTTTGCGCGTGCGGTGAGGAGGTGGTGGGCGTGGGCATCCTGGACCGTTTCGAGCACGGTGTGGAGCGCGTGGTGAACACCGCGTTCGCCAAGGCCTTCCGCAGCGAGGTGAAGCCCGTCGAGCTGGCGAGCGCGCTGCGCCGTGAGGTCGACGACCGTGCGGCCGTCGTGGGCCGCGACCGGACGGTGGTCCCGAACGAGTTCACGCTGGAGCTGTCCCCGGGCGACTACGACCAGGTCGAGGCGTGGGGCGCGGAGGCGCTGGCGGACGAGCTGGCGGCGAACGTCACGGAGCACGCGACGGGTCAGCGGTACGCGTTCGTCGGCCCGGTGACGGTGGCGTTCCACGAGTACGAGGACCTGGAGACCGGCCGGTTCCGGGTGAAGTCGGCGACGGTGCGCGGTGCGGCCGCCCCCGCGACGACGTCGGCCCCGAGCCCGCGGCACCCGCTGATCGACATCGACGGTCAGCGCTACCTGCTGACGGGCCCGGTCACGGTCATCGGCCGCGGGTCCGAGGCGGACATCGTGGTCGACGACCCGGGCGTCTCCCGCCGCCACCTGGAGATCCGGGTGTCGCCGCAGGGCGTCGTCGCGTCGGACCTGGGCTCGACGAACGGCCTGTTCGTGGAGGGCCACCAGGTGCCGGCGGCGACACTCCTGGACGGGAACACGCTCACGATCGGCCGGACCCGCATCATGTTCTGGACGGGCGAGGGCGACGGACAGGAACCGGGCGAGTGAGCGACGCGACGAACGGCACGCATGAGTGAGCTGACGGTCACCCTGCTGCGGCTGGGGTACCTCGTGCTCCTGTGGGCCTTCGTGCTGTCCGCGATCGGTGTGCTGCGCCGGGACCTGTACGGGACCCGCATCGTGAACCGCCGCCGGACGGCGACCCCGGCACCCGCGCCCGCCGGAGGGGTCCCGACGCCCGCGCAGGAGAAGGGCCGTGGCCGTCGCGCCGGTCCGACCCGGCTGGTCGTGACCGAGGGCCCGCTGCGCGGCACGACGCTGCCGCTGGGGGCGTCGGCCGTCCTGATCGGCCGCGCGCCGTCGTGCACGCTGGTCCTGGACGACGACTACTCCTCCTCGCGGCACGCCCGCGTGTTCCAGGAGGGCGGCCAGTGGCTGGTCGAGGACATGGGCTCCACGAACGGCACCTTCCTGGACGACCAGAAGGTGACCGGCCCGGTGGCGGTGCGCCCCGGCGCGCAGATCCGCATCGGCCAGAGCGTCCTCGAGCTGCAGGGGTAGCGGGGGGATCGTGAGCATCGCGCTGCGCTACGCCGCACGGTCCGACGTCGGGCTGGTGAGGTCGAACAACCAGGACTCCGCCTACGCCGGACCGCATCTGCTCGTCGTCGCGGACGGCATGGGCGGCCACGCCGGCGGCGACGTCGCGTCGTCCGTGGCGATCGCGGCGCTGGCCCCGCTCGACGGCGAGTCGCACGGGCCGGACGACGCGCTCGACGAGCTGGAGCGCGCGCTGGAGGAGGCGCGCGAGGAGATCATCACGCGCTCCGAGACCAACCCCGAGCTCGCGGGCATGGGGACGACGGTCACGGCGATCCTGCGGGCGGGCAACAAGCTCGCGATGGTGCACCTCGGCGACTCCCGCGGCTACCTGCTGCGCGACGGCGTGCTCACGCAGGTCACCACGGACCACACCTTCGTCCAGCACCTGGTCAACACCGGCAAGATCACGCCGGAGGAGGCCGAGCACCACCCGCAGCGCTCGGTCGTCATGCGGGTGCTCGGCGACTTCGACGTGGACATCGCCCCGGACCTGTCGGTGCGCGAGGCGCGGCCCGGCGACCGGTGGCTGCTGTGCTCCGACGGCCTGTCGGGCTTCGTGAGCGGCGAGACGATCGCCCGCACGCTGCACGAGCTCCCGGACGTCGACACGTGCGCGGAGCGGCTGGTGCAGCTCGCCCTGCGCGCCGGCGGCGGCGACAACGTGACGGTCGTGGTCGCGGACGTCCTGGAGCTCGACCAGGTGCGCGACGGCGCCGGGCCGACGACGAACGCCGTGGTGGTGGGGTCGGCCGCGATCTCCCGCAACCGGCCGACGAGCGCCCACGACGGTCCCGCCGCGCGCGCCGCCGAGCTGTCCCGGCAGGCGGCCGCCAGCACCCCGGGCGGCGGCGTGCCCGCCGTCGACGAGGACGAGGACGACGCGGCCGAGCGCCGCGACCGGCGCCGCCGCCGCACCCGCGCGCTCGTGCTGACCGTCCTGGCCGTCCTGGTGCTCGGCGCCGGGGCCTTCGGCTTCTACCGCTGGACGCAGACCCAGTACTACGTCGGCGTCGACGGGGAGGTGGTCGCCATCTACCGCGGCATCCCCCAGACGATCGGCCCGATCGGCCTCTCCGACGTCGTCGAGACCACGGACGTGGCCGTCGACGACCTCCCGGTCTTCGTCCGCGAGCGCGTCGAGCAGACCATCCACACCGCGTCGCTGGCCGACGCCCGCGAGCGCGTCGACGCCCTCGCCGAGGACGCCGAGCAGGAGACGGCGCCCACCCCCACCCCTCCGCCCGTGACCGCCCCTGCGACGACCCCGCCGGTGGCGCCCTGATGGCCACCGTCGAGGCGCACCGGGCGCGCGCCGGCCGCGGGACGGAGCTGGGGCTGATCGTCCTGGCGCTGGCCATCGCCATCGCCGCGTACGCGCTGGTCGGGCTGGGGGCGACCGACGAGCTCCCCGCCGACGTGCTCGGCTACGGCGCGGGGATGGCCGGGCTGGCCCTCGTCGTGCACCTGGTGCTGCGCTGGCGGGCGCCGTACGCGGACCCGGTGATCCTGCCGGTGGTGATCGCGCTGAACGGCATCGGCCTCGCGATGATCTACCGCATCGACCTCGCCCGGGAGGCGCGCGGGGGCACGGAGATGTTCGCGGGGCGCCAGCTCGCCTGGTCCGCGATCTCGGTCGTGCTGGCCTGCGTCGTGCTGATCGTGCTGCGCGACCACCGCACGCTGCGCCGGTACACGTACACCGCGATGGTGGCCGGCCTCGCGCTGATCGTGCTGCCGCTGGTCCCGGGCCTGGGCGTCGAGATCAACGGCGCCCGGATCTGGGTGCACGCGCTCGGGTTCTCCCTGCAGCCCGCCGAGCTCGGGAAGATCGCGCTGGCGGTGTTCTTCGCCGGCTACCTCGTCACGCACCGGGACACGCTGGCCCTCGCCGGGCCGAACGTGCTGGGCCTGCAGCTGCCGCGACTGCGGGACCTCGGCCCGATCATCGTGGCGTGGGCCGCGTCGATCGCCGTGCTGGTCCTCGAGCGGGACCTCGGCACCTCCCTGCTGTTCTTCGGGCTGTTCGTCGCGATGCTCTACGTCGCCACCGAGCGGCTGTCCTGGATCGTCATCGGCCTCGTGATGTTCGCGGGCGGCGTGGCCCTGGCCGCGACGTCGTTCGGGCACGTGGCCGCGCGGTTCGACGTGTGGCTGCACGCGCTGGACCCCGAGATCTTCGACCGGTCGCCCGGCGGATCCGGCCAGCTGGTCCGCGGCCTGTTCGGGCTCGCCAGCGGCGGGCTCTTCGGCACCGGCTGGGGCCAGGGCCGGCCCGACCTGGTGCCGTTCGCCGAGTCGGACTTCATCATCGCGTCGCTGGGCGAGGAGCTCGGGCTGACGGGCCTGATGGCGATCCTCGTGATGTACCTGGTGCTGTGCCAGCGCGGCCTGCGCACCGCGATCGGCGTCCGCGACGGGTTCGGCAAGCTGCTCGCGGCCGGCCTCGCGTTCGTCATCGCCTTCCAGTGCTTCGTGGTCGTGGGCGGCATCACGCGGATCATCCCGCTGACCGGCCTGACCACGCCGTTCCTCGCGTACGGCGGCTCCTCCCTGCTCGCGAACTGGATCATCGCCGCGCTGCTCCTGCGCATCTCCGACGACGCACGCCGCCCCGCGCCCGAGCCCGGGGGCGAGCTCCTGTCCACGCCCGCCGGCGGCATCCCGCTCGACGACGACGCCCGCAACCCCGTGGCCGTCGCGGGTCCGGCCGTCGACGACGCGCCCCGCCGCCCCGCCGCGGGCGACGACCAGCCGACCGAGCAGCTGCGCCGCACCTCGGGGGGTGGTCGGCCGTGAACACCGCGCTGCGTCGCCTCGCGACCGTCGTCGTCGTCATGTTCCTCGCGCTGCTCGCCGGGACCACCTGGGTGCAGTTCGGGCAGGCGTCGGCGCTCAACAACGACTCCCGCAACGTCCGCACCCTGTACCGCGAGTACGGCAAGCCGCGCGGCCCGATCATCGTCGCCGGTCAGCCCGTCGCGCAGTCCACCGAGGTGGACGACCCCTTCGGGTACCAGCGCTCGTACTCCCAGCCGGAGCTGTACTCGACCGTCACCGGCTTCTACTCCGTGGTCAACGGCGGCACCCAGCTCGAGCGGTCGATGAACGACGTGCTCACCGGGTCGGCCGACTCGCTGTTCTGGAGCCGCGTGCAGGACCTCGTCACGGGAGCGCAGCCGCAGGGCTCGTCGATCGAGCTGACCCTCGACCCCGCCGCGCAGCAGGCGGCGCTCGACGCCCTCGGCGGCCAGCAGGGCGCCGTCGTCGCCATCGAGCCGTCGACCGGCAAGATCCTCGCGATGGTCTCGACGCCCGGCTTCGACCCGAACGCCCTGGCCACGCACGACACGACCGCCGCGAACGCCGCCTACCAGCAGCTGCTCGCGGCCGACGGGGACCCGCTCATCAACAAGACGACCAGCGAGAACTACCCCCCGGGGTCCACGTTCAAGCTCGTGACCGCCGCCGCCGCGCTCGAGTCCGGGTCGTACACGCCGGACTCGGTGCTCGCCGCCCCGCGGGAGCTGACGCTGCCCGGCACCTCGACCACCCTGCCGAACTTCGGCGGGGCCTCCTGCGGGACGAACGACCAGACCACCCTGACCGACGCCCTGCGGGTCTCGTGCAACACGGCGTTCGCGCAGCTCGGCGTCGACCTGGGCGACGACGCCCTCCGCGAGCAGGCCGAGAAGTTCGGCTTCGGCTCCGCGGACCTGACGGTGCCGATGCGGGTGGCCGAGTCGACCTACCCGGAGGACCCGAACGCCGCGCAGACCGCCCTGTCGGCGATCGGCCAGGAGTCGGTGCGCGCGACCCCGATCCAGATGGCCATGGTCGCCGCCGGCATCGCGAACGACGGCACCGTCATGACGCCCTACCTGGTGCAGACGGTGCGGACCGCCGACCTCGACGTGGTCAGCGAGGCCGAGCCGCAGGAGCTGTCCGAGGCCGTCTCGACGACGACCGCCCAGCAGCTCACGGACATGATGGTCGGCGTGGTGGAGTCCGGGTCCGGGACGTCCGCGCAGATCTCCGGCGTGCGGGTCGCGGGCAAGACCGGCACCGCCCAGACGGGCCGCGACGGCGAGTCCCCGCACGCGTGGTTCACCGGGTTCGCCCCGGCGGACGACCCGCAGGTCGCGGTCGCGGTCATCGTCGAGCACGGCGGGTCCGTCGGGTCCGAGGCCACCGGCGGCCGGGTCGCCGCACCCGTCGCCCGCGCGGTCATGCAGGCGGTGATCGGGCAGTGAGGCCGGCTCCGGGCGTCGTCCTCGGCGGGCGCTACCGGCTGACGCGGCAGATCGCCGTCGGCGGCATGGGCGAGGTGTGGGCCGCGCACGACGAGTCCCTCGCGCGCGACATCGCGATCAAGGTGCTGCGCGAGGAGTTCGCGGGCGACACCGGGTTCCTCGAGCGGTTCCGCACCGAGGCCCGCAACGCCGGCAGCCTGTCGCACGACGGCATCGCCGCGCTCTTCGACTACGGCGAGCAGGACGGGTCCGCGTTCCTCGCGATGGAGCTGATCCACGGCGAGCCGATGAGCGACCTGCTGGAGCGCGAGCCCGTGCTGCCCCCGCGGCGGCTGCTGCCGATCCTCGCCCAGACGGCCCGCGCGCTGCACGCCGCCCACCAGGCCGGCGTCGTGCACCGCGACGTGAAGCCCGGGAACATCCTCGTGACGCCCACGGGCAAGGTGAAGATCACCGACTTCGGGGTCTCGCTGTCGAGCAACCAGGTCCCGATGACCGCCACCGGCATGGTCATGGGCACCGCCCAGTACCTCTCGCCGGAGCAGGCCGTCGGCGGGCCCGCGACCGCCGCGTCCGACCTGTACGCGCTGGGCATCGTGGCGTACGAGGCGCTGGTCGGGCACCGGCCGTTCACCGGCCCCACCGCGGTGGACATCGCGGTCGCGCACGTCAACACCCCCGTGCCGCCGCTCCCCGCGTCCGTGGACCGGCAGCTGGCGGCGCTGGTGATGCGGCTCCTCGCCAAGGACCCCTCCCAGCGGCCGTCGAGCGCCGAGGAGCTCGCGCGGATGTTCGACGCGCTCGTCCCGCACACGCCCGCCGGAGGCAGCCCGCCCGTGTCGATCGTGCCCGGGCGGTCCCGCTCCGCGGTCGCGGTGGGTGCGCCGCCGGCGTCGGCCCCCGCGGACGGCGAGCCCGCGGCCACCCGGCGCGCACGGCAGGGCGGGTCACGGCCCACCGACGCCGGAGCGACCCGGGTGCGCGGCTCCGCCGGCGCCACCGCAGCCCCCTCCCCGCACACCGGCCCGGACGCGGCACCCCCGTCGTTCGACCCCCGGACGGGACGGCCCGTCTCCGCGGCCGGTGCGCAGGCGCCGACCTACCGGGCGACCGGCGGGCGCGGCGGGGCGCACAGCCACCCGACGACCCGCGCGCACGCCCGGGTGCAGGCCGGGGCCGGCAGCGGCCGGTCCCACGTCCGGTGGCCGCTCCTCGTGCTGGCCGTGCTGGTGGTCGCGCTGCTCGGCGCGGCCCTCGCGGACCGGCTCACGGGCGACACCGGCACGCTCGGCCCGATCGGCACCGCGGGATACACCCAGGCCGACGGTGCAGGTGGGATGATCTGGCGAGCACAGCCCGGTGCAACCGCGCCGGACGCGCGAACGACGACAGCGAAGGACGCCTAGTGGTGGACGACGGATCCCGGATCCTCGCCGGACGGTACGAGGTCGGTGAGCTCATCGGCCGCGGCGGTATGGCCGAGGTGCACATCGGGCACGACACGCGCCTCGGGCGCACCGTCGCGATCAAGATCCTGCGCTCCGACCTCGCGCGCGACCCGTCGTTCCAGGCGCGGTTCCGTCGCGAGGCGCAGGCCGCGGCCGGGCTCAACCACCCGTCGATCGTCGCCGTGTACGACACCGGCGAGGACGTGTACACCGAGCCCAGCGGTGCCGTCGCGCACGTGCCGTTCATCGTCATGGAGTACGTCGAGGGCCACACGGTCCGCGACATCCTCCGCGACGGCCAGGCCGTGCCGATCGAGGAGGCCATCGAGATCACGGCCGGCGTGCTGTCGGCGCTCGAGTACTCCCACCACGCCGGCATCGTGCACCGCGACATCAAGCCCGCGAACGTCATGCTGACGCCCACCGGCGCCGTCAAGGTGATGGACTTCGGCATCGCCCGGGCCGTCGCCGACTCCGCCGCGACCATGACGCAGACGCAGGCCGTGATCGGCACCGCGCAGTACCTGTCGCCCGAGCAGGCGCGCGGCGAGACCGTCGACACCCGCTCCGACCTGTACTCCACCGGCTGCCTGCTGTTCGAGCTGCTGACCGGGCGTCCCCCGTTCATCGGCGACTCCCCCGTCGCCGTGGCGTACCAGCACGTCCGCGAGATCGCCCCCGCGCCGTCCTCCGTCGCGTCCGACGTGCCGGAGGTCCTCGACCGGATCACGGCGAAGGCGCTGGCGAAGGAGCGGGACGCCCGCTACTCCACCGCCGCCGAGTTCCGCGCCGACCTCGAGGCCGCCGCGCGCGGCGGGGCCGTGTCCGCTCCCGCCGTGGCCGCCGCCGCGCTCGGTGCCGGTGCCGCGACCCAGGTGCTGGGCCCCGACGCCGCCTCGACGCAGCTCATGCCCGGCGACGCCCCCGCGTGGGCGCCCACGACCCCGGGGACCTCCGTGCTGCCCGCGCAGACCGACCCCGACCCGGAGCCCGAGGAGAAGTCGAAGCGCTGGCTCTGGATCACCCTGTCCGTCATCGCCGCGCTGGCGGTCGGCGGGCTGATCTGGCTGCTCCTGCAGGACCGCCAGCCCGACGTGAAGACGGTCACCGTGCCGAACGTGGCCGGCCAGACCGAGGCGCAGGCCGTCGCGGCCCTGACCGAGGCGGGGTTCGAGTACACCCGCCAGGAGGAGCCGAGCGCCGACGTCGACGAGGGCACCGTCACCCGCAGCGACCCCGCGGGCGGCGAGCAGGCCGAGGAGGGCGAGACCGTCACGTTCTGGGTGTCGAGCGGCCCGAACGCCGTCAGCGTGCCCGACGTGGTCGGCCTGACGCAGGAGGCCGCCCGCGCGCAGATCGAGGAGGTCGGCCTGACGGTCGGCAGCGTCGAGCAGCAGGACGACCCGAGCCAGCCTCAGGGCCGGGCCCTGGGCACCGACCCGGCCGCGAACCAGCAGATCTCCCCGGACCAGCCCGTGACGCTGTTCATCTCGTCCGGCAACGTGAACCTGCCGGACCTGCGGGGCCAGGCGCAGGCCGACGCGGTGAACACGCTGAACGGCCTCAACCTCGTGTCGAACATCGTGCAGGAGGAGACGGCCGACGCGGCCCCGGGCACGGTCATCGCCCAGGACCGCGCCGCCGGCATCGTCCAGCAGCGGTCCACGGTGGTGCTCACGGTCGCCGCGGCGCCCACCACGGTGACCATCCCGCAGGACATCCTGAACAAGACCGAGGCGGACGCGACCGTGCAGCTCCAGGGCCTCGGCCTGACGGTCGAGTCCATCGCGTCCGACGGCCCGTCGAACCAGCCGGTCGGCACCGTGATCTCCTCCGACCCGGCCCCCGGGCGGACCGTCGACATCGGCAGCACCGTGACGCTGATCCTGTCCGCCGGCCCCGGCAACGCGAACCCCGGCGCCGGCGGCGGCGACACCGGGAACAACGGCGACTGACGCCCCTCGGCCCAGCACGACGCAGGCCCCGGACCCCTCACGGGTCCGGGGCCTGCGTCGTCCGGTGCGGGTGCGCGGGCCCTCAGGGACGCACGAGCGGGTGCAGGTCCGCGGACCGGGCGACCGCGTCGGTCTCCCCCGTCAGCACCAGCCAGTTCGCGAGCAGCCGGTGGCCGCCCTCGGTCAGCACGGACTCGGGGTGGAACTGCACGCCGTGCAGCGGCAGGTCGCGGTGCTGCAGGCCCATGATGATGCCGTTCGCGCGGGCGGTGACGACCAGGTCCTGCGAGGCGGTCCCGTCGACGACGGCCAGCGAGTGGTAGCGGGTGGCCGTGAAGGGCGTCGGCAGCCCGTCGAAGACGCCCTCCCCGTCGTGCGACACGAGGCTGGTCTTGCCGTGCATGAGCTCCGGCGCGTGCGTGACGGTGCCGCCGAACACCTCGCCGAGCGCCTGGTGGCCCAGGCAGACGCCGAGCATGGGCGTCCCCGACGCGGCGCAGTCGCGGATCACCTGCATGGACGCGCCCGCCTCGGACGGGGTCCCCGGTCCCGGGGAGATGAGCACGCCGTCGAACTCGGCGCGCTCGTCCGCGGGCGGCACGGCGTCGTTCCGGACGACGACCGTCTCGGCACCGAGCTGGTCGAGGTAGCCGACGATCGTGTAGACGAAGGAGTCGTAGTTGTCGACGACGAGGATGCGGCTCACGGGTTCTCCCCCACGGTGGTCTCGTTGAAGGGCATGAAGGGGGCCAGCCAGGGGAACACCCACTGGAAGCAGACCGCCAGCACGGCGGCCGCGAGGACGAGCAGCAGGAGCACCCGGACGACGGCAGGCCCGGGCAGGTGCCGCCACAGCCAGCCGTACATCAGGACGCCTCCACGAGCTCGGCGGGCACGCCCTCGGACACGGGCGCCCAGTAGTCCAGCACACCGTGCACGATGTACCGCTCGCGGGCGGAGAACATCGGATGGCACGTGGTCAGGGTGATGAACCGCTCGGTGGGGGCGACGCCCGGCTGGTCGGGCACGGGCGCGATCACCTGGCTGTCCTGCGGCCGCACGACCTGCGACGAGGTGACGCGGTAGACGTACCAGGTGTCGGCGGTCCACACGACGATCGGGTCGCCCTCCTGGAGCTCCTCGATGCGGTTGAACGGCTTGCCGTACGTGGTGCGGTGCGCGGCGAGCGAGAAGTTGCCCACGCCCCCCGGCATCGCGGTCCCCTCGTAGTGGCCGACGCCGAGCGGGTTCAGCACGTTCGGCCGGTCGGTGCCCTGCGTGATGGTGCGCGTCGGCTCGCCGTCCCACGTCGGGACGCGCATGGACGCGAACGTCGTGAGGTACGGCGGCTCCTCGATGACCGGCGGCTCGTCGTAGCGGGGCGTGACGACGACGGGGCCCTGGTGGAGCGACTCGAGGGGGGCGTCCCAGCCCTGCTCCCGCACGATCTCCGCCTGGGCGTCGTTCGCGACGACGTCGGTCCACCAGAGCTGCCACGCGAGGAACGCCAGCAGCAGCACGCCGGCGGTGATGAGCAGCTCACCCAGCACCCCGACCGCGCCGAGCACGACCCCGCCGCCGCGCTGCGTCCGGCGTGCCGAGCGGCGCTCCCGGCGCCGGGCCGGTGCCGCGGCCGGGACGCGCCCCTCCGAGCCGCCGGGGCCGTCGAGCGTCGGCCAGGACACGTCGGTCCCGCTCACTCGGAGTCCTCCCGGCTCGGCTTGCCGCTCGTCGCGGTGCTGCCCTCGGCGACGAGCCCGGGCAGGACCTCGGTGCCGGGCGGCACGCTGGCGTACCGCATGTCCACCGACCCATCGTAGGCGGGCACCTGCAGGTCCTCGGTGGGGCGCGTGATCTCCCACCCGAGCCCCACGGCGTCCACCCACGACCGGTAGGCGCGCACGGCGGGGTCGGCGTTGAGCGCGGCGACCAGCTCCTGCGGGTCCCCGACGGCGGTGACGACGTACGGCGGCGAGTACCGGCGCCCCTGCAGCGACAGCACGTTCCCGATGCACTGGAACGCGCTGGTCGAGATCACGCGCTGGTCCATGAGCGCCATGGCCTCCGCTCCCCCGGCCCACAGCGCGTTGATGACGGCCTGCAGGTCCTGCTGGTGCACGACGAGGTCGTCCGGGACCGTGCCGGCCGGCCGCGGCCCGTCCGCGGGGGCGTCGTCCAGGCTGACGGTGATGCCCCGGCCGCTGACCGCCACCTTCCCGGACGCGATGTCGAACGCGGGGCCGGCGGACTGCCACTCGAGCCCCACGGTGTCGGTCTGCTCCTGCGCGAGGGTGTCGACGCGGGCGCGCAGGTCGGCGACCTGGTCCGCGAGCCGCTCCCGCCGGGCGTCCTCGTTGGCCTGCAGCCCGGCCAGGTCCTGCGGCTGGCGGGTGTTGGTCCCGCGCGCGAGCCGGGCGTTGGCCGTGAACAGCGCGCCGGCGAGCGCCATGACCAGGGCGACGGAGACCGTCCCGCGCAGGGCGCGGCCGCGGCGGTGCCGGGTCAGGCGGTGGTGGGCCTGCTGCCGGGCGGCGTGCAGGCGCGCCGAGGGCTCGGCGGGCTCGGGCGGCTCCGCCGCGTGGGCGCCGTGCGTCCGGCGCTCGGGGTGCTGCTCGGGCACGCTCATCCCCCTCGGTCTCCCCACTACGCTAGGCCACGTCACGCCCGCGCGTGCGCGCGTCCACAGGGGGAGCGCGCGGTGGCCGGGTCAGGTCCAGCGGAGTCAGACGTACGAGGTCAGGAGCATCCCGTGCCCAAGTCGAGGACGCGGCAGAAGTCGCACTACACCGCGCCGCCCGAGCGCTCGGCCGGACCGGCGGTCAACCCGACGTGGTTCGTGCCCGTGCTCGTCGGCCTGCTCGTGGTCGGCCTCGTCTGGATCGTGGTCACGTACCTCACCAACTTCGACTACCCGATCCCGGGCATCGGCTCCTGGAACCTCGCGATCGGCTTCGCGTTCGCGCTGGTCGGGCTCGGGATGGCCACGCGCTGGAAGTGACGCCCCCGGCGTCAGGGACGGTCCACCACAGGGCCGTCCCCAGGCGCCGGGCGCTCCTCCACAGGCACGGACCGCTGTTTCCCCAGGGGTGCACAACCCTGTGGATAACTACACCGGTGTAATTCCACAGCTGTGAGCAGTGCTGGGGACGGGGGTCAGACGCCCGCGTACGTCACCAGGGCGGCACCCACGAGCAGCACGGCCATGCCGGCGCAGGTGCCGATCGCCACGGGGAGCCGCCGCTCGCGGGGCGCGTACGCGAAGGCCGCCCCCACCGCGGCGCCGACGACCAGGCCGCCGAGGTGCGCCTGCCACGCGACGCCGGGCAGCAGGAACCCGAGCACCCCGTTGATGACGAGGATGCCGACGATCCCGCGGGCGCTGCGTCCCACGCGCCGCAGGACCACGAGCACCGCCCCGAACAGGCCGAACACCGCCCCCGACGCCCCGACGAGGACCGTGAACCACGACGCGGTGTAGGGCGTCGCCAGCAGCAGGAACATCACCGAGCCGCCGACCGCGCTCAGCAGGTACAGCGCCAGGAACCGCCAGCGGCCGAGCGACGCCTCGAGGAACGGGCCGACGGACCACAGGGCGATCATGTTGAACGCGATGTGCAGCACCTGGTTGGGCGCGTGCAGGAACGCGGAGGTGAGGAACCGCCACGGCTCCACCTCCCCCAGCACCGGCACGAAGGCCAGCGCCCGGGTCCAGCCGGGGTTCGCCAGCTGCAGCACGAAGCTCACCGCGCACAGCGCGATGAGCGTGAGGGTGACGACGGGTCGGCCGGTGGTGGCCCGGCCCCCGAACGCCGTGCGCGCGACGGGCTGCGACCGGGCCGCCTCCCGCACGCAGTCCACGCACTGGATGCCCACCGCAGCCGGGCGCTGGCACTCCGGGCACGCCGGCCGCCCGCACCGCTGGCACCGCACGTACGCGATGCGGTCGGGGTGCCGGGGGCAGACGGGCGGCGGCGCGGCGGGCGCGGGGCCCGGCTGCGGCTGGGTCATCGAGGCGTCAGGACTCGAACGACACCGACTCGATCACCACGTCCTCGACCGGCCGGTCGCCCGGGCGGGTGCGCGTCGTGGCGATCGCGTCGACGACGGCACGGCTCTCGTCGTCGGCCACCTTGCCGAAGATCGTGTGCTTGCCGTTGAGGTGCGGCGTCTCGGTGACGGTGATGAAGAACTGCGAGCCGTTCGTGCCGCCGACCTGGCCGGTGATCGGGTCGCGTCGCAGGCCGGCGTTCGCCATCGCGAGGAGGTACGGCTCCGAGAACCGCAGCTCGGGGTGGATCTCGTCGTCGAACGTGTAGCCGGGGCCACCGGTGCCGCGGCCGAGCGGGTCGCCGCCCTGGATCATGAAGCCGTCGATCACACGGTGGAAGACGACGCCGTCGTAGAGGGGCGTGGTGCGCTTCTCCCCGGTCGCGGGGTCGGTCCACTCCTTCTCGCCGGTCGCGAGGCCGCGGAAGTTCTCCACGGTCTTCGGGGCGTGGTTGGGGTAGAGCTCCAGGCGGATGTCGCCACGGTTCGTGTGCAGGGTCGCGTGCATGCCCGCCATCCTGTCACGGACCCCTGTGCGGCGGCCCGGTGGGGATCGTGTGTTCACGCGCGACGAACACACGGCTGCCACCTGCGCGAAAGGGCCGACGGTGGCAGAGTGGGACGACACCGGACCAGCTGAGCAGGAGAGTGTGGACATGGCGTTCCTTCACCGACGGAACAAGATCGAGATCGTCTCCGACCCCGCGACCTCCGAGCGCCTCAAGGGGCAGGCGGCCGACGTGGGGGCCGTGCTGGCCGACGCCGGGGTGAAGGCCGCCGACGGCGCGGGCAAGCTCGCCGTCGCCGCCAAGCTGCAGGCCGCCGAGGCCGCCGTGCTGGCCAAGGGTGCCGCCGGCCACGCGGTCGAGTGGGGCCAGCCCCGCGTGGACGCCGCCGTCGAGTGGCTCGTCCCCCGCATCGACCACCTGTACAAGGAGAGCGTGAAGGCCGCCGCCCCGCGGGTCGAGAAGGCCGCGGTCGCCGCGACGCCGGTCATCGACACGGCGCACGACAAGCTGGTCGACGAGCTGCTGCCCAAGGTGGTCCAGGCGGTCAACGAGGCCGCGGAGCGCGCCGGCGCGGTCGTCGAGAAGGTCGCCGACAAGGAGTCCGCGAAGACGAAGTCGCTCCTGGCGGCCGCGGCCGCCGGTGCCGCCGCCGCCGCGGGCAAGCCCGAGAAGAAGAAGCACAAGGGCGCCAAGCGGTTCTTCCTCGTCGCCCTGCTGGTCGGCGCCGGTGCGGGCGTCTTCGCCTGGACCCGGTCCCGCACCACCACCGACCCGTGGGCCGAGCCGTGGGAGCCCGAGGCCCCCGCCGGCGACCAGATCCGCGCCCGCGCCGGCGACGCGGCGGAGGCCGTGGGCCAGGCCGCCGGCGAGGCCGTCGCCCGCAGCCGCGAGGCCACCCAGAAGGCCGCCGAGCGCGTCGCCGAGGTCCGCGAGGACGTCGAGGAGCGCGTCGCCGACGCCACCGAGAAGGTGACCGAGGCGACCAAGAAGGCCACCCAGCGCCGGGCCGCCCCGAAGAAGCCCGACACCGGTGCGACCACTGCCGAGGGCACCACGGGCACCACCACCCCGGCCGAGGGCACCACGGAGGGCGGGCCCCAGGCCTGACGCCCCACCGCACGACGCACGAAGGCCCGGCACCTGCGAGGTGCCGGGCCTTCGTCGCGCTGCGGTGGTGGAGCCAGCCGCCGGTGGTGGAGCCAAGGGGACTCGAACCCCTAACCCCCTGCTTGCAAAGCAGGTGCGCTACCAATTGCGCCATGGCCCCGGAGCGCCCCGGCGGGCCGGGACGTGGGTGGTGGAGCGAGCCCTACTCGACGGGGTCGGTGACCTCGGCCCACAGGTCGCGGTCGTCGCGCTCGGCGGCGTACCGCGTCCAGGCGACGTAGCCGGCGGCGGCGACGACCACCAGGAGCAGGAGCTTCTTCATGGGTTCCCCCAGGGGCTCGGGAGTGGGCCTAAGAGGACTTGAACCTCTGACCTCTTCCTTATCAGGGAAGCGCTCTAACCGTCTGAGCTATAGGCCCGTGGCACGCTGGCGTGCCGGTCGAGACTACCCCAGCAGGGGCTGCCCGCCCAAACCGGGGGTCACTCGTCCGTCATCGTGACGTGCACGCCGCCCACCAGGGCGGCCGTGATGTTGTACAGGAACGCCCCGATCGTGGCCAGAGCCGTGATGAGGAACACGTCCACGACGGCCACCAGGGTCGCGACGGAGATGACGCGGTCGAACTCCACGTACCGCATCAGGTCGATGCTGGAGTCGGCCAGGATCTCGGTGACGAGGTCGTTCAGCGACGCGAAGACGTGCAGGCCGTCCAGCGTCAGCCACACCACCGCGGTCGCGACGACGATCATGATGCCGATCGCCACGGAGATGAGGAACGACAGCTTCATCACCGACCACGGGTCGACCCGGGAGACCGCGAGGCGCACGCGCCGCGGGCCGGAGCCGCTGGTGAGCGAGCCCGACGCGGGACGGGAGCCGGCGGAGGGCGACGCCTTCCGGTCCGTGTCCTCGCGCGAGGAGCCCGCCGGGGTGCTCGTGCGCGGCGCGGCGGTGGCCGGGCGCACGGGCTCCTGCGTGGTGGTCGCGGCGGCCGCCGCGGGGGTCGCCTTGGTGCTCGGCGACGCCGTGGACGTGGCGCGCGGGGCGCCGGACCCCTTCGACGCGGTGCCCGTCGAGCTCGCGCCCGTCGGTGCGGTGGCCGTCGGTGCCTTGCCGGAGGTGGTCGTGGTGGTGCCCGTCCGCGCGCCGGTGTCGGTGGCCGTGCGGCCGCCTGCCGGCTTCTCGGCCGTGTCGCTGCCCGACTGCTTGCGGGGCGGGATGGACGGCGGCGTGTCGCTGCTCATGCATCCTCCTCGGAGGTCTCGTCAGCCACCGGGGCGTCCGGAGCTGTGGTGGCGCTGGTGTCCTCGAGGGCCGCGGATGTCACGTCCTGCTCGCCCGACTCACCCACGGTACCCGCCTCGTCGCCGAGGTGGCGCTCGATGTTGCGTGCGACCGCGATGATCCGGTCGCCGTTGTCGGGCTTCGCGAAGATCACGCCCTGCGTGGTGCGGCCCGTGGCGTTCACCTCGGAGGTCGCGGAGCGCACGATCTTGCCGCGCTCCATGATGACCAGCACCTCGTCGTCCGCGTCCGTGACCAGCGCGCCGACCAGGTCGCCGTTGGCCTCGGGGAGGTTCGCGACCTTGATGCCGAGACCGCCGCGACCCTGGACGCGGTAGTTCTCCACCGTCAGGGCGGTCCGCTTGGCGATGCCGCCCTGCGTGACGGTGAACAGGAACGCCTCCTCGCGGACGACGTCCATCGCGAGCAGCTCGTCGTCCGCCCGGAACTTCATGCCCGTGACGCCGGAGGTCGCGCGGCCCATCGGACGCAGCGCCTCGTCGGTCGCGGTGAACCGCAGGGACTGGCCCTTGCGGGACACCAGGATGAGGTCGTTCACGGAGTCGACGATCCGCGCCGAGACGAGCTCGTCCGGCAGGCCGTTCTCGTCCTCGCGCAGGTTGATCGCGATGACGCCGCCGGACCGGTTGGAGTCGTACTCCGACAGGCGGGTCTTCTTCACGAGGCCGCGCTTGGTCGCGAGGACCAGGTACTCCGCCTGCTCGTAGTCCCGCAGGTCGAGCACCTGGGCGATCTTCTCCCCCGGCTGGAAGGCCAGCAGGTTGGCGACGTGCTGGCCCTTGGCGTCGCGGCCGCCCTCGGGCAGCTCGTACGCCTTGGCGCGGTACACGCGGCCGAGGTTCGTGAAGAACAGCAGCCAGTGGTGCGTGGTCGTCACGAAGAAGTGGTCGACGATGTCGTCCTCGCGCAGCTGCGCGCCGCGCACGCCCTTGCCGCCCCGGCGCTGGGCCCGGTAGTTGTCCGACCGGGTGCGCTTCGCGTAGCCGCCGCGGGTGATGGTGACGACCATCTCCTCCTCGGCGATGAGGTCCTCGACGGACACCTCGCCGTCGAACGGCAGGATCGTCGTGCGGCGCTCGTCGCCGTACTTCGCGACGATCTCGTCGAGCTCCTCGCGCACGATGCCGCGCTGCCGCTCCGGGGACTCGAGGATCGCGCGGTAGCCGCGGATCTCGGCCTCGAGCTTCGCGTAGTCGTCGAGGATCCGCTGCCGCTCCAGCGCCGCCAGGCGCCGCAGCTGCAGGGTGAGGATCGCGTTGGCCTGGACCTCGTCGATGTCCAGGAGCGCCATCAGCCCGGTGCGGGCCTCGTCGGCGTCGGGGGAGCGGCGGATGAGCGCGATGACCTCGTCCAGCGCGTCGAGCGCCTTGAGGTAGCCGCGGTAGATGTGGATCTGCTCCTCGGCCTTGCGCAGCCGGAAGTTCGTCCGCCGCACGACGACGTCGAGCTGGTGGCTCGTCCAGTGCCGGATGAACGCGTCGAGGCTGAGCGTGCGCGGCACGCCGTCGACGAGCGCCAGCATGTTTGCGCCGAACGTGTCCTGCAGCTGCGTGTGCTTGTACAGGTTGTTCAGGACGACCTTGGCGACCGCGTCGCGCTTGAGCACGACGACCAGGCGCTGACCGGTGCGGCCCGAGGTCTCGTCGCGGATGTCGGCGATGCCCTGCACCCGGTTCTCGCGGACCAGGTCGGCGATCTTCTTGGCCAGGGTGTCGGGGTTCACCTGGTACGGCAGCTCGGTGACGACCAGGCAGATCCGGCCCTGGATCTCCTCGACCTCGACGACCGCCCGCATCGTGATGGAGCCGCGGCCGGTGCGGTACGCCTCCTCGATGCCCCGGTGGCCGAGGATCGTCGCGCCGGTGGGGAAGTCGGGGCCCTTGACGCGGCGCAGGAGCTCCTCGAGCAGCTCCTCCTTGCTGGCCTCCGGGTTGTCCAGGTGCCAGCGGACGCCCTCGGCGACCTCGCGGAGGTTGTGCGGCGGGATGTTCGTCGCCATGCCGACCGCGATGCCGGCGGAGCCGTTCACCAGCAGGTTCGGGAACCGCGACGGGAGGATCGACGGCTCCTGCGTGCGGCCGTCGTAGTTGTCCTGGAAGTCGACGGTGTCCTCGTCGATGTCCCGGACCATCTCCATGGCCAGGGGGGCCATCTTGCACTCGGTGTACCGCGGGGCGGCGGCCGGGTCGTCGCCGGGGGAGCCGAAGTTCCCCTGGCCGGCGACCAGCGGGTACCGCAGCGACCAGTCCTGCACCAGGCGCACCAGGGCGTCGTAGATCGCCGTGTCGCCGTGCGGGTGGTACTTGCCCATGACGTCGCCGACGACGCGGCTGCACTTCGAGAACTGCCGGTCCGGGCGGTAGCCGCCGTCGTACATGGCGTACAGGACGCGGCGGTGCACCGGCTTCAGGCCGTCGCGGACGTCCGGGAGCGCGCGGCCCACGATGACGGCCATCGCGTAGTCCAGGTAGGACCGCTGCATCTCGAGCTGCAGGTCCACCTGGTCGATGCGGCCGTGCTCGATGTTGTCGCCGGTCAGCTCTGTCACGAATCAGGTCCTTCGGTGGGACTGGTCCCGGCGCAGGCGGCCGGGAGGTCGGGGAGGAGCGGGTGCGCCGCGGTCAGATGTCCAGGAACCGCACGTCGCGCGCGTTCCGCTGGATGAACGAGCGGCGGGACTCGACGTCCTCGCCCATCAGCACGGAGAAGATCTCGTCCGCCGCGGCCGCCTCGTCCAGCGTGACCTGCAGCAGCGTGCGGTGCTCGGGCGCCATCGTGGTCTCCCACAGCTCCGAGTAGTCCATCTCGCCCAGACCCTTGTACCGCTGGATCGCGTTGTCCTTGGGGATCCGCTTGCCGTTCGCCTGGCCGTCGGCCAGCACGGCGTCCCGCTCCCGGTCCGAGTACACGTAGTCGTGCGGGGCGTTCGACCACTTGATGCGGAACAGCGGCGGCTGCGCCATGTACACGTGGCCCTTGAGGATCAGCTCCGGCATGTACCGGTAGAGCAGCGTGAGCAGCAGCGTGCGGATGTGCTGGCCGTCGACGTCGGCATCGGCCATCAGCACGATCTTGTGGTACCGCAGCTTCGAGATGTCGAAGTCCTCGCCGATGCCGGTGCCGAACGCCGTGATGAGCGCCTGCACCTCGGCGTTGCCGAGCGCGCGGTCGAGGCGGGCCCGCTCGACGTTGAGGATCTTGCCGCGCAGCGGGAGGATCGCCTGCGTCTGCGGGTTCCGGCCACGGACGGCGGAGCCGCCGGCCGAGTCGCCCTCGACGATGAAGATCTCGCACTCGGCGGGGTTGTTCGACTGGCAGTCCTTGAGCTTGCCCGGCATCGAGTTCGACTCGAGCAGGCCCTTGCGGCGGGTCGCCTCGCGGGCCTTGCGGGCCGCCATGCGCGCCTGGGACGCCTGGATCGCCTTGCGGATGACGTCGCGCGCGTCGTTCGGGTGCGAGTCCAGCCAGTCGGCCAGCTGCTCGTTCACGACGCGCTGCACGAACGTCTTCGCCTCGGTGTTGCCGAGCTTGGTCTTCGTCTGGCCCTCGAACTGCGGCTCGCCGAGCTTCACCGACACGACCGCCGTGAGGCCCTCGCGGATGTCGTCGCCCGTGAGGTTGTCGTCCTTGTCCTTGAGGATGCCCTTGTCGCGCGCGTACCGGTTGACCAGCGAGGTCATCGCCGCGCGGAAGCCCTCCTCGTGCGCGCCGCCCTCGGTGGTCGAGATGGTGTTCGCGTAGGTGTGCACCGACTCCGAGTAGGCGCTGGTCCACTGCATCGCGATCTCCACGGAGATCTTGCGCTCGGTGTCCTCGGCCTCGAAGTCGATGACCTCGGGGTGCACGAGCTCGACCTTCTTGGCCGCGTTGAGGTGCGTGACGTAGTCGACCAGGCCGCCGTCGTACTTGTAGGTGACGCTGCGGAACGCGGGCGCGTCGCCCTTGGTGGCCTCGCCGCTCTCGCCGGCGACCTCGTCGTCGGTGTCCGAGTGCAGCGGGCGCTCGTCGGTCAGCGAGATCTGCAGGCCCTTGTTGAGGAACGCCATCTGCTGGAACCGCGACCGCAGGGTCTCGAAGTCGAACTCGACCGTCTCGAAGATGCTGGGGTCCGGCCAGAACGTCTGCTGGGTGCCCGTCTCCTGCGTCGGCTCCCCGCGGCGCAGCTCGCCGTTCGGCTTGCCGCCGTCCGCGAAGTCCTGCTCCCAGGTGTAGCCGTCGCGCTTGACGACGGTCTCGACCTTCGTGGACAGGGCGTTCACCACCGAGATGCCGACGCCGTGCAGGCCGCCCGAGACGGCGTAGCCGCCGCCGCCGAACTTGCCGCCCGCGTGCAGGATCGTCATGACGACCTCGACGGTCGGCCGGCCCTCGGTCGGGTGGATGGCGACGGGGATGCCACGGCCGTTGTCGACGACGCGGACACCGCCGTCGGCCAGCAGCGTCACCTCGATGTGGTCGCAGTAGCCGGCGAGGGCCTCGTCGACCGAGTTGTCGACCACCTCGTAGACCAGGTGGTGCAGGCCGCGCTCACCGGTGGAGCCGATGTACATGCCCGGACGCTTGCGGACCGCCTCGAGGCCCTCGAGCACCGTGATCTGCGAGGCGTCGTAGGCGGGAGTCCCGTTCACCGTCCCCCCGGGTGCGTCGCGCGGAGGGTTCGGTCCGGTGGAGGGGCTCTGGTCTGCCACGGGCGGTGGTGCTCCTCAGTTCTCACACGCGGCGGAGACGAGCGTCCTCCGGGCGGGAGGGCGGATCACTCCACGACGACGGAGATCGTGCGTCCTGGACCGGCGCAGACGCGCCAGACATGTCGATTCACAGTGTACCCGGACCCACGCCAGAACCCCCTCAGAACCGCGGTCCCTGTGGACCGCGTCCCCGGCGCGGCGCGGGCGTCAGCCCCAGGTGTCGCGCGGGCCCCGGCCGCGGACCGCCCGCCGGCCCTTGCCGAACCCCGGGCCGGCCGGTCCGAGCACGCGCACGTCCTTCACCACGCCCTCGCCGACGTCCTC
Source organism: Cellulomonas endometrii (assembly GCF_949769265.1). Taxonomy (NCBI): domain Bacteria; kingdom Bacillati; phylum Actinomycetota; class Actinomycetes; order Micrococcales; family Cellulomonadaceae; genus Cellulomonas; species Cellulomonas endometrii. The sequence goes on along the minus strand of NZ_CATKPC010000023.1, from coordinate 20,308 downwards.
CGCCATCCGCCGCACCAGCTGCGGCGCGAGCATCTTGAGCTGCTGCGCCCAGGCCGAGGAGTCGGTCCGGACGACCAGCACCCCGTCGGCGAACGTCTCCGGGGTGCAGTGGTCGGCGATCTGGTCGCCGACGACGTCGCGCCAGCGGCCGACGACCCCGCCGACCGAGACCTCCTGGACCCAGCCGCGGTCGCGGAACAGCGACGCCATCGTGCTGGACACGGTCAGCGGGTCGCGCGGGTGCACGCCCGGCCCGCCGCGCTCGGCGGGGGACAGCGGCGACCGGCTGCGTGCCGCCTGACCGGGCCGGTAGCCCTTCGACCGCGCCACCGAGCGGAACCGGGCGAGCGACCGCTTCGCCATCTGCGTCGCCGGGGTGACGTCGAGCTGCTCGCACACGGGCACGGCGGGGTCGACCTCCGGGGTGCTGCTCCCGTCGGGCGCGGCTCCGGCGTCGTCAGACGGCACGGGCGACCTCCGACGCCATGACGTCGTACCGCGCGCCGGACAGCTGCTCGGGGACGTCGCCCGGGACGGCGGCGGTCACGAACACCTGCCGGGCCCCGGCGACCATGTCCGCCAGCCGCGCCCTGCGCTTCGCGTCCAGCTCGGCGAAGACGTCGTCCAGCATGAGGACCGGCTCCCCGTCCGGACCGGAGTCCGCGACCCACAGCTGCGCGACGTCGTCGGCGGTCTCGGGCCGCGGGCCGTTCGTCAGGAGCTCGTAGGACGCCAGCCGCAGCGCCAGCGCCACCGACCACGACTCCCCGTGGCTGGCGTAGCCCTTCGCGGGCAGGTCGCCGAGCGTGAGCACGAGGTCGTCGCGGTGCGGACCCACCAGGCACACGCCCCGCTCCAGCTCCTTGGGTCGCAGCCGGGACAGCGCCTCGAGCATCTGCGCCTCGACCACCGCGACCGGCGAGGCGGGGGAGTCCGTGGGCGGCGCGTCGTCGCCCGGGTCGGCCAGCGCGGCGGCGAGGGAGGACCGGTAGCCGGCGCTGGCGGCGCCCTGCCCGTCGCTGACCCGCTCGTACGCCTCCGCGACGTAGGGGTCCAGCGCGGAGACCACGGCCTGCCGGGCTACGATCACCTGCGCCCCGAGCTCGGCGAGCTTGGCGTCCCACACGTCCAGCGTCCGGATGTCGAGGCTCCCGGCCCGCGCCCCGCGGAACCCCGCGGCGGACTTGAGCAGGGCGGTGCGCTGCCGCACGACGCGGTCGTACTCGCCGAAGACGCCGGACAGCCGCGGGGTGACCTGCACCGCCAGCTCGTCGACGAACCGGCGCCGGCCGTCGGGGTCGCCCTTGACGAGCGCGAGGTCCTCGGGCGCGAACAGCACCGAGCGCAGCGCGCCCACCACGTCCCGGGCGCGCGACGGGGCGCCGTTGAGCTTGACCCGGTTGGACCGCCCGGACCCGAGCTGCAGGTCGATGACGAGCGCCCGCTCCGACCCGTCGCCCTGCGCGCGGACCACGCGCGAGCGCACCACGGCCGCCGACGCCCCTGCCCTGACGAGCGGGGCGTCGGTCGGCACGCGGTGGCTCGAGAACGTCGAGACGTAGCCGATCGCCTCGACGAGGTTGGTCTTGCCCTGCCCGTTCGGCCCGACGAGCGCCGTGATCCCGGGCTCGAAGGTGAGGTCGACCTGGCGGTACGACCGGAAGTCCGTCAGGGACAGGTGCGAGACGTACATCGAGCGGCGTCAGCCCTCCGAGCGCACGCCGGACGGGGCGTCGCCGGAGATGGGAGCACCGGCGGCCCGGACGGCGTGGCCGCCGAACTGCTGGCGCAGCGCCGCGACCGCCTTCATCGCGGGGGACTGCTCCTGGCGCGACTGGAACCGGGCGAACAGCGCGGCGGTGATGACCGGCAGCGGCACGGCGGCGTCGATCGCCTCGTCCACGGTCCAGCGACCCTCGCCCGAGTCGGCGACCCAGTCGTCGATCCCCTCGAACTGCTGGTCGTCCTCGAGCGCCTTCACCAGGAGCTCGAGCAGCCAGGACCGCACGACGGTGCCGCGCTGCCAGGCCTTCATGGTGCCGGCGACGTCGGTCACGATGTCCTTCGCCGCGAGCAGCTCGTAGCCCTCGGCGTAGGCCTGCATGAGGCCGTACTCGATGCCGTTGTGCACCATCTTCGCGTAGTGCCCGGCGCCGACGGCGCCCGCGTGCACGAAGCCCTCCTCGCGGGGGCCCTCCGGGCGCAGGGCGTCGAACACCGGCATCACGCGCTCGACGTGGGCCGCGTCGCCGCCGACCATCAGGCCGTAGCCGTTGGCCAGGCCCCAGACGCCGCCGGAGACGCCGACGTCCAGGAAGTGCACGCCCTTCGCGCCGAGCTGCTCCGCGTGGCCCTTGTCGTCACCGAAGTAGGAGTTGCCGCCGTCGATGACCAGGTCACCCTCGGTCAGCAGGCCGCCGAGCTCCTCGATCACCGCGTGCGTCACCGCGCCGGCCGGCACCATGACCCACACGACCCGCTCGCCGGCGGGCAGCGCCTCGACCAGGTCGGCCAGCGACGCGACGTCGGTGACGTCCGGGTTCCGGTCGTAGCCGGTGACCTCGATCCCCGCGTTCCGCATCCGGTCGCGCATGTTCGCGCCCATCCTGCCCAGACCCACCAGGCCGATCTGCATCGCTCCACCTCTCCTCGCCCGACCGCCGCCGGGCCGGTGGGGCCCGGGGCGACTGTGTCGCCCGCCATTCTCCTGCCGAGGCGGGGTGCTGACGAACGATGCGCGCGTCTCGCCGGTCACACCGGCGGGACGTCCCGCCGGGTCCGGGAGGCGGACCCGCTGATCAGGACGCGAAGCGGATCGGCACCAGCAGGTACCGGTACTCCTTGAGGTCCTCGCCCTCGAGCGACTCCTGGCCGGTGAACTCGACCGGCTTGTTCGGGTGCGTGAACGACAGGCGCACGAACGACGTGGTCAGCGCGCCGAGCCCGTCGAGCAGGAACTGCGGGTTGAACGCCACGGCGATGTCGTCGCCGACCAGCGTGGCCTCCAGCGCCTCGGACGCCTGCGCGTCGTCGCCCTGCCCGGCGTCGAGGACGACCTGGCCCTCGGAGAACGTCAGGCGGATCGGGGTGTTGCGCTCCGCGACGAGGGCCACGCGCTTGGCCGCGTCGGCCAGCAGCTGCGTGTTCACCACGGCGTGGATCGGGGACTCGTCCGGGAACAGCCGGCGGACCGCGGGGTAGTCCCCGTCGACCAGGAGCGACGTGGTGTGCCGGCCGCCCGCCTCGAAGCCGATGAGGTCGACGCCCTGGCCCGTGGCGAGAGCGACGTTGACGGAGCCGGACGCGCCGAGCGACTTCGCGGCGTCGTTGAGGGTCCGGGCACGCACGAGCGCCACCTCGGAGACCTCCGGGCGGGCGGGCTTCCAGGTGAGCTCGCGCAGCGCCAGGCGGTAGCGGTCGGTCGCGAGGAGCGTGATCTTCTCGCCCTCGATCTCGACCCGGACGCCGGTCAGCAGCGGGAGCGTGTCGTCGCGGCTGGCGGCCACGGTGACCTGGCCGACGGCCTTGGTGAGCTCGTCGCCGTCGACGGTGCCGGTGAGCGCGGGCATCGCCGGGAGCTGCGGGTAGTCCTCGACCGGCATGGTCAGGAGCGTGAACCGGCTGGCGCCGCAGGTGACGGTGACCTTCGTGCCCTCGAGCGACACGTCGACCGGCTTCGCTGGCAGGGCGCGGGAGATCTCCGCGAGCAGCCGGCCGGAGACCAGGACGGTGCCCGGCTCGCTGACGTCGGCGGGGACCTCGGAGCGGGCGGAGACCTCGTAGTCGAAGCTCGCGAGCCGCAGCGTGCCGTCGGAGTCGGCCTCGATGCGCACACCGGCCAGCACGGGGACCGGGGGACGGGTGGGAAGGCTGCGAGCGATCCACGTGACGGCTTCTGCGAGGACGTCACGTTCGACGCGGAACTTCATGCCCCACCCTCTCGGTCGGGGGATCACCGTGATCCCTGCTGGTGCTGTGCGACCCCGGCCGCGAGGGCGGCAGAGGTCGTGCCGAACACTACGCGAGTGACCAGGGGTGCGGAACCGAACGCGCGGGCCTGTGGACGCCGGTCGGAGGGCTCCAGCGTTCGTCTGGACGCCACGAGAGCGGGGTGCTGCAGCCGGTGCGTCGCGGGCCCCGGCCGGGGGCCGCGCCAGGGGGCCGCTCCACGAACGTCACGGCCCTGCCGGGACGATCCACAGGGGTCTGGGCCTCCTGGTCGTGCGTCGTCGAGGCAGGGCCTGTGGTCCCGGGTGCCGGACCGCCCGGCAGAGCACTGACGGGTTGTGGATCTTCTTCCTAGGGATCAGTCGTCGTCATCGTCGGTTCTGTGAATTCTGGGGACGACGCCCGTTCGTGCTGGTGGGAGCCTTCTGCGGCGTGTGCACGACGACTGTGGACCGCCTGGGGACGACGCAGATGAACGTGGACGACGACGGGTCCGTCCTTCGTCGTCCACGGAGAGCGGAGGATCCGTCCACACGAATGGTGGGGGTCGTCCACCGGTTTCCACAGGATCGTCCACAGGTGTGAACATTCGTCCCACCGCTGTTTCAGGGCGTGGTCGAGGGTCGGCCGACGCGCCCCGCCGCCGAGACGGCAGAAGGCCCGCCACGAGGTGCGTGACGGGCCTTCTCCGGAACGGGGTCTCAGCCCCGGCTCTCCTGCTTGATGCGGTTCGTCAGCTCGGTCACCTGGTTGAAGATCGAGCGCCGCTCCGCCATCAGCTCGCGGATCTTCCGGTTCGCGTGCATGACGGTGGTGTGGTCCCGCCCGCCGAACGCCTGACCGATCTTCGGCAGCGACAGGTCGGTCAGCTCACGGCACAGGTACATCGCGATCTGCCGGGCGGTCACCAGCACGCGCGACCTCGACGACCCGCACAGGTCCTCGATGGTCAGACCGAAGTACGCCGCGGTCTGCCCGATCACGGCCGTCGCGGTGATGTCGGCCTGGTCGTCGTCGGTGATCAGGTCCTTGAGCACGATCTCCGCCAGCGACAGGTCGACCTGCTGCCGATTGAGGTTCGCGAACGCCGTCACGCGGATCAGCGCGCCCTCGAGCTCCCGGATGTTCGTGGAGATCTTCGAGGCGATGTACTCCAGGACGTCGTCCGGGGCCTGCAGCTTGTCGTTCGCGGACTTCTTCCGGAGGATCGCGATCCGCGTCTCGAGGTCCGGCGGCTGGACGTCGGTGATCAGGCCCCACTCGAACCGGGACCGCATCCGGTCCTCGAACCCGTTCAGCTGCTTGGGCGGCAGGTCGGAGGTGATCACGACCTGCTTGTTCGCGTTGTGCAGGGTGTTGAACGTGTGGAAGAACTCCTCCATCGTCTGTTCCTTGCCCTGCAGGAACTGGATGTCGTCGATGAGGAGCACGTCCACCTCGCGGTAGCGGCGCTGGAACGCACCGGCCTTGCCCTCACCGATGGAGTTGATGAAGTCGTTGGTGAACTCCTCGGAGTTCACGTACCGCACCCGCACCGACGGGTAGAGGTTCCGGGCGTAGTGCCCGATCGCGTGCAGCAGGTGCGTCTTCCCGAGACCCGAGTCGCCGTAGATGAACAGCGGGTTGTAGGCCTTGGCCGGGGCCTCGGCGACGGCGACCGCCGCCGCGTGCGCGAACCGGTTGGACGAGCCGATGACGAACGTCTCGAACAGGTACTTCGGGTTCAGCCGGGCCGGCTCGACGCTCGGCGTGGGTCCGGCGGGCTCGCGGCGGAACGGCTCGGAGCGGACCGGCGGGTCGACGTGCGCGGAGTCCCCGGTGCTCGGGTGGCCGGTGGCCGCGTGCGCGACCACGGGCGTCGGCTCGGAGTCGGTGCGCGCCGGCGGCGGGGTGGTCGCGAGCCCGGCGTCGGCCGAGTCCAGGGACGGGTCCACGGTGATCGCGAACCGCGCCTCGCGGCCGAGAGCGGCGGCGAGGGCGTCGGACACCTCCTGGCGCACCCGCGTCTCGAGGTAGTCCTTCGTCAGGTCGTTGCCGACCGCGAGGAGCATCGTGCCGTCGAGCAGGCCCAGCGGCTTCGCCAGCCGGACGAACGCGAGCTGCCTCGGCGTGATGTCGGGGCTCACCTCGAGCTGCGCCATCGCGGCCGACCAGACCTGGCCTGGCTGATCGTCCTGTCCTGACACCTGTACCTCGCTGCCGTCGTGAGTCGCGTGGTCGAGTGTCGCACGCACCTGTCCTGCGTCCACAGACTTGTCCACACCTGTGCGTGACGCCGGATCAGGGGCGATCACGGCCGTACGGGAGCACGCTGGCTCCGTCGGGTGCGGCGTTGTCCACAGGGCCGGCCGGGTCTGTCCACGGGCTGGGGAGACCGGACGCTGCGGGACGCATCGAGCGACGATGCTAGTGGCCGCGGAGGGCGGGCGGGAGAGGGTGCCTCAGGCGGTTTGACCGGACGGCGCGGCCGACGTAACGTTGACCAGCCTTCCTGATGGCTCCTGCTGGCGTGCCCCGACGCCTGGCCGCGTCTGGCGACGTGGGTACCGGAGCAGTCGAGCACGGCACACAGACCTGGCTGCACACGCGCGTGCGGCCGATGCACCGAAGTACTTGGAGACCATCGTGAGCAAGCGGACCTTCCAGCCGAACAACCGGCGTCGCGCCAAGACGCACGGTTTCCGTCTGCGCATGCGGACGCGTGCCGGCCGTGCGATCCTCGCCGCCCGTCGGCGCAAGGGTCGCTCCGAGCTGTCGGCCTGACACCACCTGACGCGGTGCTGCCCGCCGCGCACCGGATGCGCAGGTCCGCCGACTTCGAGCGGGCCGTGCGGTCGGGTGCCCGTGCCGGGCGGAACACGCTCGTGGTGCACCTCGTGACGCGAACCGACCCCGGACCTGGTCCGGCGGTCGGTTTCGTCGTGTCCAAGGGCGTGGGCAACGCCGTCGTGCGGAACCGGGTCAAGCGGCGCCTGCGCGCCCTGGCCTCCGACCGGCTCGCCGACCTGCCCACCGACGCGGACCTGGTCGTGCGCGCCCTGGCGCCGGCCGCGACGGTGGACTACGCGACGCTCGGCCACGACCTCGACGGCGCGCTGCGCACCGCGACCCGGCGCCGCGCCGAGCGGGCGTCGCCGGCCGCACCGACCGGGGACGCACGATGACCGGCGCCTCCCGGGCGCTGCACGCCGTGGTGCGCGTCCCGCGCCGGCTGCTCGTCCTCCTGATCCGGGGCTACCAGCGCTTCGTGTCCCCGCTCACCCCGCCGACCTGCCGGTTCTACCCGTCCTGCTCGCAGTACGCCGTGCTCGCACTCGAGCGGCACGGCGTCGTGCGAGGGACGCGGCTGGCGGTCTGGCGGCTCCTGCGCTGCAACCCGTGGAACCCGGGCGGCGTCGACGACGTTCCACCGGCGGGGTCGCACCGTCGACACTCGCACGGCGCGGTCGCCTCCGCGCACTGACCATCCCCTGGAGAGTTCCCCGATGAGCTGGTTCGACGGCCTGCTGTACCCGATCATGGTCGCTGTCGCGTGGATCATGGTCCAGTTCCACTCCCTGCTGGACTGGCTGGGCCTGGACCCCGCGGGCGGTGCGGCGTGGGGTCTGTCGATCGTCGGCCTCGTGATCGTGATGCGGATCATCCTGATCCCGCTGTTCTTCCGCCAGATCAAGGCGTCGCGCGGTATGCAGCTGCTCGCGCCCGAGATGAAGAAGATCCAGGCGAAGTACAAGGGGAAGACGGACCCCGCGTCCCGCGAGGCGATGAGCCGCGAGACGATGGAGCTCTACCGGAAGCACGGCACGAACCCGTTCGCGTCCTGCCTGCCGATCCTCGCCCAGTCGCCGATCTTCTTCGCGCTGTTCCGCGTCCTGAACTCGCTGCCGCAGCTGGCGGACGGCACGTACCCGCGGCCGAACCTCGGCCCGCTCACGCAGGAGCTCGCGGCCCAGGCGGAGAGCGCCACGATCTTCGGCGCCCCGCTGTCCGGGACCTTCATGACGGCGTCGTCGTTCGGCGACGGCTCGCAGGCGCTGCACATCCGCGTCGTGACGATCATCCTCGTCATCGCGATGTCGCTCACGACGTTCCTCACGCAGCGCCAGCTCACGATGAAGAACATGCCGCCGGCCGCGCTCGAGGGCCCGATGGCGCAGCAGCAGAAGCTGCTCATGTACGTCTTCCCGCTGATCTTCGCCTTCTCCGGCGTGAACTTCCCGATCGGTGTCCTCATCTACTGGACCACCACGAACCTGTGGTCGATGGGCCAGCAGTTCTACACGATCCGCCGGATGCCGGCCCCCGGCTCGCAGGCCGAGGCAGCGCTCAAGGCGCGCAAGGCGAAGAAGGCCGCCGCGAAGGGCATCACCATCGAGGAGGACGTGCCCACCATCGAGGAGCGTCCCGTGACCGGGCAGCGGCAGCAGCCCGTCGGCAAGGCCCGCGCCAAGAAGCGTGCGGCCGGCCCGGCGGCCGGGACGTCCTCGTCGGCGGCAGGCGCGGGCTCGACGCCCGCGACCCCCGCAGCGCCCGCGACCCCCGCGACGCCCGCAGCGTCGGGGACGGGAAGCACGGCCGCGGGTGGCGGCGCGAAGAGCGCGAACCCCGGATCCGGCGCGAAGAAGAAGCGCAGCGGCTCCGGCGGAGCGGGCGGTGCTTCCGGGAAGGGCGGCAGCGCCGCCAAGCCGTCCGGCAGCTCGACCGACGACTGAGACCTCGCGCCCCGGCGCGGCACCGTTCCCCCATCAAGGAGCACAGATGAGCACACCGATCGACGCGACCGGCGAGACCGGCGCCGCCTCCCGCCTCGAGGAAGAGGGCGAGATCGCCGCGGACTACCTCGAGGAGCTGCTCGACATCGCGGACCTCGACGGGGACATCGACATCGACGTCGACCACGGTCGCGCCGCCGTCGAGATCGTCGCGGAGCCCGGCACGGAGCGGGCGCTCCGCCGCCTCGTCGGGACCGACGGGGAGGTGCTGGACGCGCTGCAGGAGCTGACCCGGCTGGCGGTCCAGGCGAAGACCGGCGACCGCAGCCGGCTCATGCTGGACATCGCCGGTTACCGGGCGGGCCGCAAGGCGGAGCTCGTCAAGGTCGCGGAGCAGGCGATCGCGGAGGTGCGGTCGTCGGGTGCCGCGGTGTCCCTTGAGCCGATGAACCCGTTCGAGCGGAAGGTCGTGCACGACGCGGTCGCGGCCGCCGGGATGACGTCGGACTCCGAGGGCGTGGAGCCGGCGCGCTACGTGGTGGTCAAGCCCGCGAGCTGAGGCGCTGGTCGAGCCGTTCGCCAGGAGGCGCTGAGAGGCCGGTCCCGTGACGGGGCCGGCCTCTTGCCTGTGCGGGGGTCTCCGTACAGGGCGTCCTGGTGAGGTCGTTTGTGTGTGAACGGGTGGCGGGATCTGCTGTGATGGGAAGATGCTGCCATCGGACGCGTTGCGTCCAGTCGGGCACGTCGGTGGGTGCGAGTCGCGTGTGGGGCGGGCAGCCGGGCCGTCGCTTCCGGTGCCGCGCGTGCACGCGTGGCGTCGTGGCGTCGTGGCGTCGTGGGGGCGGGGCGCGTCGGCTCCGCGGCTGAACGCGCCTCGCCTCGGCGTCGGCGTCGTGGCTGCGCGCGCCTCGCCTGGGCGTCGGCGGCGTGGCGCGCCGGAGGTGAACCGGCCGGAGACATGCGCCGGGGCTGGCACGCGTCCGATGGCAACGGGCGGCCCGTGCGTCGTCCGACGCGACACCGGGGGAGTGGCGGGAGGCGTCGCCCGTTCCGGTGGCCGCCCTGCAGGGGCGCTGCGGGTTCCGGCGGTACGGCGGCACGGGTCCGGCGCCGGGAGGAGGAGTCGACGGCCCCGCTGGCGGCGAGAGCTGCCGGACACGCGTACGTTCCCCCCGCCCGAGCTGCCGCCGGCGTGCGGCGAGCGCGGGCGTCGCGGGCGGCGCAGCAGGGCGTTGTCCGTGGCGGACGGTGATGTCGAGGTGCCGGGCCAGTTCCACGTGAAACGAGTCGGCACGCACCTCGAGTCGACGCGGAGGGCATGCCAGCACCGCCTTCTCCCGGTGCCGTGCCGACTCGAGCCGGGTAGGCCGCAGCCCCGTGTTTCACGTGGAACGCGGCACGCGTTGCGCATCTGCGAACAGGGCGGGCAGTGCGCTGCTCTGTGCGCGCCGCCAGCCGTCGCAGCGGTGCGCGACTCGCCAGGGACGGCGACCGTCAGTTCCGTGGCGCGACCTGCGATGAGGGCTGCAGAGGTGGTGGCTATCACTACGACCACCGGGCGCACCACGCACCGCACCGAGAGGTCGACTCCCGGGAACTGCCCCCGTGCTGGTGGGTGGAGCGCCGAGGGGCGGCCCCTGGAGTCGAGCGCCAGGAACGGAGTCCTGGGGACGAATCGTCTTCGCGCGAGCGGCGGGCGAGCGGCCGAACGGCGTTGGTGTCCGCCGCGCAGAAGCCCGGGGATCGCGGTGCTGCGTCACCGCGCCCACGGGCAGAAGGCGCGCTGGAGCCGCGTCGGATCACGGGGGAAGCAGCGAGCCGGGTTCGCCCAGCCGTCGAGGGCTTGTGGTGTGGGCGCCACACTCCTCTCACGTGGGTCCGGGCGAGTGCGCGACTCGGCTCCTGCACCCAAGCGCGTTCCACGTGAAACGGGGCGATGTCGGTGTGCGCTGTGCGCCGGCGCGGCTGGTCCCGGCTGGTGCCTCAACAAGGCTCGTGGCGCGACCGGCGCGACGCCGGCGCACCCCGGACGGCGGGCCCGTCACCGGCAGGCACGGACCCGCCTCCACTGGGCCAGCACGCGTCGTTCCACGTGAAACGCGGTGCCGACCATCGACAAGCCGCGTCCAGGCGCGCACCGGACATCGCGGTGCGCCAGTGGCCGGCCGCCCCGCTCGGCGGGCCGCGCTCGTGCCGCCCACGACACCGGCGGCCCGCGCCGGGGCGGCCGGTCGCCCCGGTTGGCGGACCGCGCTCGTGCCGCCCATGACACCAGGTGCTTGCGCCGGGGTCTCGGCGCAACCGACGCGGGAGGCCGACGTGTCCGGGGGCCGGCGTGCGAACGGGGACAACGCCCGGCGCTCCGCGATGCGCGGGCTCCACGCGGTCCGACGTCGGCGCCATCGGCTCCCTGCGGGGACCCGCGTCCGGAGGAGATCGGGCGGTGGGCGGACGGGAACGGGGCGTGGCCCCGTCGCGGGACGTTCGAGCAGCGGGTGCGTGGCCGGAGGCGCGGTGCGGTGCACGTTCCACGTGAAACGGCGTGACGCACGCTCACGGGCTGGGACGCGGGGCTCGGCGCGGTACCGTAGAGCACCACGCGCGCGCCCGACGAGGGAAGCGAGCCGCGCCCGTGAACCACCCGATCCCGAGCCCAGGGGAGTGCTGTGCGGCCTGACCCGGCGACCGCGTCGAGCTCCGACACCGGCGACGTCCTGGCCGACCCTCTGGCGGGCGACGACCGGCTTCCCGCCCTCTTCGGACCCGCATGGCCGGCGGTCGAGCAGTTCCACACCCTGCTCCGGAACGAGGGCGTGCTCCGGGGGCTCGTCGGTCCGCGTGAGGTCTCCCGTCTGTGGGAGCGCCACCTGGTCAACTCCGCCGCCGTGGTGCCGTTCCTTCCCGCGCAGGGGTTGATCGTGGACGTCGGCAGCGGCGCCGGGCTCCCGGGCGTGGTCGTCGCGGCGATGCGGCCGGAGGCCGAGGTCGTGCTGCTGGAGCCGATGGAGCGCCGGACCGACTGGCTCCGCGAGGTGGTCGACGCCCTCGGGCTCGGGAACGCCCGCGTGCTGCGCGGGCGGGCCGAGGACCAAGTCGGCTCGCTCGCCGCCGATGCCGTCACCGCCCGGGCCGTCGCGGCCCTGGAGAAGCTCTACGGCTGGACGTTGCCCCTGCTCAGGGTGGGCGGGCAGCTCGTGGCACTGAAGGGCGGCCGTGCCGGCGAGGAGGCCGACGCGGCCCGCGCGGTGGGGGAGCGGCTCGGTGGCGGGCCGGCGGAGATCCTCGTCGCGCCGACGCTCGACGGACTCGACCCGACGAGCGTGGTCGTGGTGGAGAAGACCAACCCGGGCGTCGAGACACCCGCCCGTGTTTCACGTGGAACAGAGCGCGGGCCGCGACGCCCGCGACGCTCGACGAAGGGACACCGCCCGTGACGACGGACGCGAGCCGCTGGACCTCCGACGACGGCGACGAGCGCCGACGGGCAGCGCTGATCGAGAGCCTGCCGACGGCCGACGACGAGACGCCCCTGATGGCGGAGCTGCGCCGGGACGCACGACGACGGATCGAGCTGCGCGGCCGGATCTTCCCGAAGCCCGACCAGACGCGCGTCATCACGGTCGCCAACCAGAAGGGCGGCGTCGGCAAGACGACGACCACGGTGAACCTCGCCGCTGCCCTGGCGCAGTCCGGGCTGCACGTCCTCGTCATCGACAACGACCCGCAGGGCAACGCGTCGACCGCCCTCGGCATCGACCACCACGCCGGGGTGACGTCGGTGTACGACGTCCTGGTCGACGGAGCGCCTCTCGCCACCGCGGTGCACCCCAGCCCGGACGTCCCGAACCTGTGGTGCGTCCCGGCGACGATCGACCTGTCCGGCGCCGAGATCGAGCTGGTCTCGATGGTCGCCCGGGAGACCCGGCTGCGGAAGGCGCTCGGGGTCTACCTGGAGGAGCGGGTCGCCAACGGTGAGCCGCGCATCGACTACGTCCTGGTCGACTGCCCGCCGAGCCTCGGCCTGCTCACCGTCAATGCGTTCGTCGTGGCCGACGAGGTCCTCATCCCGATCCAGTGCGAGTACTACGCGCTCGAGGGACTGAGCCAGCTGCTGAAGTCGATCGAGCTGATCCAGGCACACCTGAACAAGGGCCTGCACGTCTCGACCATCCTGCTCACCATGTACGACGGCCGGACCAACCTCGCGCAGCAGGTCGCGCAAGAGGTCCGCGAGCACTTCCCGGAGCTGACGCTGCGCACCACCGTCCCGCGGTCGGTGCGCGTCTCCGAGGCGCCGTCCTACGGGCAGACCGTGCTGACGTACGATCCGGGCTCGAGCGGTGCGCTCGCCTACCTCGAGGCGGCACGCGAGCTCGCAGAGCGCGGGACCACGACGAACCGGCAGAAGGAGGACGCGTGAGCGAGAAGCGGCGGGGGCTCGGGCGCGGCCTGGGCGCCCTCATCCCCACGGGCCTGGAGACCCGCAGCGGTGAGGGCAGTCGTCCGGTCGACGTCTTCTTCCCCGAGCGGAACTCCGAGGCGTCGCAGGCGGCCGAAGCGGCGCGCGACGCGCACGACACCGCCCTGACCAGCACAAACGCTCGCGTTCAGCCGGATAACGCAGCCGGTGGCGGTGCGCCGGCGACCGCGACCCACGGGGGCGATGGCCTGTCGAACGGCACGGCGGTCTCGGACGGCGCGGCGGCGGACGGCGCGGCATCGGACGTCGGAACCCCGGCGCCGGACGTCGGGACCCCGGAGTCGAACGGCACGGCGGAGGCCAACGGCGCCGCGCTGTCGAACGCCACTTCGGACCGCAATGCCGCGGCAGTCACGCCCGACGCCGGGGGCCTGCTCCCGGTGCCCGGGGCGTCGTTCGCTGAGCTGCCGGTCGGCTCGATCCGGCCGAACCCGAAGCAGCCCCGCACGGTCTTCGACGAGGACGCGCTGGAGGAGCTCGTCGGCTCCATCCGCGAGATCGGCGTCCTGCAGCCGATCGTCGTGCGCCCGGTGGACGACGGCTACGAGCTCATCATGGGGGAGCGGCGGTGGCGCGCCACGCAGGCCGCCGGGCTCGCCACGGTGCCGGCGATCGTGCGACACACCGAGGACTCGGACCTGCTGCGCGACGCGCTCCTGGAGAACCTGCACCGCTCCCAGCTCAACCCGTTGGAGGAGGCGGCCGCGTACCAGCAGCTGCTGGACGACTTCGGGTGCACGCACGACGAGCTCGCGACGCGCATCCACCGGTCGCGCCCGCAGATCTCGAACACGCTCCGCCTGCTGCGCCTGCCCCCGCTGGTGCAGCGCCGGGTCGCCGCCGGCGTGCTGTCGGCCGGGCACGCGCGCGCCCTGCTCGGGCTGAGCGACGGCGCGGCGATCGAGCGGCTCGCGCAGCGGATCGTCGCCGAGGGGCTGTCGGTCCGGGCGGTCGAGGAGATCGTCGCCCTGGACGAGGGCAGCGTGCGGCGTCAGCAGCGCCGTCCGCGCGCGGGCGTGCGGAACGAGGCGCTCGACGACCTCGCCAGCCGCCTGTCGGACCGGTTCGAGACCCGCGTGAAGGTGGACCTCGGCAAGCAGCGGGGCAAGCTCACGGTGGAGTTCGCCTCGGTGCAGGACCTCAACCGCATCCTGGCCAGCCTCGCACCGGACGACCCGGGCATCTTCCGGGGCTGACGGCCGCAGAGGCGGCGTCAGCGCCGGCGGGTCGGACTCGGCGGCTCGGAGCCAGCGGCTCAGGCCCCGCGGAGACCCGCCTCGACGAGGCTGCGGTACAGGGTCGGCAGGTGGTGCCCGCCGGCCTCCGCCGCCTGCGGGAACAGGGACGTCTCCGTCATGCCCGGCGCGACGTTCACCTCGAGGAACCACGGGACGCCGTCGCCGTCGATGATGAGGTCGGTCCGGGACAGGTGCCGCAGGCCGAGCACCTGGTGCGCGCTGACCGCCACCTCGGCGGCGCGCTGCGCGAGCTCGTCGGGGAGCCGGGCCGGCGCGAAGTACTCGGTGCGCCCGGGGTTGTACCGCGCGTCGTAGTCGTACGGCCCGTCGGTGGCGACCTCGACGGCCGGCAGGGCGGTCGGTGCCCCGTCCAGGTCCACCACGCTCACGGCGACCTCGACACCCTCCACGGCCCGCTCGATCAGCGCGGTGTCGCCGTACGCGAAGCACGCCACCATCGCGCGCGGGAGGTCCTCGGCGGAACGCACGAGCGTGACACCCAGGGCGGAGCCGCCGCGCGACGGCTTCACCACGAGCGGCAGCCCGAGCTTCGCGACGACGGCGTCCATGACGCGACCGGCGCCGAGCTCGCGGAACAGGCTCTGCGGGAGCGTGACGAACTCGGGCGTCGCGATGCCGGCGCGCGTCACCGACGTCTTGGCGATCGGCTTGCTCCAGGCGACGCGGCTCGCGCGCGGCCCCGTGCCCAGGCTCCGGACGTCCAGGAGCTCGAGCACGTCGCGGACCGACCCGTCCTCCCCGCTGGCCCCGTGCAGCAGCGGCCACACGAGATCGGGCGCCACCTCGGACAGCGCCGGCACCAGGTCGGCGTCGACGTCGTGCACGGCCACCTCGACACCAGCGGAGCGGAGCGCCTCGGCCACGCGCCGACCGGAGCGCAGGGAGACGTCGCGCTCGTGGGACAGGCCGCCCGCGAGGACGACGACGCGCGGGCTGGCGGGGACGGTGTCGTGCGGCACGGGGGCTGGCCCCTCCCGGCGCCGCGGCGCCTGGCGGGTCGGCGGGTGGGCGGGTCGGCGGGTCAGGCGGGTCGGCAGGTCAGGCGGGTGCTGCGGCTGCGCCCGACGGTGCGAGGCACGCCGGCGCTGTCCGAGGTGGCGCCGCGCCCGCGGTCGACGGTACCGGCACCGGGACGGCGCCCGGGACACGCCGGTGCCGGTCAGGCCAGGTCGGGACCGGGTGACTGCACCGCGTCGCCGGAGCGCGCGCCGCCGGTGCCGAACAGCGAGACGAGCTCGCTCTCGCCGGCGACGACCCCGGCCAGGCGCCGCACGCCCTCCCGGATGCGCTCCGGGGTGGGGAAGCAGAACGAGAGCCGCATGTGGTCGGCGCCCTGCCCGTCGGCGTAGAACGCGGTGCCGGGCACGTACGCGACGCGCGCGGTGACGGCGCGGGGCAGCATGGCCTTCGCGTCCAGGCCGTCGGGGAGCCGCACCCACGTGTAGAACCCGCCGTCCGGGACGGTCCACGTGGCGTCGGGCAGGTGCTCGGCGAGCGCGCCGACCATGGCGTCGCGCCGCTCGCGGTACAGCTCGCGGAACGCCTTCACCTGCCCCTTCCAGTCGCACGTCGCCAGGTAGCCGCTGATGGCGAGCTGCGAGGCGTTCGACGGGCACAGGATGGCGGACTCCGACGCGAGGACCAGCTTCTCGCGGACGGCGTGCGGCGCGACCGCCCAGCCGACCCGGTAGCCCGGGGCGAAGGTCTTGGAGAACGAGCCGAGGTAGATGACGCCCTCGTCGTCGGCGGACCGCATCGCGGGCAGCGGGTCGCTGTCGAACCCGAGCAGGCCGTACGGGTTGTCCTCGATGACCAGGACGCCGTAGCGCTGCGCGATCTCCAGGATCCGGGGGCGGCGCTCGGCGGACAGGGTGACGCCCGCGGGGTTGTGGAAGTTCGGGATCGTGTAGAGGAACTTGACCCGCCGGCCGTCGCGCGCGAGGGCGGCGAGCGTCTCCTCCAGCGCCTCCGGCACCAGGCCGTCGGCGTCGAGCGGCACGTGCACCACGTCGGCCTGGTACGCCCGGAACACGCCGAGCGCGCCGACGTACGACGGCGCCTCCGCGACGACCACGTCGCCCGGGTCGATGAACAGCCGCGTCACCAGGTCGAGCGCCTGCTGCGACCCGGTGGTGACGACGACGTCGTCGGGGTGGGCGTCGATGCCCTCGAGGCGCATCACCTCGAGGATCTGCTCGCGCAGGCCCTCGTCGCCCTGCCCGGAGCCGTACTGCAGCGCGGTGGTGCCGCGGGTCGCGACGACACGCTGGGCGAGCTCGCCGATCACGTCGAGCGGCAGGCCCTCCAGGTACGGCATGCCGCCGGCCAGGGACACCACCTCGGGGCGGTTGGCCACGGCGAACAGGGCGCGGATCTCGGAGGCGCGCATGCCGTGCGTGCGCTCGGCGTAGGAGCCGAGCCAGCGGTCGAGCCGCGTGCCGGCGGCGGGGGTCGGGAGGGGGCCCGACGACTCGCCGGGCCGCGGAGTCGCGGTCATCTCCCGAGTGTCGCACGCCACCCGGGGCGTCCTGCGGCGCGTCCACGACGGGCGCGCCGCACGTTCACACGACGTCCCCGGGCCGCAGCGTCAGGACGTGGCGATCTCCGCGAGGGCGCCGTCGAGCTCAGCGGTGTAGGCCAGCTTCTCCCGGGCGCCCGGCAGGGAGCGGACGAGCTCGCCCTCGTGGAACACGTACAGCGTCGGGATCGACAGGATCCCGTACCGGCGGGCGAGCTCCGGGTGGGCGTCGGTGTCGACCGCGACGAACCGGAGCCGCCCCGCGTAGGCGTCGGCGAGCTCCTCCAGCACGGGCGTGACCATGCGGCACGGCACGCACCAGTCCGCCCAGAAGTCCACGACGACCGGCAGCGGCGACCGGAGGACCTCCTGCTCGAAGGTCTCCCCGGTCACCGCGAGGGCGGTGGCCACCCCGGGGTCAGTGCCCCGCAGCGGCCGCAGCCGCCGCGGTGTCCGCACCCTGCGCCGCGAGGGCGTCCGACGCGTCCACGTCGGCCTGCTCGACGGCCGTCGGGATGTCGGCCGGCGAGGCGGGGTCGACGTCGCCGAGCGCGGCGAGGTAGTGCTGGGCGTCGAGCGCGGCGGCGCAGCCAGAACCGGCCGCGGTGATCGCCTGGCGGTAGGTGTGGTCCACCGCGTCGCCCGCGGCGAACACCCCGGGCAGGTTCGTGCGGGTGGAACGGCCCTCGACGACGATGTAGCCGTTCTCGTCCAGGTCGACCTGCCCGGCGAGCAGCTCGGTGCGCGGGACGTGGCCGATCGCGACGAACACGCCGGTCGCGCCGTGCTCGCGGGTCTCGCCCGTGCGGGTGTCGCGCAGGGTCACGCCGGTGACCTTGTCCTCGCCGTGGATCGCGACGACCTCGCTGTGCCAGGCGAACTGGATCTTCGGGTCGTTCTTCGCGCGGTCCGCCATGATCTTCGAGGCCCGCAGCTCGCCGCGCCGGTGCACGATCGTGACGGACTTGCCGAACCGGGTCAGGAACGTGGCCTCCTCGACCGCGGAGTCACCGCCACCGACGACGATGATGTCCTGGTCCCGGAAGAAGAACCCGTCGCAGGTCGCGCACCAGGACACGCCACGGCCCGACAGCCGCTTCTCGTCGTCCAGGCCGAGCTCGCGGTACGCGGAGCCGGTCGACAGGATCACGGCGCGGGCACGGACGGTCTCGCCGCCGCCGGTGACGATCGTCTTGACCGGGCCGGCCAGGTCGACCTCGGTCGCGTCGTCCCACAGGACCTCGGCGCCGAACCGCTCGGCCTGCTTCTGCAGGTTGTCCATGAGGTCCGGGCCCAGGATCCCGTCGGGGAAGCCCGGGAAGTTCTCGACGTCGGTCGTGTTCATCAGGGCGCCGCCGGCGGTGACCGACCCGGCGATGACGTACGGGGACAGGCCCGCGCGCGCCGCGTAGATCGCGGCGGTGTACCCGGCGGGTCCGGAACCGACGATGACGATGTCGCGGACGGGGGTCTCGGTCACGGTGCTTCCTCAGATGTCAGGGGACGAGCTGATGCTGCGGAGAACAGATCGTAGGCGTGGTCTGTTCCGCCGCGGGGGGTGCCGGTCAGGAGACCGCCACGGTGCTGATCTCGATGCGGTTCTGGCCGTCGGGGGTCTGCGACAGCGACGTGAACCACAGCACGAGGCTCTGGGTCTCGGTCGGTTGCGCGAGGGTCAGCACGGTCTGCGGGGCGAGGGCACCGGCGGCGAGGACGTCCCCGGCCGTGGGGTTGGCGGCGTCGGTCGACCGGACCTCGACGTTCCCGCCGGAGCCGTTGACGTCCAGGGTGACCGAGGTGACGGTGGCCGGCGCCTGGAGCGTGATGACCAGGCCGACCGCGTCCTTGAACCCCGCGAAGTCCGGGCGGTTGTAGGTGTGGGTGTACCAGGTGGTCGCGGGGTCGCCGTCCACGAGCCGGCCGACGAGCTCCTCGTGCTCCCCGTCGCCGTCGGACGGGTCGATGGTGGTGACGCCGGCGATCACCGGCGGCACGGCGGCGGGCGCCTCACCGGCGGCCTCGTCCTCGCCCGCGGCGGGCTCCTCCGCCGGCGGTGCGGTCGCGACGGGCGCCTGGGTGGCGGCCGCGCCCGCGTCGTCGTCGCCGGAGCCGAACGGGGACAGCACGTTCGCGAGCGCGACCACGACGCCGACGACCACGGCGAGTGCGACCAGCCCGAGCACCCAGCGGGTGGGGTCGAACCGGCGCTCGGTCACGGACTCGGCGGGCCGCTCGGACGGGAAGGGCAGGTCCCAGTCGGGGCGGGAGGGCCCGTCGCCCCCGCCGCCCGCCGCCGGGGGCAGGGGTGCGTCGTCGGGCTGCTCCTCCGGCGCGAGGGGCTCGGGGAGGAAGGGCTGCTCGGGCCGGTGCGCCGTCGTCGCGGCCGACGCGGTGCCGGCCGCGGGCGTCGTCGCGGTGGACGCCGCAGCGGCGGGGCGGCCGAAGGCGGAGGACGTCCGGCGCACCGGTGTCGGGACGACCGCGGTCGGCGCCGGTGCGGTCGCGCCCCCGTCCGAGGGCGCCGCCCCGTCCGTGGGGGCGCCGGACGGCCCGTCGGCGCGCCCGTCCGACACGGCGGTGGTACCGGCCCCGGCGAGCTCGGCCGCGGCGGGGGCCTCGGCGGGCGAGGGCCCCTCGGCCGCGGAGGGCTGACGAGCGGTGGACGCCGGGGGATGGCCGGCGGGAGAGCGGTGCCCGAGTCGGCGGAGGCGGGTGCCGCGGAGGGCGCCGGCTCGGCCGGGGAGGCGGACCGCGCGGGCGGCACGGCGGCGGGGGCGGACGGGGTGGCCTCGGGCGCGGTGGCCTGCGACGGGGTGGCCTGCGGCCGTGCCGCGGCGGCGGGCTGCGCGGCGGCCGGCTGCGCGGCGGCGGGCTGCGCCGGGGTCGGCTGTGCCGCGGCGGCCGGCGTGCGGGCGCTCGTCCGCTGCGGGCCCGGCGGCGCGGCCGGGGGGAGCGGCGCGGGGGCCGGGGCGGCTGGCGGGGGGGTTCCCGGCCGGGGTGCGCGCGCGCCGGGCCGGGCAGCGAACGCGGACCGGACGGACTGGCGCGCAACCTTGCCGGAGGCCTCGGCCCCAGCAGCGGCTCCCGCAGCGGCGGCACCGGCCGCGGCACCACCGGCAGCGGCGTGCCCCGAGGCGGACGCTCCCGCCGCTCCCGCCGCAGCAGCGCCCGCCGCCGTCGCGCCCGCCGCAGCGGCACCGGCCGCCGTCGCGCCGGTGCTCCCCGTCGCGGGCGTGCTGTCGTCGGCGGGGGGCCCCCCCGGGGCCGCGGTGCCGCCGCGGTGGGCGGCGCGCCCCGGGCGGGGGGCCGGCGGGGGGGGGGGGGGCGGGGCGGGGGGTGGCCGGGCGGCGGCCCGGGGGGCGGGCGGCGGCCGCCCCGGGGGGCGCCGGCC
>NZ_CATKPC010000022.1:0-60436 GCF_949769265.1 Cellulomonas endometrii | reverse complement strand
GGCCGAGGGCGTGCTGCTCGGGCTCGCGCGCGGGTCGGGCGCCCGGTCGCTGGCGGGGATGCCGCGCGTCCGCGGGGTGCTGCGCCGGCCGCTGCTGGAGGTGACCCGGGAGCAGACCCTGGCCGCGTGCGCCGCGCTCGGCCTCGCGCCCTGGCACGACCCCACCAACACCCCGGCGGGCGACGCGGACCGGGCGCCGCAGCGGTCACGGGTGCGCACGCGCGTGCTGCCGGTGCTGGAGCGCGAGCTCGGGCCGGGGGTCGCCGCGGCGCTCGCCCGCACCGCGGCGCTGCTCCGCGAGGACGCCGACGCGCTCGACGCGCTGGCGGCGGGACTGCTGGAGCGGGCGCTCGTGCCGTCCGGCCCGGGGGAGGTGCTGCTCGACGTCGAGGTGCTCGCCGGCGCGCCGGCGGCGCTCCTGGGCCGCGCGCTGCGCACCGCCGTCGTCCGGGCCGGGTCCCCGCCGGGCGCGGTCACCCGGGAGCACGTGCGCGCGGTCGCGGGGCTCGTCACCGGCTGGCACGGCCAGGGCCCCCTGCACCTGCCCGGGCACGTCGAGGCGTCCCGGGCGTGTGGCAGGCTTGCCGTGCGCGAGGGCACCCGGAGCGGTGCCGCGCGCGAGGCGGTCGGGCGGTCGGCGCCCGGCCGGAGCGAGACGGACGAGGAGACAGGCGACCGGTGAACGCTGAGGACATGGGCGCGGACCTGGAGCGGGTGCTCCTGACCGAGGAGCAGCTCGGGAACCGCCTGGACGAGATCGCCGCCCAGATCGACGCCGACTACGCCGGCCGGGAGATCCTGCTGGTGGGGGTGCTCAAGGGCGCCGTCATGGTGATGGCCGACCTGGCGCGCCGGATCAGCACGCCGCTGTCGATGGACTGGATGGCGGTGTCCTCGTACGGCTCGGGCACCAAGTCCTCCGGCGTCGTGCGGATCCTCAAGGACCTGGACGCCGACCTGACCGGCCGGCACGTGCTGATCGTCGAGGACATCATCGACTCCGGGCTCACGCTGTCCTGGCTGCTGGCGAACCTGCGCAGCCGCGGCCCGGCGACGGTCGAGATCGCGACGATGCTCCGCAAGCCGGAGGCCGCGAAGGTCGAGGTGGACGTCCGCTACGTCGGGTTCGACATCCCGAACGAGTTCGTCGTCGGCTTCGGCCTCGACTACGCGGAGAAGTACCGCAACCTGCCGTTCGTCGGCACGCTCGCCCCGCACGTCTACTCCTCCTGACGCGCGCGGTGGCCCGCGGGGGGCCGGCTCCCGGGCACGACGGGCGTCCTGCCCTGGGCGAACAGAGCCCGCCCACCCCAGGTCCACCGTGTAACTTCGGAGCCTCCACCCCTGCGACCGGAGGGACGAGGGGGCACGCCCCCGTCTGCCCATGACACTCAAGCGCCTCACCCGCGGACCCGTCCTGTGGATCGTCGTCGCCGTCGTGATCCTGTGGATCGCGGCCAGCGCGCTGACGTCCTCCGGCGTCCAGCGGATCGACACCTCCGACGGCCTGGAGCTCCTCCAGGACGGGAAGGTGGAGCAGGCCAGGATCACCGAGGGGTCGCAGCGCGTCGACCTCACGCTGACCGAGGACTTCACCTCCGGCGGCGAGAACCTGGGCAAGAACGTGCAGTTCTACTACGTCGTGCCGCAGGGCCCGGCCGTGGTCGACGCCATCGCGGACGCCGACCCCGAGGGCGGCTACACCTCGGACGTGCCGCAGCAGTCGTGGTGGGGCAGCCTGCTGACGCTGGTCCTGCCGTTCGTCATCATCCTGGGCCTGTTCTGGTTCCTGATGTCGTCGATGCAGGGCGGCGGCTCGCGGGTCATGTCCTTCGGCAAGTCCAAGGCGAAGCTCGTGTCGAAGGAGTCGCCGCAGGTGACCTTCGCCGACGTCGCCGGCGTGGACGAGGCCGTCGAGGAGCTGCAGGAGATCAAGGAGTTCCTCTCCGAGCCGGCCAAGTTCCAGGCGGTCGGCGCGAAGATCCCCAAGGGCGTGCTGCTGTACGGCCCGCCCGGGACCGGCAAGACGCTGCTGGCCCGCGCGGTCGCGGGCGAGGCCGGCGTGCCGTTCTACTCGATCTCCGGCTCGGACTTCGTCGAGATGTTCGTCGGCGTCGGCGCCAGCCGCGTCCGTGACCTGTTCGACCAGGCCAAGCAGAACGCCCCGGCGATCATCTTCATCGACGAGATCGACGCCGTCGGCCGGCACCGCGGCGCCGGCATGGGCGGCGGGCACGACGAGCGCGAGCAGACCCTCAACCAGATGCTGGTCGAGATGGACGGCTTCGACGTCAAGACCAACGTCATCCTCATCGCGGCGACGAACCGCCCCGACATCCTGGACCCCGCCCTGCTGCGCCCGGGCCGGTTCGACCGGCAGGTGTCGGTCGAGGCGCCGGACCTCAAGGGCCGCGAGCGGATCCTCCAGGTGCACGCGCAGGGCAAGCCGATGGCCACCGACGTCGACCTCACCGTGGTCGCGCGCCGCACCCCGGGCTTCACGGGTGCGGACCTCGCGAACGTGCTGAACGAGGCGGCGCTTCTGACGGCCCGCTCGAACGCGCAGATCATCGACAACCGCGCGCTGGACGAGGCGATCGACCGCGTGATCGCCGGGCCGCAGAAGCGCACCCGCGTCATGAAGGTCAAGGAGCAGAAGATCACCGCGTACCACGAGGGCGGGCACGCCCTGGTGGCGGCGGCGCTCCGGTACACCGACCCGGTGACGAAGGTGACGATCCTGCCGCGCGGCCGGGCCCTCGGCTACACGATGGTCATGCCGACGGAGGACAAGTACTCCACGACGCGCAACGAGCTGCTCGACCAGCTCGCGTACGCCATGGGCGGCCGGGTCGCCGAGGAGCTCGTGTTCCACGACCCGACCACCGGCGCGAGCAACGACATCGAGAAGGCCACCGCCACGGCCCGCAAGATGGTCACGCAGTACGGCATGAGCGAGAAGATCGGCGCCGTGCAGCTGGGGCAGGACTCCGGCGAGGTGTTCATGGGTCGCGACATGGGCCACGGCCGCGAGTACTCCGAGTCGCTCGCCGGCACGGTGGACGTCGAGGTGCGCAAGCTCATGGACGCCGCCCACACCGAGGCGTGGGAGATCCTCGTCGAGTACCGCGACGTCCTGGACGCGCTGGTGCTGGAGCTCCTCGAGAGGGAGACCCTGAACCAGAACGAGCTCGAGGTCATCTTCCGGCCGATCACCAAGCGCCCGCCGCGCGAGGTGTGGCTGTCCAGCGAGCAGCGCGCGGTCTCCGACCGGCCGCCGGTCCTGACCGCCGCGGAGAAGGCGGAGCAGAACGGATCGGTCGTGCCGCAGGACGAGGCCGCGGCCGCCAAGGACGAGCACCCGGCCGTGAGCATCGTCGAGGTCCCGCCGAACCGGACGCCCGACGTCACGGGTCCCGCCAACGCGCAGGCCGACCTGCCGGACGCCGGCACGCAGGAGTGAGCGTGACCGGCGGCGACGGCCGCGGCAACCACCGCGTGATCCCGGCGTACGACGCCGCGCGCGCGGAGGCGGCCGTCCGGGAGCTGCTGCTGGCCGTCGGGGAGGACCCGGAGCGCGAGGGGCTCCGCGAGACCCCGGCCCGCGTGGCGCGGGCGTACAAGGAGATCTTCGCGGGGCTGCGGCAGGACCCCCGGGACGTGCTCAGCGCGACCTTCGACATCGGTCACGAGGAGATGGTCCTGGTCAAGGACATCGAGGTGTACTCGACCTGCGAGCACCACCTCGTGCCGTTCCACGGCGTGGCGCACGTCGGGTACATCCCGAGCCCGAGCGGGCGCGTGACCGGCCTGAGCAAGCTGGCCCGGCTGGTCGACGTCTACGCCCGGCGCCCGCAGGTGCAGGAGCGGATGACCGGGGAGATCGCGGACGCCCTGGTCGACGTGCTGGAGCCCCGCGGGGTGCTGGTCGTCGTCGAGTGCGAGCACCTGTGCATGTCCATGCGGGGCGTGCGCAAGCCCGGCTCCCGGACCGTGACCTCCGCGGTGCGCGGGCAGATGCGCGACCCCGCGACCCGCGCCGAGGCCATGAGCCTCGTCCTGGGCCGCTGACCCGCCACCGGCTGCCGTCCCCGACCCCCTAGGCTGGCCACGTGCGTCTCCCCTCGCCGCTCCCGGCCCCGCTGACGGCCGCCGGTCGGGCCGGTCGGGCGCTCGTGATGGGCGTGGTGAACGTGACGCCGGACTCGTTCTCCGACGGCGGGCGCTGGTTCACCCCCGAGGCCGCGGTCGCGCACGGGCTGCGGCTGCTGGACGACGGCGCCGACCTGCTGGACGTGGGCGGGGAGTCCACCCGGCCGGGCGCCGCGCGGGTCCCCGTCGCCGAGGAGCTCGACCGGGTGCTGCCCGTGGTCCGGGCCCTCGTGGAGCGCGGCGCGGCCGTCAGCGTGGACACCACCCGCGCGGAGGTCGCGGACGCCGCGGTCGCCGCGGGCGCCGTCGTCGTCAACGACGTCTCGGGCGGTCTCGCCGACCCGGGGATCCGCGAGGTCGTCGCCCGGACGGGCGTGGTCTACGTGGCGATGCACTGGCGCGGCCACGCCGACGTGATGGACGAGCTCGCGGACTACGACGACGTGGTGACGGACGTGCGGCGCGAGCTCGCGGACCGGGTCGCCGAGCTGCGGGCCGCGGGCGTCGGCGACCACCAGGTCGTGCTGGACCCGGGGCTCGGGTTCGCGAAGCCGGGAGCGGCGAACTGGCCGCTGCTCGCGCGGCTGCCCGAGCTCGTCGCCGACGGGTTCCCGGTGCTGGTGGGGGCGTCGCGCAAGCGGTTCCTCGGCCACCTGCTGGCGTCGGACGACGGCACGCCCGCGCCACCGGAGCAGCGGGACGCGGCGACCGCCGCCGTCTCGGCGCTCGCGGCGGCGTCGGGGGCCTGGTGCGTGCGGGTGCACGAGGCACGAGGTACGGCGGACGCGGTGCGCGTCGCCGCCCGGTGGACGGCCGCCGCGCCGTCCGGGAAGGACGACCGATGAGCGACGAGGACGTGGTCGGGGCGCGGGGGCACCGGCTGGACCGGATCCGCCTGCTGGGCGTGACGGCCACCGGCTACCACGGGGTGTTCCCGCACGAGCGCCGCGAGGGGCAGACGTTCGTCGCGGACGTCGTCGCGCACCTGGACACCCGGCGCGCCGCGGCCACCGACGACCTCGCCCACACGCTGAACTACGGCACGCTCGCCGAGGAGGTCGCGGCCGTGCTCGCCGGCGACCCCGCGGACCTGGTCGAGACCGTCGCCGAGCGGATCGCCGCGACCGTCCTCGCCCACCCGCAGGTGCAGGCCGTCGACGTGGCGGTGCACAAGCCGCAGGCCCCGATCACCGTGCCGTTCGGCGACGTGGTGGTCGAGGTGCACCGGGACCGCACCTGGCTGCCCGCCGCGGAGCCGGTGGTGCTGGCCCCGACGACCTCCGTGCCGGACGGCGTGCCCGCGACGCCGGCGCCCGCGCTGCCCCCGGCGGACCTGCTCGACGCCGCCCCGCCGTCGGGGCCGGTGGACCTGCCCGCCGCGCCCCCCGGGCCGGTCGCGGGCGCGGTCGCCGGGACGGGGCACGCCCCCGCGGCCGACGCGCTCGACGACGGCGACGTGGTCGACGCCGAGCTGGTCCAGGACGCCCTCGACGTCCCGCCGTCCGAGCCGGTGGAGGTGGTGCTCGCCATCGGGTCGAACCTCGGCGCCGCGCAGGACACCCTGCGGGACGCCGTCGCGGACCTGGCCGCGGTCCCCGGCCTCGAGGTGGTGGACGTCTCGGCGCTCGCCCGCACCGCGCCCGTCGGCGGCCCGGAGCAGCCGGACTTCCTCAACGCGGTCGTGATCGCCCGCACCACGTTGTCGCCGCGCGACCTGCTGCGCGCCACCTCCGAGGTCGAGCGGGTGCACGGCCGGGAGCGCACGGTGCACTGGGGCCCCCGGACCCTCGACGTCGACATCATCGTGTACGGGCAGGTGTCGGCCGTGACCGACGACCTCGAGCTGCCGCACCCCCGCGCGCACGAGCGGGCGTTCGTGCTCCAGCCCTGGGCGCAGGTGCGCCCGGACGCGGTGCTGAACGGCCTCGGCGGCGGGCCCGTCGCCGCGCTGGCCGCGACCGCCCCGGACCGCGACGGCGTGCGCTGGCTCGCGCTCGACTGGCTGACCGCCCCCGTGCCCGCCGCCCTGCCCGACCCGGGCGCCGAGCAGGACGTCACGGTGCAGCCGGCGGCGCGCGAGGACGCCCTGGGGCCGCTGGATGCCCCGGTCGCCGACCCGCTGGCCGACCCGCTGGCCGACCCGCTGGGCCCCGCCGGACGGCTGGACCCCTGATGCAGCGCACGCGCCCGAGGAACCTGGTCCTGGTCGCCGTCGTCACGACGGCCGTCGGGTGGCTGGTCGTGCGCGTCCTGGCGAGCCGCGGCTGGACGCTGCCCCAGGTGCCGTGGGCGATGGTCGCCGTCCTGGTGCTGATCGCCGCCGTGGTGCTCGCGATGGGCTGGTCGGTGCGGCAGTACCTGCACGGCAAGCACCCGACGCTCGACCCGATGCGCGCCGCCCGCACCGCCGTGCTGGCCAAGGCGTCCTGCTACACGGGCGCCCTGCTGGCCGGCTGGTACGCGGCGCAGGTCGTCGACGTGCTGGGCGACCTGGCCATCGAGGCGCAGCGCGCCCGTGCCGCGTCCGCCGGCCTCGCGGTGCTCGGCGCCCTGGTGCTCGCCGGGGTCGGCCTGCTCGTCGAGTGGTTCTGCCGGGTGCCGCCGCCGGAGGACCGGGAGGAGGCGACCGGGCCGGCGCCCGACGCCTCGCCGGACGCCGCCGCCGGCTGACGAGGGGTCCCGCACGCTCCCGGTACCTGCGATGGGAGGATGACCGCATGACCACGCCCGACGGCGACGCCGCCACCCCGATGCCGGAGCCCGCACCGGTCGCCTCCGCTGCACCCGCGGTCGCGCCGGTCCGCGAGAGCGAGCCGTTCGAGCCCGCCGGCGTCGACTGGACGCCCGTGTCCCCGCGGCTCGCGACGGCCCGGCTCGTGTCGGGCGTCTCGTGGCTCGCCGTCCCGCTGGTCGGCCTGGTCGTCGCCGCTGCGCTGTCGGGCCTGGTGTGGCTCTGGGTGGCCGCGGGCGTGCTCGCGGCGTTCACCGCCTGGGTGGCGTGGCTGGTGCCGCGGCAGGTCCGGGCGCTCGGGTACGCGGAGCGCGCCGACGACCTGCTGCTGCGCAAGGGCATCCTGTTCCGGTCGATGGTCGTGGTGCCGTACGGCCGGATGCAGTACGTGGACGTCACGGCCGGGCCCCTGGCCCGCAAGCTCGGGATCGCGTCGGTGCAGCTGCACACCGCGTCGCCCGGCACGGACGCGTCGATCGACGGCCTGCCGACGGCCGAGGCCGCCCGGCTGCGCGACCAGCTGGCGTCGCGCGGCGAGGCCCGACTGGCGGGGCTGTGACCGGCGAGCACGCCGTGCCCGAGCGCGCCCTGCCCGCGGGAGCGGTGCCCGAGCGCGCCCTGCCCGAGCACGCGGGCGCCGTGCCCGCCGGCGCCGTGCCCGCGGGCGCCGTGCCCGCCGACGCCGTGCCCGCCGACGCCGTGCCCGCCGACGCGGTGCGTCCGGCCGAGCCGCCCGCGGACGACCTCGCCTGGCGGCGGATGCACCCGGTGACCCCCGCGGTGAAGGGCTGGAAGGTGCTCGTCGCGGCGGTCGCGGTGATCGCCTGGAACGCCGCCGACGACGTCCGCGAGCTCGCGGAGTGGCTCGGCCCCCGCACCTGGCTGTTCGTCGTCGGCGCCCTCGTCCTGGTGGCGCTCGCCGGGTTCGGCTACTCGGCGGTCGCCTGGCGGATGACCCGGTTCGCGGTGACGGACGAGGCGGTGCACCTGCGCTCCGGCGTCCTGTTCCGGCAGCAGCGGCAGGCCCGGCTGGACCGGCTGCAGGCCGTCGACGTGGTGCAGCCCCTGCGGGCGCGCGTCCTCGGGCTCGCGGAGCTGCGGCTGGAGGGCGCGGGCGGGGCGGGGTCGGCGGTGTCGCTGGCGTTCCTGCGGGAGAGCGAGGCCGAGGAGCTGCGGGCCGAGCTGCTCGCGCGTGCCGCGGGCCTCCGCCCCGCCCGGCGCCCCGCCGCGGTGAGCGGCCCGGCGCCCGGCCCCGCATCCGCGGGAGCGGTCGACGCCCCGGCCGTCGAGCCCGCCGGCGCGGTCGGCGAGCCCGCCGTCGACGACGGCTGGACGGGCGCCGCCCCGGTCGCCCCGGAGCGGCAGGTCTACGAGGTGCCCGTCGGCCGCCTGCTGCTGTCCACCCTGCGCTCGTCGTCCGCCATCTGGCTGGTCGTGATGATCGCCGTGCTGGTCGTCCTCATCGTGACGTCCGGCCGGTTCGAGCCCGCGTTCGCGGTGCTGCCCGCGCTGCTCGGCGTCGTCTCGTACACGTGGAGCCGGTTCAACCGCGGCGCGAACTTCCGCGCGGCGATCTCCCCGGACGGGATCCGGCTGCGGCACGGCCTGACCGAGTCCCGGGCGCAGACCGTCCCGCCCGGCCGGGTGCAGGCGGTGCAGATCTCGCAGGGTCTGCTGTGGCGCGGGCCGGACTGGTGGCGCGTCGAGGTGAACGTCGCGGGGTACGGCGCGGGCCCCGAGCAGTCGCAGACGGAGAACGTGCTGCTGCCGGTCGGGACGCGGGAGGAGGCCCTCCTCGCGCTGTGGCTGGTGCTGCCTGACCTCGGCACGGCCGACCCCCGCGGGCTCGTCGACGCCGGGCTGACCGGCCGGGCGAGCCGCGACGGCACGGACGACGGCGACAGCGACGCCGGCTGGGCCACGGCGCCCCGGCGCTCGCGGTGGCTCGACCCCGTCGGGTGGCGCCGGCACGGCGTGACGGTCACCGACCGGGCGCTGGTCCTGCGCTCCGGCGTCCTCGTGCGCCGGCTCGTCGTCGTCCCGCACGAGCGCACGCAGTCGCTCGGGCTCGCCCAGGGCCCGCTGCAGCGCCGGCTCGGGGTCGCGTCGTTCCAGCTGCACTCGACGCCGGGACCGGTGTCGCCGCGGGTGGACCACCTGGACGCCCGCGTGGCGGCCGGGCTGCTGGACGAGCAGGCGGCGCGCGCCCGCACCGCGCGTGCCGGGGCGGGGCCGGAGCAGTGGATGCGCCGGGCATGACGCGGCTGGGGATCGGCGTCGTCGGCGCGGGCCGGGTCGGCGCGGTGCTGGGCAGCGCGCTGCGCGCCGCCGGGCACCCGGTGGTCGGGGTCAGCGCCGTGTCGGAGGCGTCCCGCGACCGGGCCGACGCGCTGCTGCCGGGCGTCCCGGTGCTGGACGTGCCCGAGGTCGTGCGCCGCGCGGAGCTGGTGCTGCTGGCCGTCCCGGACGACGCGCTCGAGGGCCTGGTGGCCGGGCTCGCCGCGACCGGTGCGTGGCAGGCCGGGCAGATCGTGGTGCACACGGCCGGCCGGTACGGCGCCGCGGTGCTGGACCCGGCGCGCGCGGCGGGGGTGATCCCGATCGCGCTGCACCCGGCCATGACGTTCACCGGGACGTCGCTCGACCTCGCCCGCCTGGTGGGCTGCACGTTCGCGGTCACCGCGCCGACGCCCGTGCTGCCCATCGGCCAGGCCCTGGTGGTCGAGATGGGCGGGGAGCCGGTGGTCCTGGACGAGTCGGCCCGGCC
The DNA here is from genome assembly GCF_949769265.1 of Cellulomonas endometrii. NCBI lineage: Bacteria > Bacillati > Actinomycetota > Actinomycetes > Micrococcales > Cellulomonadaceae > Cellulomonas > Cellulomonas endometrii. The sequence continues at coordinate 50,786 of NZ_CATKPC010000022.1, read as the reverse complement.
GCTCTACCACGCGGCCCTCGCGCACGGCGCGAACCACCTGGTGGTGCTGGTCGCCCAGGCCGGCCAGGCGCTCGCGGCCGCGGGCGTCGCCGACCCGGGGTCCGTGCTGCGCCCGCTGCTGTCCGCCGCGCTCGACGGTGCGCTCCGGGCGGAGTCCGCGGGCGGCGGCCGCGACGCCGGCGACGACCCGACCTCCGGCGCGGTGACCACCCTGACCGGCCCCGTCCGCCGCGGCGACGCCGGCACGGTCCGCGACCACCTCGACGTGCTCACCGCGCTCGGGGTCCGGACGGGGGCCACCGACGTGGCCGCGTCGTACCGGGCGCTGTCCCGTGCGGCGACCGGCCGGGCGCTCGCCGCCGGGCTGCTGCGCGCCGACCAGGGGCAGGCGCTGCTCGACGCGCTGGCGACGGCGGGACCCGCCCCGGACGAGGAGGTCGCGCCGTCCGGCCCGGCTCACGCTCCGGGGCCCGACGGGAGTACGGTGCACGGCGCGCACGACGACGAGGACGGCGGGACCGGCGACCCCGGGCCCGGCGTCGACCAGGAGGACCAGGCATGAGCGAGGCACGGACCGGTGCCCCCACGGTGGTGCGCACGCGCGCGGAGCTCGCGGCAGCGCTGCGCCCGCCGACGGGCGGCCCCGCGGCGGCCGGCTCCCGGACCGGGCGCGCCGTCGTCATGACGATGGGCGCGCTGCACGCCGGCCACCTCGCGCTCGTGCGTGAGGCCCGCGCCCGCGCCGAGCAGGTGGTGGTGACGATCTTCGTCAACCCGCTGCAGTTCGGGCCCACGGAGGACCTCGACCGCTACCCCCGGGACCTGCCGGGCGACCTCGCGTCGCTCACCGCGCCGGACCTGCTCGGCGAGGGCGACGTGGTGTTCGCGCCGGCCGCCGAGGAGATGTACCCCGAGGGCACGCCCGTGGTGCGGGTCGACGCCGGGCGGATCGGCACGGTCTACGAGGGCGCGACCCGGCCCGGGCACCTCGACGGCGCGCTGACCGTCGTGCTCAAGCTGCTGCACCTGACCGCCCCCGACGTCGCGCTGTTCGGCCGCAAGGACGTGCAGCAGCTCGCGGCCGTGACCCGGATGGTGCGCGACCTGGACCTGCCCGTCGCGGTCGTCGGGGTGCCGACCGTGCGGGACGCGGACGGGCTCGCGCTGTCCTCCCGCAACGTGTATCTCTCGGGCGCCGAGCGGGAGCAGGCGCTGGCGCTGAGCCGGGGCCTCGCGGCCGGGGAGGCCGTCGCGGCGGACGGCGGCACCCCGGACGCGGTGCGGGCCGCCACCCGGGCCGTCCTGGACGCGGCCGGCGTGGGCACCGACTACGTGGCGCTGGTGGACCTCGACGCGTTCGCCGACGTGACCGGCGGGGCGCCGGCGGGCGGCACCGCGGTGCTGGCCGTCGCGGCGACCGTCGGGAGCACCCGGCTGATCGACAACTCCGACGTGAGGTGGGCGTGACCATGACCTCGCTGCTGCGGCCGATGATGATCGGCAAGATCCACCGCGCGACCGTGACGCAGGCCGACCTGCACTACGTCGGGTCCATCACGGTCGACGCGCACCTGCTCGCGGCCGCTGACCTGCTGCCCGGCCAGCAGGTCGACGTCGTCGACGTCACGAACGGCGCCCGCCTGACCACCTACGTCATCGCGGGCGAGGCCGGCTCCGGCCAGGTCTGCATCAACGGCGCCGCCGCGCACCTGGTGCACCCCGGCGACGTGGTGATCCTCATCGCCTACGGGATGCTGTCCGACGCCGAGGCCCGCACCTACGAGCCGCACGTCGTGCTCGTCGACGCCGACAACCGCGTCATGGACACCGGCCACGACCCCGGCACGGTGCCCGCCGAGTGGACCGCCGCGTCGGGGCTGCACCCGAGCGGCGTGCCGTTCGACGAGGGGCGGGCGCTCGTGGAGCACGACGGGCAGCCGAGCGCGCCGGACGACGCACGGGACGCAGGCGCCGCGCGGTGACCGTGCGCCTCGCGCGCCGGCTCGCCGCCCCCGCCCCGGGCTGGACCGTGCGGGCCGACGCGGTGGTCGTCGGGTCCGGGATCGCCGGGCTGACCGCGGCCCTCGAGCTGCGCACGCGCGTCCCCCGGGTGCTGCTGGTGACCAAGGGCGAGCTGGTCTCCGGCTCGACGGTGTGGGCGCAGGGCGGCATCGCGGCGGCGCTCGACCCCGCGGACTCCCCGGAGGCGCACCTGCGGGACACGCTGGTCGCCGGGGTCGGGCTGTGCGACCCCCGGGCGGTCGAGGTCCTCGTCACGGAGGGCCCGGCGCGGGTGCGCGAGCTCGTCGCGCGGGGCGCCGTGTTCGACACCGAGCCCGACGGGAACCTCAGCCTCACGCGGGAGGGCGGCCACCACGCGGACCGCGTCGCGCACGCGGGCGGGGACGCCACCGGGGCCGAGATCTCCCGCGCGCTCGTCGCCCAGCTCGAGGCCGTGCGCGCGGACCCGGGGATCGAGGTCGTCGAGCACGCGCTGGTGCTCGACGTGCTGACCGGCGCGCCGGGCCGGGACGGCCGCCCGGGTGCGGTGTGCGGGGTGACGCTGCACGTGATCGGCGAGGGCAGCCGCGACGGCGTCGGAGCGGCCCTGGCCCCCGCGGTGGTGCTCGCGACCGGCGGCGTCGGGCAGGTGTTCCGCTCGTCCACCAACCCCGCGCAGGCCACCGGCGACGGCATGGCGGCGGCGCTGCGGGCGGGCGCGACGGTCGGCGACGTGGAGTTCGTGCAGTTCCACCCGACCGTCCTGTGGCTCGGGTCGGGCGTCAAGGGCCAGCTCACGCTGGTCTCCGAGGCGGTGCGGGGCGAGGGCGCGTACCTGGTCGACACCGACGGCCACCGGTTCCTGCCCGAGGTGCACCCCCTCGCGGAGCTCGCGCCGCGCGACGTCGTGTCCCGCGCGATCGTGCGGCAGCTGGCCCGCACCGGATCCGACCACGTGCTGCTCGACGCCCGGCACCTCGGCGCCGAGCGGCTGCGGCGGCGGTTCCCGACGATCGCGCAGCGGCTGGCCGAGCACGGGCTGGACCTCGCGACCGACCTGGTCCCCGTCGCCCCCGCCCAGCACTACCACTCGGGCGGCGTCGTCACGGACCTCGTCGGGCGGTCCTCGGTGCCCGGCCTGTACGCGGTGGGGGAGGTCGCCTGCACCGGCGTGCACGGCGCGAACCGGCTCGCGTCGAACTCGCTGCTCGAGGGGCTCGTGTTCGCGCACCGCGCCGCGCACGACATCGCGCGGCGCGTCGAGTCCGGCGTGCTACGCCCCGCGGAGCCCGTCGAGCGGCCCGGCCCGGAGGCCCTGGTCGCCGGGGCGGCGCGGTCCCGGATCCAGCGGATCGCCACCGACGGCGCCGGCGTGCTCCGGTCGGCCGCGGGGCTGGAGGCCGCGGCGCAGCAGCTGCGGGCCGTCCGGACCGACGCCCACCGCGCGCCCGACGGCGCGGACCGGGCCGTCGCCCACCCGCAGGTGGCCGAGTGGGAGACCACCAACGTGCACCAGGTCGCGAGCGTGCTCGCCGCGACGGCGGCGACCCGGCGGGAGACCCGCGGCGGCCACCTGCGCAGCGACTTCCCCGCGAGCGACGACGCCTGGCTGCTGCGCGTCGAGGCGGACCTCGACCCGGACGGCGTGCTGGTCCAGCGCCGCGCGCCCCTGGTCTGACCGCGCCCCGCCGTCGGCACCTCGGGTGGAACGTTCGAGCGGACACGCCGACGGCGAGTCCGTCGGACCGTTCCACCGTCGGAGTGCGGCCGACCGCGCCCCTAGGCTGGCGCGCGTGAGCCACGACCTCGACCGCCCGCTCGACCCCGCCTGGACCTCCCGCACCGTCGCCGTCGCGCTCGACGAGGACCTCGGCCCCGCGCCGGGCCGGGACGTCACGACGCAGGCGACCATCGCGGCGGACGTGCCGGGCGTCGCGCACCTGGTGGCGCGGGCCGCGGGGGTCGTCGCCGGGCTGCCGGTCGTGGCGGAGGTGCTGCGTCAGGTCACCGACCGCCTCGGGCTGGCGCCGGCGACCGTGGACCTGCGGGTGGCCGACGGCACCGCGGTCGCACCGGGCGACGTGCTGGCGGTGCTGCGCGGGCCGGTGCAGGCGCTGCTCGTCGCCGAGCGCACCGCCCTCAACCTCGCGTCGCGGGCGTCGGGCGTCGCGACCCACACCCGCCGCTGGGCGGACGCCCTGGCCGGCACCGGCGCGCAGGTGCTGGACACCCGCAAGACCACGCCGGGCCTGCGGGAGCTCGAGAAGTACGCGGTGCGCCGCGGCGGCGGGACCAACAAGCGGATGGGCCTGCACGACGTCGCGATGGTGAAGGACAACCACGTCGTGGCCGCCGGCGGCGTCGCGGCGGCGGTCGAGGCCGTGCGCGCGCGGTTCCCGGACGTGCCGATCCAGGTCGAGGCCGACACGACCGACCAGGCGCTCGAGGCCGTGGCCGCCGGGGCGCGGTTCCTCCTGCTCGACAACATGCCGACGCCGGTGCTGGCCGCGACGGTCGCGGCGGTGCGGGCGGGGGAGGCGGCGACGGGCCGGGTCGAGCTGGAGGCCACCGGCAACCTCACGCTCGACCGCGCGGCCGAGGTCGCCGCCACGGGCGTGGACTACCTGTCCGTCGGGGCGCTCACGCACTCCTCGCCGATCCTCGACCTCGCGCTGGACCTCGTCGCGGGTGCGTGAGCCGTCGCGCGCGGTCGCCTGTCGCGGTCGCGTGACGAGAGGGGTGCGCGGCGCTCGGTAGGATCGGGCGGGTGACCGCCCCCGTGCCCCCCGCCCCCGCCGACGACCTCCCCGAGCAGCTCCGGGTCCGGCGCGAGAAGCGCGACCGCATGCTGGCCGAGGGCGTCGAGCCGTACCCCGTGGGCGTGCCGCGCACGCACACCATCGCCGACGTCCGCGCCGCCCACCCGGACCTCGAGCCCGGCGAGGAGACCCAGGACGAGGTCGGCGTCGCCGGCCGCGTCGTGTTCCTGCGCAACACCGGCAAGCTCTGCTTCGCGACGCTCCAGGACGGCGAGGGCAACCGCCTGCAGGCGATGCTCAGCCTCGGAGCCGTCGGCGAGGAGCGCCTGGCCGCGTTCAAGGCGGACGTCGACCTCGGCGACCACCTGTTCGTGCACGGCCGCGTCGTGGCGTCCCGCCGGGGCGAGCTCTCCGTGATGGCGGACGCCTGGCAGCTCGCCGCCAAGTCGCTGCGCCCGCTGCCGAACCTGTACGCGCGCGGCGACGAGGAGGCCCCCGAGCTGTCCGAGGAGGTCCGCGTCCGCCAGCGGTACGTCGACCTCATCGTGCGGCCGGCGGCCCGCGACGCGGTGCGGCTGCGCGCCGGCGTGGTGCGCTCGCTGCGGGAGAACTTCCACCGCCGCGGCTACCTCGAGGTCGAGACGCCGATGCTGCAGACGCAGCCCGGTGGCGCCGCCGCCCGGCCGTTCGTCACGCACATGAACGCGTTCGACATGGACCTGTACCTGCGGATCGCGCCGGAGCTGTTCCTCAAGCGCGCGGCCGTCGGCGGCCTCGAGCGCGTCTTCGAGATCAACCGGAACTTCCGCAACGAGGGCGCGGACTCGTCGCACTCGCCGGAGTTCGCGATGCTCGAGGCGTACGAGGCCTACGGCGACTACGACACCATGGCCGCCCTCACGCAGGACCTCGTGCAGACGGCCGCGCAGGACGTGCTGGGCACCACGACGCTGACCCTCGCGGACGGCACCGAGTACGAGGTCGGCGGCCGGTGGACGCAGCTGACCATGTACGGGTCGCTGTCCGAGGCGCTCGGCGAGGAGATCACCCCGCAGACCACGGTCGAGCAGCTGCAGAAGGTCGCGGACCGGCTCGACGTGACGCTCGACCCCGCGCGGGTCAGCCACGGCAAGCTCGTCGAGGTGCTCTGGGAGCACCTGGTGGGCGACCACCTGCACGCCCCCACGTTCGTGCGGGACTTCCCGGTGGAGACCAGCCCGCTGACCCGCGACCACCGCGAGATCGCCGGCCAGGTCGAGAAGTGGGACCTGTACGTGCGCGGGTTCGAGCTCGCCACGGCGTACTCCGAGCTGGTGGACCCGGTGATCCAGCGCCAGCGCTTCGAGGCGCAGGCCCTGCTCGCGGCCGCTGGGGACGACGAGGCCATGCGGATCGACGAGGACTTCCTGGCGGCCGTGGAGTACGCGCTGCCCCCGACCGGCGGGATGGGCATGGGCGTCGACCGGCTGCTGATGGCGCTCACCGGGCTGGGGATCCGCGAGACGATCCTGTTCCCGCTCGTGAAGCCGCAGGCCTGAGGAACGCCCGCGCGGGGCTGTCCGGGTCGTTCCCGACCCGGACGACCGGCGTACCCTGGGCCGCATGAACATCGGTCCCGCGCTCGCCGCGTTGGCCCCGTCCGTCGGCGTCGGGCTCATCTTCTGGTTGGCCATCCGTGCCCTCGTGAACGCCGACCGCACCGAACGCGCCGCATTGGCGCGTATGGACGCCGAGGACGCGGCGCGTGCACAAAGCGCGGAGAAGAACCCGGAAATCTGAGGATTTCGGCGCGGGTGCTTTGACGCGCGCGCAATGGGATGCGATGCTTTTCCCGACCGCAGGATTCAGCCGCTCGATTCGTGGGGGCAGCGGCCAACGGCTCGGGAGGGCGAAATGGCACAGAAGGTTCAGGTCCTGCTCGTGGACGACATTGACGGCGGCGCCGCCGATGAGACGGTGACGTTCGCGCTGGACGGGGTCTCGTACGAGATCGACCTGACGACCGAGCACGCCACCGAGCTGCGTGACGCCCTGGGCACCTGGGTCGGGCACGCCCGCAAGGTCGGCGGCCGGTCGTCCGCGGGCCGCGGGGCCGGCACCGGCGGTGGCTCCGGCCGTCCGCGCCGGTCGTCCGACGCCGGCGCGGTGCGCACCTGGGCGAAGGAGAACGGGTACGACGTCTCCGAGCGCGGCCGCATCTCGGCGGAGATCCGCGAGGCGTACGAGTCCGCCCAGCGCTGAGACGACACAGCGCTGAGGCGAGACGGCGAAGGCCCGGCCCCCACGGGAGCCGGGCCTTCGTGCGTCCGCCGCTGCGTCCGCGGCGGCGTCCGCGGGCCACGAGGTCGTCACTCCCGCACGAGGTCGTCCCGCAGGACTGACGACCTCGTGCCGTTGTGACGACCTCGGCGGCCGGGAGCGGCCGCGGCGGCCGGGGCGCCGGCGTCAGGGGCGGGTGGCCGTCAGGTCGCGGACCGCGGCGTACTGCTCGCGGACGTGCGGGGTCGGGTCGGCCTCGTGCACCTCGGCCTCGCCGGCGGCCGTCCACGCGGGCGGCTGCTCGGTCCCGCTCAGCGCCCACGCGGCCTGCCGGGCGGCGCCGTCGGCCACGTACTCGCCGGGGGTCGGGACGGTGACGTCGGTGCCGAGCACCGCGGGGGCGATCCGCCGCACGGCCTCGGACTGCGCCCCGCCGCCGATGAGGGACACCCGCTCCACCGGCACGCCCTGGGCGCGCAGCGCGTCGAGCCCGTCGGCGAGCGCGCAGAGCATGCCCTCCACGGCCGCGCGGGCCAGGTGGGCGGGCGTGGTGTTCGCCAGCCGCATGCCGTGCAGGGCGCCGGTGGCGTCCGGCTTGTTCGGGGTGCGCTCGCCCTCCAGGTACGGGACCAGCACCAGCCCGTCGGCCCCGGCGGGGGCGGACAGCGCCAGCTCGGACAGCCCGCGGTGGTCGACGCCGAGCATGCGCGCCGCGGCGTCCAGCACGCGGGAGGCGTTCAGTGTGCAGGCGAGCGGGAGGTACGCGCCGGTGGCGTCCGCGAAGCCGGTGACCAGCCCCGAGCCGTCCGCGGTGGGCGTGGCGGAGACCGCGGACACCACGCCGGAGGTGCCGATCGAGATCGCCACGTCGCCGGCGACCATGCCGAGCCCGAGGGCCGCGGCGGCGTTGTCACCGGCGCCCGCGCCGAGCACCGTGCCGGCGCGCAGCAGGCCGTCGGCGGCGACGCGGCCGGCGACGGCGTGCGGGGCCACGACCCGGGGCAGGACGGCGCCGTGCCCGAGCGCGAGCTCGAGGAGGTCGTCGCGGTAGCCCTCGGTGAACGGGGACCAGTAGCCGGTGCCCGACGCGTCGGACCGGTCGGTGGTGAGCAGCCGCAGGTCCGCGCTGCGACCGTCCTCGCCCTGCCCGGCGAGCCGCCAGGTCAGCCAGTCGTGGGGGAGCGCCACGGCGGCCACCCGGGCGGCGGCGTCGGGCTCGTGGTCGCGCAGCCAGCGCAGCTTCGTGACGGTGAGCGACGCGACGGGGACCGAGCCGATCGCGTCCGCCCACGCCTGCGGACCGCCGAGCTCGTCGATGAGCGCGAGCGCCGGCGGGGCGGAGCGGGTGTCGTTCCACAGCAGCGCGTCGCGGACGACCCGGCCCTCGTCGTCGAGCGCAACCATGCCGTGCTGCTGCCCGCCGACAGCGACGGCGTCGACGTCGTCGAGCCCGCCGGCGTCCCGGACCGCCACCTGCAGGGCGTCCCACCAGTGCCGCGGGTCGATCTCGGTGCCGTCGGGGTGCGACGCACGGCCGGAGCGCACCAGGGCCCCGGTCTCGGCGTCGCGCACGACGACCTTGCAGGACTGGGTGGAGGAGTCCACCCCGGCGACGAGGGCCATGAGGATGCGTCCTTGCTGTGCTCAGGGAACGGGGAAAGCGCCGAGGCCGAGGGTTCCACGGGAGGCCGGGGGCGGAGACCCTCGACCTCGCCGGAGACCCTCGACCTCGGCGGTGGTGCTCGTGATCAGCGGGCGCCGAGCGCGTGCTCCAGCGCGAGCTGGTTCAGGCGGACGAAGCCGAAGCCGCGCTGGGCGACGCCCTCGACGTCGAAGTCCTCGAACGCCGAGCGGTCGGCGAGCAGGTCGGCGAGCGACTCGCCCTCGCCGAGCGTGGGCTGCGCGAGCTCGAGCACGCCCGACGCCTCGAGGGCCTCCTGCACCTCGGGGTCGGCGCGGAACGCCAGCGCCCGCTCCTTGAGGATCAGGTAGGTGGCCATGTTCGCGCGGGCCGACTCCCACACGCCGTCGAAGTCCTCGGTGCGCGAGGGCTTGTAGTCGAAGTGGCGCGGGCCGTCGTAGCGCGGGCCGCCCGACGGGAAGCCGTTCTCGATGAGGTCGACGGTGGCGAACGCGGAGAACAGGTCGCCGTGGCCGAACACGAGGTCCTGGTCGTACTTGATGGACCGCTGCCCGTTGAGGTCGATGTGGAACAGCTTGCCGGCCCACAGCGCCTCGGCGATGCCCTGCGTGTAGTTCAGGCCCGCCATCTGCTCGTGGCCGGTCTCGGGGTTCAGGCCGACGATGTCGCCGTGCTCGAGCTTGGCGATGAGCGCCAGCGCGTGGCCGATCGTCGGGAGCAGGATGTCGCCCCGGGGCTCGTTCGGCTTCGGCTCGATGGCGATCCGGAGGCCGTAGCCCTTCTCCTTGATGTAGGCGGCGACGGTGTCGATGCCCTCGGCGTACCGGTCGTGCGCGGCGTTGAGGTCCTTGGCGGAGTCGTACTCCGCGCCCTCGCGGCCGCCCCACATGACGAACGTGTCGGCGCCGAGCTCGGCGGCGAGGTCGACGTTCCGGATGACCTTGCGCAGGCCGTAGCGGCGCACGCGGCGGTCGTTCGAGGTGAACGCGCCGTCCTTGAAGATCGGGTGGCTGAACGTGTTGGTGGTGACCATCTCGACGGTCACGCCGGTGTCGGCCAGGGCCTGCTTGAAGCGGGCGAGGATGCGGTCGCGCTCGGCGGCGTCGGAGCCGAACGGCACGACGTCGTCGTCGTGGAACGTCACGTGCGCGGCGCCGAGCTCGGCGAGCTTGTGCACCGACTCGACCGGGTCGAGCCACGGGCGGCTCGCGGAGCCGAACTGGTCCTGGGCGTTCCAGCCCACGGTCCAGAGGCCGAAGGAGAACTTGTCTGCGCGGGTGGGCGTCGGTGCCATCACGAAACTCCTCGTCGAGGTTTGTCTTGTGGATGAACTTATACGCGGCACCGGCTAGGGTCAACCGCATGCCCGAGCCCGCGACCGCCCCCGTGCCACCGGTCGCGGACGCTGCGCCCACCCCCACCGCCACGCCGACGCCCTCGCGGGCCGGAGCGGTGGGCCGCCGCCGGGTCCCGGCGCGGCAGGGGTCGCTGCGCGAGCACAACCTCGCCCTGGTCCTCCGGCACGTCCTCGACGCCGCCGCCGCGACCGCCGCCACGGGGACGCCGCCGCCGTCGCGCGCCGACGTCGCGACCGCCACCGGGCTGACCCGCGGGTCGGTGTCGTCGCTGGTGGACCTGCTGATCGGCGCCCGCCTGGTCGCGGAGCTGCCGCCCGTCGTCACCGCCCGCGCCGGCCGTCCCGCGGTGCCGCTCGTCCCCGCGGCCGGGACGGTCGCCGGGCTCGGCGCGGAGGTGAACGTCGACTACGTGGGCGTGCAGGCGCTCGACCTGGCGGGGGAGGTGCTGGCCCACCGCACGACCGCCGGCGACTTCCGGCACAGCGACCCCGCGCGGGTGCTGGCCCTGCTCGCCCGGCTGGTCGGCGAGGTGCGCGCGGAGCTGCCCGCCGGGACCCGGCTGGCCGGGATGTGCCTCGCGCTGCCCGGCCTGGTGGACCGGGTCACCGGCCCCCTCCGGCTCGCGCCGAACCTCGGCTGGCGGGACGTCGACGTCGTCGCGCTGCTGGCGGCGCACCCCGAGATCGACGGCCTGTCGGTCCGGCTCGCCAACGAGGCCAACCTCGCCGCCCGCGCCGAGGCCCGCGCCGGGGCCGCCGGCCAGAGCTTCCTGTACGTCTCCGGCGAGGTCGGCATCGGCGCGGCGATCGTGCTGGACGGCGAGGTGTTCGCCGGGCGGCACGGCTGGAGCGGGGAGCTCGGGCACACGGTCGTCGACCAGCAGGGTCCGCGCTGCACGTGCGGCGCCCGGGGCTGCCTGGAGCAGTACGCCGGCAAGGACGCCCTGCTGCGCGCGGCCGGGCGGGACGTCGAGGAGCCCGTCGACGCGCTGATCGCCGCCGCGTCCGCGGGGGACGAGCGCGCCGCCCGGGCGCTGCGGTCCGCGGGGGAGGCGCTCGGCGTGGCGCTGGCGAACTTCGTCAACCTGGTCGACGTCGAGACCATCGTGCTCGGGGGCATCTACGCCCCGCTCGCGCCGTGGCTGACGGACGCGGTCGTCGCGCAGCTGCGGTCCCGGGTGCTGGCGTCCGCGTGGGAGGACGCGCGGGTCGGGGTCGCGGCGGGCGGCGCGCACGCGGCGATGACCGGGGCGGCGGTGGTCGTGCTGCGCGCGGTGGCCGACGACCCGGCCGCGTGGCTGGGCGTCCCGGCCGACGCCTGAGTCCGGAAGCTCCCCGGGACCGCGCCTCGAGCGGCCCGGCGTGGGACCCGGTCGCCGCCTGCCGGGGGCGTTGCGTACAGTCCTCGCCGTGACGGAGCACCTGCGCGACCTGTGGATCGGCACGTACCCCTCGGCCGGCGCGGGGACCCCCGCCGGCCTGGGCGAGGGCGTCTGGCGGGTCGCCCTCGAGACCGACGCCGGCCGCCTCGGCGAGCCCGAGCTGGTCGCGGCGATCCCGGCCCCCTCGTTCCTCGCGGTCGACCGGCAGGCGGGTGTGCTGCTCGCCGTCGGCGAGGAGGCCGACGGCACCGTGACGGCCTTCCGGACCGGCACGGCCGACGGCCACGCGACGCTGACCCCGCTCGGCTCCGTGCCGAGCGGCGGCGCCGACCCCTGCCACGTGCTGCTCGACCCGTCCGGCCGCGTGGCGTACGTCGCGAACTACTCGTCGGGCACCCTGGCGGTCGTCGGCCGGACCCCCGACGGCGGCCTCGACGGCGACGCCCCGCTGCAGGTGCTCGGCCACGAGGGCTCCGGCCCGGTCGCCGACCGCCAGGAGGCCCCGCACGCGCACTTCGTCGCCCTGGCCCCCGGCGGCTCGCACGTGCTGGTCGTGGACCTCGGCACCGACGAGATCCGCCGCTACCGCCGCGACCCCGAGACGGGCCTGCTGAGCGAGGACGGCGTCGCCGCGACCCTGCGCCCGGGCGCCGGCCCGCGGCACCTCGCGTTCTCCGCGGACGGCCGCATCGCGTACGTGACGTGCGAGCTCGACGTCACCGTGGCCGTGCTCGCCTGGGACGTCGAGCGCGCCACCGGCCGGGTCGTGCAGCACGTGCCGGCGGCGGAGGACGGCGCGGGTCCGGGGCGTCGGGCGCTGCCGTCCCACGTGGAGCGCGCCGGCGACCGCGTGCTCGTCGCCACCCGCGGCACCGACGTCCTCGCGACGTTCGCGCCGGCCCCGGACGGCACCCTCGCGCCCGCCGGCCAGGTGTCGCTGCCCGGCGCGTGGCCGCGGCACTTCGCGGTCGTCGAGGGCTGGACCGTCGTCGCCGACCAGGTGGGCGACAGCCTCACCGTGCTCCGGGACGGGGCCGTCGTGTCGCGGGTGGCCCTGCCGGCGCCGGCGTGCGTGGTGCCGGCGTGACCGTCCCCGACCTGCCCGGCGCTCCCGGCACGGCCGCCGCACCGGGCACGGCCGCGCGCGCCCTGCCGCCCCTCCTGCCCGGCCCGCACCTGCGCCGGCTCGACGTCATCACCGTGGTCGCGACGTTCGGCGGCCTGCTGTTCGGCTACGACACCGGGGTCATCAACGGCGCCCTCGACCCGATGGTCGCGGACCTCGGGCTCACGCCCGCGACCGAGGGCCTGGTCACCAGCAGCCTGCTGGTCGGCGCGGCGCTGGGCGCGCTGGCGACGGGCCGGCTCGCGGACCGGATCGGCCGGCGCGGCGTGCTCGTGTGGCTCGCGGTGGTGTTCTTCCTCGGGGCGGTCGGCAGCGTCCTCGCGCCGTCGTTCGAGGTCATGCTGCCGATGCGGTTCGTGCTGGGCGCGGCCGTCGGCGGCGCCTCGGTGACGGTCCCGGTGTACCTCGCCGAGCTGGCCCCCACCGAGCGCCGGGGGGCGATCACCGGGCGCAACGAGATCGCGATCGTCGTCGGCCAGCTCGCGGCGTTCGTCATCAACGCCGTGATCGGCACCGTCTGGGGCGACCACCCCGGGGTGTGGCGGTACATGCTCGCGGTGCAGGCCGTGCCCGCGGTCGCCCTGTTCGTCGGGATGCTGCGGATGCCCGAGTCGCCGCGCTGGCTCGTCACGCGCGGGCGCGACGACGAGGCGCTCGCGGTGCTGCGCCAGGTGCGCGACCACGGACGCGCGGCCGCCGAGCTGCGGGAGGTGCGCGACCTCGTCCGTCAGGAGCAGGCGGTCGAGTCCCGGCGCGCCGGCTGGCGGGACCTGCGGGTGGCGTGGGTGCGCCGGCTGGTGCTCGTCGGGGTCGGCGTCGCCGTCGTCAACCAGCTCGGCGGCATCAACGCGGTCATGTACTACGGCACCCAGCTGCTCCGGGAGTCGGGGTTCAGCGGCGACGTGGCGCTGGTCGCCAACGTGCTGAACGGCGTGTTCTCGGTGCTGGGCATGCTCATCGGCCTCCGGCTGATCAACCGGGTCACCCGGCGCCACCTGCTGCTGGTGGGCCTGACGGGCATCATCTTCTCGCACCTCATGATCGCGCTGTGCTCGGCGGCGCTGCCGGAGGGAACGGCCCGGTCGGTGGCCGTCACCGCGTTCCTCGTGCTGTTCGTCGGGTTCAACCAGTCGTCGGTCGGGCTGGTGTGCTGGGTGATCCTGGCCGAGCTGTTCCCCCTGCGGGTGCGCGGGTTCGCCATCGGGCTGTGCGTGTTCTGGAACTGGATCGCGAACGCGGTGATCAGCGGGTTCTTCCCGACGGTGGTGGCGGGCATCGGCGTCAACGGGACGTTCCTGCTGTTCGCGGCGGTCAACGTGCTGTCGTGGCTGTTCGTGCGGTTCGTCCTGCCGGAGACGCGGGACCGGTCGCTGGAGCAGCTGGAGCAGGACTTCCGGGGCGCCGCCGCCTGACGCGGGCCGGTGCGACCCCGCTGCCGCGCGGCGGGGAGGTGGACGCCCGCGCTGCGACACCTGCCAGATGGTCGACAATGGACACGTCCATCCCGTCGTCCGCAGGAGCCGTCGTGCCGCACGAGCCGCAGCGCATCGCCATGCTGTCCGTGCACACCTCCCCGCTGGACCAGCCGGGCACGGGCGACGCCGGGGGCATGAACGTCTACGTCGCCGAGCTCTCCCGGGCCCTCGCGCGCCGGGGCGCCGCCGTGGAGATCTTCACGCGCGCCACCGCGTCCGCGCTGCCCGAGACCGTGGACCTGGACCCGGGCGACGACCGCGTGCGGGTGCACCACGTGCTCGCCGGGCCGTACGAGGGGCTCGACAAGAACGACCTGCCCGCGCAGCTGTGCGCGGTGACCGCGGGCGTGCTGCGGCTCGGCGCGACCCGGCCCGCCGGGTGGTTCGACGTCGTCCACTCGCACTACTGGCTGTCCGGCCAGGTCGGCTGGCTCGCCGCCGAGCGCTGGAACGTGCCGCTGGTGCACACCATGCACACCATGGCGCGGGTGAAGAACGCCGCGCTCGCGCCGGGGGACAGCCCCGAGCCGGCGACCCGCGTCATCGGCGAGGAGCAGGTGGTCGCGGCCGCCGACGCGCTGGTCGCCAGCACCGGCGAGGAGGCTCAGGACCTCGTCGGGATGTACGACGCCGACCCGGAGCGGGTGCACGTCGTGGCCCCGGGCGTCGACCTCAGCGTCTTCCGGCCGCGCGCGGACCGTGCCGCGGTGCGGGCCGCCCTCGGGCTGCCGGCCGACCGGGACGTCGTGCTCTTCGCCGGGCGCATCCAGCCGCTCAAGGCCCCGGACGTGCTGGTGCGCGCGCTCGGGGTGCTGCGCGCGTCGGGGCGCCCGGTGCCGCTGCTCGTCGTGCTCGGCGGACCGAGCGGGCGCCCGAGCGCGCTGCGGGAGCTCCGGGCGCTCGCCGAGACGTCCGGCGTGACCGACGACGTGCTGTTCCGGCCCCCGGTCTCCCGCCCCGACCTGGCCCGCTGGTTCGCGGCGGCGGACCTGGTGGCGATGCCCTCGCGCAGCGAGTCGTTCGGCCTCGTGGCCGTCGAGGCGCAGGCCGCCGGCACCCCCGTCGTCGCGTCGGCCGTCGGCGGGCTGCGCTCGGTCGTGCAGGACGGGGTGTCGGGCCGGCAGGTCCGCGGGCACGACCCGGCGGTGTGGGCGGACGCGATCGCCGCGACGCTCGCCGACCCGGCGGCGCGGGGCCCGTGGCGGGCGAACGCCCGGCGGGTCGCCGAGCAGTACGGCTGGGACGCGACCGCCGAGCAGGTGCTCAAGGTCTACGCGCTCGCCACCGAGCACCGCGCCTGACCGCGGCCGGTCGCCCTCAGCCGGCGACGGGCTCCAGCACGAGCACCGGGATCACCCGGTCGGTCTTCGTCTGGTAGGCCGCGTAGTCCGGGTACGCCGCGACGGACCGCTCCCACCACAGGTCCCGCTCGGCGCCGTGCACCTCGCGCACCCGGTAGTCGGCCTTCGCCGGGCCGTCCTGCAGCTCGACCAGCGGGTGCGCCAGCAGGTTGTGGTACCAGACGGGGTTCTTCGGCGCGCCGCCCAGGGAGGCGACGACGGCGTACACGCCCTCGTGCTCGACGCGCATGACGGGGATCTTGCGGACCTTGCCGGACCTCGCCCCCAGCATCGTGACCACGACGACGGGCATCCCCCGCAGCGTGGTGCCCTTCGTCCCGCCCGAGCTCTCGATCAGCTCGACCTGCTGGCGGCTCCACTCGCTGGTGGACGGCTCGTACTCCCCGGTGATCGGCATACCCGGCGCAACGCCACGACCTGCGCCGCTGTTCCGCGGGCCGAACGTCCCCCGACGCCGGCCGCGCGGGTGCGGCAGGATGGGCCCATGACCTACACCCTCGTTCTGCTCCGCCACGGCGAGAGCGAATGGAACGCCAAGAACCTGTTCACCGGCTGGGTCGACGTCGCGCTGTCCGAGAAGGGCGTCGCGGAGGCCAAGCGCGGCGGCACCCTGCTGACCGACGCGGGCGTGCTCCCGGACGTCGTCCACACCTCGCTGCTGCGCCGCGCGATCACCACCGCGAACTACGCGCTGGACGCCGCCGACCGCCTGTGGATCCCGGTCAAGCGGTCGTGGCGCCTGAACGAGCGCCACTACGGCGCCCTGCAGGGCAAGGACAAGAAGCAGACGCTGCAGGAGTACGGCGAGGAGCAGTTCATGCTCTGGCGCCGCTCCTACGACGTCCCGCCGCCGGACATCGAGCTCGGCTCCGAGTTCTCGCAGGACACGGACGCCCGCTACGCCGGTGAGCCGATCCCGCGCGCCGAGGCCCTCAAGCAGGTGCTCGACCGCGCCCTGCCGTACTGGAACTCCGACATCGTGCCGGACCTCCAGGCCGGGAAGACCACCCTCGTGGCCGCCCACGGCAACTCGATCCGCGCGATCATCAAGTACCTCGACGACGTCGACGACGCCACGATCGCGGGCATCAACGTCCCCACCGGCATCCCGCTGGTGTACGAGCTGGACGAGGAGACGCTGAAGCCCGTCACGAGGGGCGGCACGTACCTGGACCCGGAGGCGGCCGCGGAGGCCATCGCCGCGGTGGCGAACCAGGGCCGCTGACACCTCCTCGCACGCAACGAAGGGCCCGGTCCGCGTCGGACCGGGCCCTTCGTGCGTCAGGGCGCGTGCTGCGTGTCAGCCGACCTCGGTGCGACCCGACCTCGGTGCGAGCCGGCTCAGCGCGTGCCGGCCGGGTCCCGGTCGCCCGCGAACTCGCCGGTGACCAGGTACACGATGCGGCGGGCGACCGACACGGCGTGGTCGCCGAACCGCTCGTAGTACCGGCCGAGCAGCGTGACGTCGATCGTCTGCTGGGCGGTGCCCGACCAGGCGGGGCTGAGCAGCACGCGGAACGTCTCCTCGTGCAGCGAGTCCAGCAGGTCGTCGTCGCGCTCGATGCCCTCGGCCTCGGCCAGGTCGTGCGTGGTGAGCACCTGCGTGGTGCGCTGCGCGACGCGGCGGGCGGCCTCGTTCATCTCGGTGAACACGCCGGTGAGCGCCGGGTCCACGGCGGCGCGGGGGTACCGGCCGCGCGCGACCTGGGCGACGTGCCGGGCGAGGTCGCCCATGCGCTCCAGCGTGGCGCTCATCCGCAGCGCGGACACGACGACGCGCAGGTCGGTGGCGACGGGCTGCTGCTGGGCGAGCAGCAGGACGCAGCGCTCGTCCAGGTCGCGCTCGAGCGCGTCGATGGCCAGGTCGTCGGCGATGACGGACTCCGCCAGCGCCAGGTCCTGGTGCAGCAGAGCCTCTCCGGCCGCCGTGATCGCGTGCTCGACCCGGCGGCTCATCGCCACCAGGTCGTCGCCGAGCTGCTTGAGCTCGGCCTCGAAGATCTCCCGCATGGCTTCCTCTCGTGGGCGCACGTGTGCGCAGTGTCGCTCCTGCGGCTCACGGTCGCACGCGCAGGTGAACGGTCCGGTGAACGGGACCCCGCCCTCAGGTGAACGGCGGTGAACACTCGGCGCCGGTCCGCGACCGCGGCGGGCTCGCGGTCCGCTGCACGACCACGACGACCGTACGCTGACCGCGTGGAGGGTCTGAACGGTCTCGTGGTGCTGCTCGCCGGCGCGCTCGGTCTGGTCACCGGCATCGGTGCCACGCTGGCGTTCCGGTTCAGCGACCGCGCGCTGCACACGGTGCCCGAGCGGCCGGCGCCCGAGCTCGACGACGGCCTCGTGCGCGTGCTGGCGGTGCTGCGGTCCGCGGCGGTCGTGCTGGACGACGACGAGCACGTGCTGCGGGCGAGCCCGCCGGCGTACGCGTTCGGCGTGGTCCGCGACGGGGCGATCGGGCACGCGGCGATCCGCGACCTCATCGCCGACGTGCGGCGCACCGGCGTGATCCGGGACGAGGAGCTGGAGCTGCCCCGCGGCCCCCTCGGGCCGGGCACGATCATGCTGCAGGTGCGCGTCGCCCAGGTCGGCCCGGGTCTGCTGCTGGTGCTGGCGGAGGACCGGACCCAGGCCCGCCGGCTGGAGGCGATCCGGCGCGACTTCGTGGTGAACGTGTCCCACGAGCTGAAGACCCCGGTCGGCGCCCTGTCGCTGCTCGCCGAGACCGTGCAGGACGCCGCGGACGACCCCGTCGCGGTGCGCCGGTTCGCGGGGCGGATGGTGAACGAGTCGCAGCGCCTGTCGGCCCTCGTGCAGGAGATCCTCGAGCTGTCCCGCCTGCAGGTGG
This sequence comes from Cellulomonas endometrii, assembly GCF_949769265.1. NCBI lineage: Bacteria > Bacillati > Actinomycetota > Actinomycetes > Micrococcales > Cellulomonadaceae > Cellulomonas > Cellulomonas endometrii. The sequence continues at coordinate 32,576 of NZ_CATKPC010000022.1, read as the reverse complement.
CCGGCGCGCTGAAGGACATCGTCGTCGTCGACGTGGACGCGGTCGTCGCCGAGGCGGTGGACCGCGCGCAGACGGGCGCGGCCGCGAAGGGCATGAGCTTCGACGTCGGCGGCGAGGCCGGGGCCCAGGTGTTCGGCGACCACGCGATGCTCGTCCAGGCCGTGCGGAACCTGCTGGACAACGCCGTGGCCTACTCGCCCGACGGCACGCACGTCGGCGTCGGGGTGCGCACCCGCGAGGGCCTGGTGGAGATCGCCGTGGTCGACCAGGGGATCGGCATCCCGGCCGACGAGCAGGACCGCGTGTTCGAGCGGTTCTACCGGGTCGACCCCGCGCGCAGCCGCGACACCGGGGGCACCGGCCTCGGCCTGTCGATCGTCAAGCACGTCGCCGCCGACCACGGCGGGGACGTGCAGGTGTGGTCGCAGCCCGGCCGCGGCTCCACCTTCACCGTCCGCCTGCCCGCCGCCGCCGGGCCCGTGCCCGTGCCCCTGCCGCTCGACCGGCCGCAGCCCCTGACCGTGCCGGGCTCCGAGCCCCGCGCCGACCTCACCACCCCGGAGGACTGACCCCGTGACCCGCATCCTGCTCGTCGAGGACGAGGAGTCCTACCGCGACCCCCTGGCGTACCTGCTGGGCCGCGAGGGCTTCGAGGTCACGACCGCCGCGACCGGCCCGGACGCGCTCACCGCGTTCGACGAGCACGGCGCGGACCTGGTGCTGCTCGACCTCATGCTGCCCGGCCTGTCGGGCACGGAGGTCTGCCGGCAGATCCGCCAGCGCAGCGACGTCCCGGTGATCATGCTGACCGCCAAGGACGGCGAGATCGACAAGGTGGTCGGCCTGGAGCTCGGGGCCGACGACTACGTGACCAAGCCGTACTCCTCGCGGGAGCTGCTGGCCCGGGTCCGCGCGGTGCTCCGCCGCCGCCAGGCGCCCGCGGCGGCCGCCGCGCCGGAGGAGGAGCCCGAGGACGACGGCGTCCTCGTCGCCGGACCCGTCCGGATGGACGTCGAGCGGCACACCGTGACGGTGGACGACGAGCCGGTGGCGTTCCCGCTCAAGGAGTTCGAGCTGCTCGAGCTGCTGCTGCGCAACGCGGGCCGGGTGCTGACCCGCGGCCAGCTCATCGACCGGGTGTGGGGCACGGACTACGTGGGGGACACCAAGACGCTGGACGTGCACGTCAAGCGGGTGCGCGCCAAGATCGAGCCGGACCCGGGCAACCCGACGCTCCTGGTGACGGTCCGCGGCCTCGGCTACAAGCTGCTCGACGACGAGCCCGCCTGACCCCACCGGCCCGGGGGTGAGCGGCGCCACGCCGCGCGCCCGCAGGATTGTCCGGTCGTTCACCTGGGGTTCACCCGGGGACATGGGGCTCGTCACCTCCGCTCCTTACCGTCGGCGGCAGGTCGCGCACAGACGGGTGCGCGCCGCGTCACGACAGGACGGAACAACGTGAAGCTCAACCGCGGTCGTACGGGTGCCCTCGCCCTTGCCGGCGTCGTCGCCCTCTCCCTCACGGCATGTGGTTCGGACAACCCCACCGGCTCCACCTCCGAGTCCTCGGACGGCGGCTCGGAGAGCACCCTGAGCGGCGAGCTCGTCGGCTCGGGCGCCTCGTCGCAGGAGTCGGCGATGGAGGCGTGGCGTGCCGGGTTCCAGAGCGCGAACCCCGACGTCACCGTGTCGTACGACCCGGTCGGGTCCGGCGGTGGCCGCACGGCGTTCCTCGACGGCTCGGTCAAGTTCGCGGGCTCGGACGCCGCGCTCGACGAGGAGGAGCTGACCCAGGCCCAGGAGCGCTGCTTCGGTGCGAACGCGGTCGACCTGCCCGTCTACGTGTCCCCGATCGCGGTGATCTTCAACCTCGAGGGCGTCGACACGCTGAACCTCTCGGCCGCGACGATCGCGAACATCTTCAACGGCACCATCACGACCTGGAACGACCCGGCGATCGCCGAGGCCAACCCGGACGCCGAGCTGCCGGCCACCGCGATCACCCCGGTGCACCGCTCCGACGAGTCGGGCACGACGGAGAACTTCACCGAGTACCTCTCCGCGGCGTCCGAGGGCGCCTGGACGGCCGAGCCGTCCGGCGACTGGCCGATCGAGGGCGGCGAGTCCGGCCAGGGCACCTCCGGCCTGGTCCAGGCCGTCCAGGGCGGCACCGGCACCATCGGCTACGCCGACGCGTCCAAGGCCGGCGAGCTCGGCAAGGTCTCGATCGGTGTCGGCGAGGAGTTCGTCGCCCCGACCGAGGAGGCCGCGGCCGCCGCGCTCGACGTCTCGCCCCGCGACGAGGCGCGCGAGGAGGGTGACATCGTCATCGACATCGACCGCACCACGACCGAGGCCGGCGCCTACCCGCTGATCCTCGCCTCCTACCTGGTCCTGTGCCAGGCGTACGACACCCAGGAGGACGTCGACCTGGTCAAGGCGTTCGCGACCTACGTCGCCAGCGCCGAGGGCCAGGCGGCCGCGGAGTCCGCTGCGGGCGCCGCGCCGATCTCCGACGCGCTGCGCACCGACGTCCAGGCCTCGATCGACGCGATCGAGCTGGCGTCCTGACCCGGGTGGACCGGCGGCCGTGACCCGGCCGCCGGTCCTCGCCCGGTCCGCTGGCCGGTCCACCCGCGGGTGGGCCGGCCGTCGGCGCGAAGGCCCCTGGATCCTCCCCCTCCCCCTGGAGACAGCGTGACCAGCACCCAGCCCCGGACCACGGAGTCCACCGACCCGGCGGCGGTCCCCGCCGGCGCCACCGCGAAGCGCCTGCGGTCCGGCCACGGCGACCGCGGCGGCAGCCGCGTGTTCCGCTGGGTCTCGACCGGGGCCGGCGTGCTGATCCTCGTGATCCTCGCCGCCGTCGCGATCTTCCTCGTGCAGCGCGCCTGGCCGGCCCTGACCGCGGACCCCGAGTTCCTCGCCGAGCGGATCAGCTGGTTCCCGGAGGGCACGACCCTGCTCGGGTTCGTCGGCCCGCTCATCTTCGGCACGCTGCTCGCCGCGGCCGTCTCGCTGCTGATCGCCACGCCGATCGCCATCGGGATCGCGCTGTTCATCTCGCACTACGCGCCCCGCCGCCTCGCGAACGCCCTCGGCTACGTGGTCGACCTGCTCGCCGCCATCCCGTCGGTCGTCTACGGCCTCTGGGGCGGTCTGGTGCTGAGCCCGATGGTGCAGCCGGTCTGGGAGGCGCTCGGTCGCTGGCTCGGCTGGCTCCCGTTCTTCAGCGGCACGGTGTCGCCGACCGGCCGCGTGATGATGACCGTCGCCGTGGTCCTGGCCGTCATGATCCTGCCGATCATCACCGCCATCTGCCGCGAGGTGTTCCTGCAGACCCCGCGACTGCACGAGGAGGCCGCGCTGGCCCTCGGCGCCACGCAGTGGGAGATGGTGCGGATGGCCGTGCTGCCGTTCGCCCGGTCGGGCATCGTCTCCGCCGCGATGCTGGGCCTCGGCCGCGCGCTCGGCGAGACCATGGCCGTGCTGATGATCCTGTCGCCCGGGTTCCTCTACTCCTTCCAGCTCCTGGTCGCCGGTCAGCAGCAGACCATCGCCGCGAACATCGCCGCGCAGTTCCCCGAGGCGAACCAGACGGGCGTCGCCACGCTGATCGCCACCGGCCTCGCGCTGTTCGTCATCACCCTGGCCGTGAACATGGCCGCCCGCGCGATCGTCGCGCGGCGCAAGGACTTCTCGGGGGCCAACTGACATGACCACCACGACCCCCGCCCCGAAGCCCGCCGAGACCGGCTCGCCGAACCTGCGCGAGCTGCTCCAGGGCAACGACCGCCGCCGGCGGCGCACGGACATCACGATGCGGGTGCTCATCACCGCCGCGTTCGTCGTCGCGATGCTGCCGCTGCTGTCGCTCACGTACACCGTCGTGTCCAAGGGCATCGGCCGGCTCGACGCCTACTTCCTCCTGAACTCCATGCGCGGCGTCTTCGGCGGCATGGACGCCGGCGGCATCTACCACGCCATCGTCGGCACGCTGGAGATCACGCTCTTCGCGACGCTCATCTCGGTGCCGATCGGCCTGCTCGCCGCGATCTACCTGGTGGAGTACGGCGGCGGCAAGACCCTCGCGAAGGTCATCACGTTCCTCGTGGACGTCATGACCGGCATCCCGTCGATCGTCGCGGGCCTGTTCGCCTACGCGCTGTTCGCCCTCCTGCTCGGCCCGGGCGCGAAGTTCGGCGCGATCGGCTCGGTGGCGCTCTCCGTGCTGATGATCCCCGTGGTCATCCGGTCCAGCGAGGAGATGCTCCGCCTGGTCCCGAACGAGCTCCGCGAGGCGTCGCTGGCGCTCGGCGTGCCCCGCTGGCTGACCATCATCAAGGTGGTCCTGCGGACCTCGGTCGCCGGTCTCACCACCGGCGTGATGCTCGCCATCGCCCGCGTGATCGGCGAGACGGCCCCGCTGCTGCTCACCGTCGGCGTGGTCGACTCGATCAACTTCAACCTGTTCGACGGCCGCATGATGACCCTCCCGGTGTACGTGTACCGGCAGTACGCTCAGGGTCTGGTCCCGTGCGCCGAGGGCGACGCCGCCTGCATCCCCGACATCAACGTCCAGCGGGCCTGGGCGGCCGCCCTCACGCTGTTCCTCATCGTGATGGTGCTGAACCTCATCGGCCGCCTCGTCAGCCGGCTCTTCGCCCCGAAGATCCGCTGAACCGCAGCCCCACCTCCCCTCCCCGCCAGAACCCAAGGAGACGACCGAGATGGCACAGCGCATCGACGTCAAGGACCTCAACATCTTCTACGGCAGCTTCCGTGCCGTGGCCGACGTGAACATGGCCATCGAGCCGCGGTCCGTGACCGCGTTCATCGGCCCGTCGGGCTGCGGGAAGTCGACCTTCCTGCGCACCCTCAACCGCATGCACGAGGTGATCCCCGGCGCCCGCGTCGAGGGCACCGTCGCCGTCGAGGGCGTCGACCTCTACGGCCAGGAGATCGACCCGGTCGCCGTGCGCCGCCAGGTCGGCATGGTGTTCCAGCGCCCGAACCCGTTCCCGACGATGTCGATCGCCGAGAACGTGCTCGCGGGGATCCGGCTGAACAACCGGAAGATCTCCAAGGGCGACGCGAACGACCTGGTCGAGCAGTCGCTGCAGGGCGCCAACCTGTGGAACGAGGTCAAGGACCGCCTCGACCGGCCCGGCTCCGGCCTGTCCGGCGGCCAGCAGCAGCGACTGTGCATCGCGCGCGCCATCGCGGTGAAGCCGCAGGTGCTGCTCATGGACGAGCCCTGCTCCGCGCTCGACCCGATCTCGACCCTCGCCATCGAGGACCTGATCGCCGAGCTGAAGTCGCAGTACACGATCGTGATCGTCACGCACAACATGCAGCAGGCGGCGCGCGTCTCCGAGAAGACGGCGTTCTTCAACATCGCCGGCACCGGCCAGCCCGGCCGGCTGATCGAGATCGACGACACCGCGACGATGTTCTCCTCGCCGCGCGAGCAGGCCACGGAGGACTACATCTCGGGCCGCTTCGGCTGAGCCGGGATCCCCGGGGGCATGTCCCCGGGCAGCGACGACAGCGGGCCCCGTCCGGGTGGACGGGGCCCGCTGTGCTGCTGGGAGGACGGGGCCCGCTGTGCTGCTGGGAGGTGCCGCGCGCTGCTCCGCGTGCCGCGGGGCGAGCGGTCAGCCCTCCGAGCCGCCGGGCTGCTCGGCCTCGGCGGTCTCGGTGGTCGTGCCGGGCTCCGTCGTCCCGCTGACGGTCGGCTCGGTCGGCTCGGTCGCCTCGGCGCCGGGGGTCGACGTCGGGGCGACCTCCTCGGGGACCAGGTCCGCGTACTCGGGCAGCGTGCCGTCGAGCACGGGCACCTGGACGGAGACCGTGCCGCCCGCGTCGGTGGTGAGCGTCATCTCGGTGGTGGCCCCGGGGCCCTCCGGGGTCTCCAGCAGGACGTCCTCGCCCTCCGTGCCGCCGAGCAGCAGCGTCTCGCCGGAGTCGACGCGGATCCGCTCCGTCGACGACTCCGTGGCGAGCTCGACGGTCAGGGCCTCGTCGCCGCGGTTCGACAGCGCGCCCTGCAGCGCACCCGGCTCGTCCGCCGCGGCGGCGACCAGCAGCAGGTTCTCGGCCGTCAGGTCGCCCAGGGACGCGCGCACGCCGTCGGAGGCGGAGTACGCGACCTCGGTGGTGATCGGGTTCGTGGCGGAGCAGCCGGACAGGACCGCGGCCAGGACGGCGACGGCGCCGACGGCGACGGGGCGGGCGGACGTGCGGCGGCTGCGGGCCACGGTGAGCTCCTCGGTGCGTTCTGCGTGCGAATGGCGCGCGCGACGGTGCGCGGGACGTGCCGGTACGCGCGGGGGCGCGTGGAACCGAGCCTACGTGTGCGGGGGCGGGCTGCGCACGGCCCGGCACGCCGGGGGCCGCGGGAGGGACGCCCCGGCGGCGGGCGGCCGGCCGGTGCACGGGCGACGCTGCAGGTCAGCGGCCCGGTGGGCGTCGGCGGGACGGCCCGGCGGACGGGCCGCAGGCCGCGGAAGGCCCCCGTCGGAGACTAGCCACGGTCGGCGCGCGGGACACCTCTCGCGCGCGGCGTGTCGGATGGCTGACGTGGCCCGCAACGCTCTGACCTGCGCAAACGCGGTTCATCTGCACAGAGTCTCCCCGTTGCCGCGTGGTAGACTGGGGTTCCGCGAAAGGGGACACCTGCAGATGACTTTCACTGTTGGGGAGACGGTTGTCTACCCGCACCACGGTGCAGCGTTGATCGAGGAGATCAAGACCAGGACCATCCGCGGCGAGGACAAGATCTACCTCAAGCTGAAGGTCGCCCAGGGTGACCTGACCATCGAGGTGCCGGCGGAGAACGTCGACCTCGTGGGTGTGCGTGACGTCGTGGGCCAGGAGGGCCTCGACCGCGTGTTCGAGGTGCTGCGCGCCCCGTACACGGAGGAGCCGACCAACTGGTCGCGCCGCTACAAGGCCAACCTCGAGAAGCTCGCCTCCGGCGACGTGATCAAGGTCGCCGAGGTCGTGCGCGACCTGTCCCGCCGGGACGCCGACCGCGGCCTGTCCGCGGGGGAGAAGCGCATGCTCGCCAAGGCGCGGCAGATCCTCGTGTCGGAGCTCGCGCTCGCCGAGCACACCGAGGAGGACAAGGCCGAGGCCATCCTCGACGAGGTGCTGGCCTCCTGACGACCCGCGCCTGAGCGCCCCGACCGGACCGCACCCGCGTGCCCACCGCCGCCGTCCTCACCGCCGCCGGCAGCGGCACGAGGCTCGGGCTGCCCGGGCCCAAGGCGCTGGTCGAGCTGGCGGGGGTCCCGCTGGTCGTGCACGCCGCCCGACGCCTCGCTGCGTCGGGCGTCGTGCTGTCCGTGGTCGTGACCGTGCCCCCGGGCCGCGCGGGCGGGTTCCGGGCGCTGCTCGGCGGCCCGGTGCGCCCGGGCATCGGCATCCCGGTCACCATCGTCGAGGGCGCGGCCTCGCGGCAGGCGTCCGTCGCCGCCGGGCTGGCGGCGCTGGGGGACGACGTCGACGTCGTCCTCGTGCACGACGCCGCCCGCGCGCTGGCGAGCCCCGCCCTGGTCCGCTCCGTCGAGGCCGCCGTGCGCGCCGGGCACCGCGCCGTCGTCCCCGGGCTCCCCGTGGCCGACACCATCAAGCAGGTCGGCGAGGCCGTCGACGGCGCCGCCCCCGTGCTCGCGACGGTCCCGCGGGCCGCCATGCGCGCCGTCCAGACGCCGCAGGGGTTCGACCGGGCGCTGCTCGACGCCGCCCACGCCGCCGGGGCGCACCGCGCCGGGGACGAGGCGACCGCCGCGACGGACGACGCATCCCTCGTCGAGGCACTGGGCGAGCAGGTGTGGGTCGTCCCGGGGGAGGAGTCCGCCATGAAGATCACCACCACCCGCGACCTCGCCGTCGCGGAGCTGCTGGCCCGCACGGACGGCGCGGCGGTGCGCGCGTGACCGGCCTGCCGCGCACGGGCATCGGCGTCGACGTGCACGCCTACGACCCCGAGCCGTCCGCCGACGCCGTGCTGCACCTGGCCGGGCTGGCGTGGCCCGCCGAGCGGCCGCTCGCCGGGCACTCCGACGCGGACGTCGCCGCGCACGCCGCCGCCGACGCGCTGCTGTCCGCGGCGGGGATCGGGGACCTCGGCGCGGTGTTCGGCACGTCGCGCCCCGAGTGGGCCGGCGCCGCCGGGGTCGCCCTGCTCGCGGAGGCCGCCCGCCTGGTGCGCGAGGCCGGCTACGAGATCGGGAACGTCGCGGTCCAGGTGATCGGCAACCGGCCGCGCCTCGGCCCCCGCCGTGCCGAGGCGGAGGCGGCGCTCTCGGAGGCCGCGGGTGCCCCGGTCTCCGTCTCGGCCACGACGACCGACGCCCTGGGTCTCACCGGCCGCGGCGAGGGTGTCGCGGCGATCGCGACGGCCCTGGTCGCCCCCCGCGCCTGACCGGGCCGCGCCGGCCCCCGCCCTGCTCGGCCCGGACCCCGCCCGCCCGGCCCCCTCGAGCGGGCAGGAGATGTCCCTCCAGGCCCGCGGAGGCAGCACCTTCTGCCCGCTCGCGGCGTCGCGCCCTCTCGCTCGCTCGCCACTCCCGCGCGTGTCTCGCCGAGATGGCACTCCTGGCCCTGCGGAGCTCGGTCGGCAGAGGCGCGTTCTGTCATCTCGGTGCGGGTGCGGGGTGGGTGCTGCGGCGGGCGCGGGTGCGGGGTGGGTGCTCGGCGCGGCGTGGCTGCGGGGTGGGCGGGTCGCGTAGAGGACGCCGCCGACGATCAGCGCGCCCAGCACCAGCTCCCCGGTCGCCGGGCGCTCGTCGAAGATCAGCCACGACGCCGCGATCCCCACGACGGGCACCAGCATCGAGAACGGCGCCACCACCCCCGACGGGTGCCGGGCGAGCAGCGCGGTCCAGATGCCCGACCCGACGACGGTCGCCACCAGGACCGTGAACGCCAGCCCGGCGAGCGCCCATGCGGCGGTGGGCGTGCCGAGCGTCGTCAGCGACCGGCCGATGGCCGCCGGCCCGTCGACGAGCAGCGACAGGGCGAGCATCGGCAGCGGCGGCACGACGGACATCCACAGCATGAACCGGAACGGGCTGTCGGGGTGCGCCTGCCGGCTCGACACGTTGCCGAACGCCCACCCCAGCCCGCCGCACAGCGTCAGCACCACGGGCAGCAGCCCCGCCGAGGCCCCGGCGCCGGCGCGCAGGGCCGCGATGCCGCCGAGCCCGCAGAGCGCGAGCCCGACGCCGACGGCCTGCCGCGCGCTGATCCGCTCCCGCAGCCACGCCGCGCCGAGCAGGACCGTGAACGGCGCCGACGCCTGCAGGACCAGGGACGCGAGCCCCGTCGGCATGCCGGTGTCCATCGCGAGGTAGAGGAACGCGAACTGGAGGACCCCGAACCCGATGCCGTACCCGAGCAGCCACCGCACGGGCACGCGCGGGCGGGGCACCAGCAGCAGGGTCGGCACGGCTAGCACGGCGAACCGCAGCGCGACCAGGAAGAACGGCGGGAACTGCTCGAGGGACAGGTGGATGGCCGGGAAGTTCAGTCCCCACACCAGGGCCACCGTGAGGGCGAGGAGGCGGTCGCGCAGGGGCATGCGTCGATGATGCGGGCGCCTCACCGTCCAGCACCATCGAAAGATCGACGATCGACCATGTAGCGTCGCTGCATGGACACGCGGCACCTGTCGACGCTCCGGGCGGTCCGGGACCACGGCGGGGTCACCGCGGCGGCCGCCGTCCTGCACCTCACCCCGTCGGCGGTGTCGCAGCAGCTGCGCGCGCTGGCCCGCGACGCGGGGGTCGACGTGGTGGAGCGGGTCGGCCGCGGGATCCGGCTCACCGGGCCGGGTCGGGCGCTCGCCGACGCGGCCCTGGACGTCGCGGTCGCCCTGGAGCGCGCGGAGGCCGCCGTCGACGCGTTCCGCTCGGCCCCGCAGGGCACGGTCCGGGTGGCGGCGTTCCAGTCGGGCGCGGAGCTGCTGCTGCCGGGCCTGCTGACCCGGGTGCAGGCCATGTCCGGGGTGCGGGTGGAGCTCGGAGACGAGGACGTCGCCCAGGAGGACTTCCCCGCGCTCACCACCGAGTTCGACGTCGTGGTCGCCCACCGGCCGGACTCTGCGTACGAGTGGCCCGCGGGCCTGGAGGTGGTGCCCCTGCTGCGCGAGCCGCTCGACGTGGCGCTGCCGCCGGGGCACTCGCTCGCCGACCGCGACGTGCTGACCCCGCAGGACCTGGCCGACCAGCCGTGGATCGCCGTGCGGGAGGGGTTCCCGGTCGCGGGGGTGCTCGACGCCGTGACCGCCGCGGTCGGGGCGCCGCTGCGGATCGTGCAGCGGTTCAACGACTTCGGGGTCGTCGAGGCCCTCGTCGCGGCCGGCCACGGCATCAGCCTGCTGCCCCGGCACACCGCGGGGCTGCGGGGGGTGCGGCTCGTACCGCTGGCGGGCGTGCGCGCGGGCCGGCGGATCGACGCGCTGGTGCGCCCCGACCGCGCCGAGCGCCGGGTCGTGGGCCGTGTGCTGCAGGCCCTGCGCACCGAGGCGGCCCGTTTCGACGGTCCGGCGCACCAGCCCCGGTAGCCTTGACCCTTGTGAGCCTGCGCCTGTTCGACACCGCCACCCGCGAGGTGCGCGACTTCGTCCCCGTGGTCCCGGGCCGGGTCGGCATCTACCTGTGCGGCGCGACCGTGCAGGCGCCCCCGCACATCGGCCACGTGCGGTCGGTCGTCGCCTTCGACGTGCTGGTCCGCTGGCTGCGCCGGACGGGGCACGACGTGACCATGGTCCGGAACGTCACCGACATCGACGACAAGATCCTGGCCCGCTCCGCGGAGGCCGGCGTCGAGTGGTGGGCGTGGGCGATGCAGAACGAGCGCGCGTTCACCACCGCGTACGACGCCCTCGGCGTGCTGCCCCCGACGTACGAGCCGCGCGCCACCGGGCACGTGCCCGCGATGGTCGCGCTCATGCAGCGGCTGGTCGACACCGGGCACGCGTACGTCGCGCGGGAGGGGGACGTGTACTTCGACGTCCGCTCCTACGCGGACTACGGCTCCCTGACCAGCCAGCGCCTCGATGACATGGCCCCCGCCCCGGACGGCGCGGGCGGCGACAAGCGCGACCCGCACGACTTCGCGCTGTGGAAGGCCGCCAAGCCGGGCGAGCCCGAGACCGCCGCGTGGGACACCCCGTTCGGCCGCGGCCGCCCGGGCTGGCACCTCGAGTGCTCCGCGATGGCGCAGCGCTACCTGGGCGACACGTTCGACATCCACGGGGGCGGCCTCGACCTGCGGTTCCCGCACCACGAGAACGAGCAGGCGCAGTCGCGTGCCGCCGGGTACGGGTTCGCCCGGTACTGGCTGCACAACGGCTGGGTCACGCAGTCCGGCGCCAAGATGAGCAAGTCGCTCGGCAACGGCCTGCTGGTGAGCGCCCTGCTCGAGACGGTGCGGCCCGCCGTGCTGCGCTACGCCCTGACGGCCGTGCAGTACCGGTCGATGCTCGAGTGGACCCCGGACACGCTCGCGGAGTCCGAGGCCACCTGGGACCGGCTCGCCGGGTTCGTCGACCGGGCCACCGAGCGCGTGGGCGCCGTGCCCGCCGCCGAGCTGGCGACGACCGACCTGCCCGAGGCGTTCGGCGCGGCGCTGGACGACGACCTCAACGTGCCCGCCGCGCTCGCGGTCGTGCACGAGCACCTGCGCGCCGGGAACTCCGCCCTCGCGGCGGGCGACGACGCGGCCGTGCGCGCCGGGCTGGTCGCCGTGCGCGCGATGCTCGACGTGCTCGGGCTCGACCCGGCCGGCGCGCAGTGGGGTGCCGGCCGCACCGACGACCGGCACGCGGAGGCGCTGGACGCCCTCGTGCGTGCCGAGCTCGACGCGCGGGCCGCGGCCCGCACCGCCCGGGACTGGGCCACCGCGGACGCGATCCGTGACCGACTGGCGGCCGCAGGCGTGGCCGTCGAGGACAACGCCACCGGCGCGCGCTGGTCACTCGCCGCGCGCCCGACACCTGAGGACGAGAACTGATGGCCGGGAACTCCCAGCGCCGGGGCGCGACGCGCAAGCCGGGCAGCAAGAAGGGCATGAGCGTCGGGTCCGGCGGTCAGCGCCGCCGCGGGCTCGAGGGCAAGGGCCCCACCCCCAAGGCCGAGGACCGCACGTACCACCCGGCCGGCAAGAAGAAGGCCGCGGCCGAGCGACGGCAGAACGTCGCGGGCGGCCGGCCCTCGGGCAACCGCCCGGCGGGACGCGGCGGCGCGGCGGCGGGCCGGAAGCGCGGCGCGGGCGTCACCGAGGTGGTCGCCGGCCGCAACTCGGTGGTCGAGGCGCTGCGCGCGGGCATCCCGGTGTCGGCGGTGTACATCGCCACGCGCCTGGAGGCGGACGACCGCACGCGCGAGATCCTGCGCACGGCCGCCGACGAGGGCTACCCCCTGCTCGAGGTCACCAAGCCGGAGCTCGACCGGATGACCGACGGGTCGGTGCACCAGGGCGTCGCGATCCAGGTGCCGCCGTACGAGTACCGGGACGTCGAGGACCTGCTGGACGTGGCCGCCGCGAGCGACCGCGCACCGCTGATCGTCGCGCTCGACGGCGTGACCGACCCCCGCAACCTCGGGGCCGTGCTGCGGTCCGCCGGGGCGTTCGGCGCGCACGGCGTGCTCGTGCCGGAGCGCCGCGCCGCGGGCGTGACCGCGTCGGCGTGGAAGGTGTCGGCGGGTGCCGCCGCCCGCGTGCCGGTGGCCCGTGCGACGAACCTGGTCCGGGCGCTCGAGCGCCTGCACGAGGCCGGGTGCTTCATCGTCGGGCTCGACGGCGGCGGCGACGTCTCCGTGCAGGACCTGCCGTACTCGACGGACCCGCTGGTGCTGGTCGTCGGCTCCGAGGGCAAGGGCCTGTCGCGCCTGGTGCGCGAGCACTGCGACGCCATCGCCTCGATCCCGATCGCGTCCGAGGTCGAGAGCCTCAACGCGGGCGTGGCCGCGGGCATCGCCCTGTACGAGGTCGCCCGCCAGCGCACCAGCTGACGCGCCCGTCCGGCGGCCGGGTGCGGGACACCGCACCCGGCCGCACGATGGACGCATGACCACCGACACCGGCGACGCCGTCGCGACCGTCGCCCGGCTGCTGCGCGACCAGCGGCTCGGCGTGCTGACCACCGTGGCCCCCGACGGGACCCTCGTGGCGCGCCCGATGGCGCTGCAGGAGGTGGAGTTCGACGGCGACCTCTGGTTCTTCGCCGAGCGCACCTCCCGCAAGCTCGACCACGTCGCCGCGCACCCGGGCGTGAACGTCGCCGTCGGCTCCGGCGCCACGTGGGTGTCGGTCGCCGGCACCGCGCAGGTGGTCGACGACGCCGAGAAGAAGCGCGCGCTGTGGAGCGCCGGCGTCGAGGCGTGGCTGCCCGACGGCCCGGACTCGCCGCAGGCGGTGCTGCTGCGCGTGCGCGCGGAGTCCGCCGAGTACTGGGACGCCCCCGGCGGCCGCGTCGCGACCCTGCTGAGCTTCGTGAAGGCGAAGGTCAGCGGCGAGCGGCTCGAGGCGCCGAACGAGCGCGTCGAGCTCTAGGCCGGGCCGCGGGCGGCGCCGGGGTCAGTCCGTGGCGGCGGGCAGGGCGTCCGCGTCCTCGCGCAGGTCCGCGGCGGAGACGCCGAGCACCGACTCCTCGTCCGGGCGGTTCGGCAGGATGTCCTGGACGTAGGACTGCACGGCCTCGCGCATCGGCACGTCGCGCCCGCGGCCCTCGGACAGGAACCACCGGTGGTCGAGCAGCTCGTGGTAGAGCTGCGCGGGCTCCAGCTTGGGCCGCAGCGCGCGGGGGACGGCACGGACGGCGGGCTCGAACACCTCGGTGAGCCAGTCGTGCGCGACGAACGTCTCGTCGTCGTTCTGCCGGTCCGTGGCCGCGCGGAACTGGTCGAGGTCGTTGAGCAGGCGCCGGGCCTGGTTCTCCTGCACGTCCAGCCCGGTGAGCCGCATCAGCCGCCGGGAGTGGTGCCCGGCGTCCACGACCTTGGGCTGGATGCGCACGCTGGTGCCGTCGACGTCGGTGGTGATGTCCAGCTCGCCGACGTCGAACCCCAGGTCGTTCAGCCGCTCGATGCGCGCCTGCACCCGCCACCGCTCGTCGAGGCCGAACGACTCGGCGGTGGTCAGCGCCACCCACAGCTCCTCGTACCGCTCGACCAGCATCGCGCCGATCGCGACGGCGTCGACGTCCTCCTCGAGGAACTCGCCGGCCTGCAGGTCCATCAGCTCGCCGATGATGTTCACGCGGGCGACCTCGAGGTCGTACCCCCGCTGCCCGTCGGTCAGGGTGTCGTGCAGGTCCCCGGTCTCCGCGTCCACGAGGTACGCGGCGAACGTCTCGGCGTCGCGGCGGAACAGGGTGTTCGACAGCGACACGTCGCCCCAGTAGAAGCCCGCCAGGTGCAGCCGGACCATGAGCACCGCGAGGGCGTCGATCAGGCGGGTGGCGGTGTCCGGCCGCAGGGCCTGGCTGAACAGCGCGCGGTACGGCAGCGAGAAGCGCAGGTGCTGCGTGATCAGCACGGCCTCCAGCGGCTCGCCGTCCGGGGCGGTGCGCCCCGTGATGACCCCGACGGGCTCGACGCTGGGCACGTCGAGGCGGCCCAGCTGGCGCAGCAGCTCGTACTCCCGGTAGGCGACGCTCTCGCCGATCTCCTTGATCGCGATCACCCGGCCGGACAGCCGCGCGAACCGCACGGTGTGCCGGGAGATGCCGCGGGGGAGGGCGGCGAGCTGGTCCGCGGGCCAGTCGGCGAGCGGCACGTCCCACGGGAGGTCCAGGAGCGCCGGGTCGGGCGCGGCCGCGGTGATCTGCAGGCGCGTGCGAGGGGTCATGGGGTCGATTCTCCCATCGGACGTCGAAGGGGCGGGACCGGTGGTGTGCCGGACCCGCCCCTTCGACGTGGAGGTGCTGTGCTCAGACCGCGATGCGCTCGCCCGAGCCGGCGTGGAACAGGTGCTGCTCGCCGGTGCGGATGCGGACCCAGATCTTCTCGCCCTTGGCGGGGACCTGGCGCGGGTCGACACGGACGATGACCTGCGAGTCGCCGGCACCGGAGGTGACCTGCGCCGCGCCGGCCTCGGCCGCCAGGGAGCCGTAGACGAACGCGTCGGAGCCGAGCTCCTCGACGATGTTCACGACGACCGGGATGGCGTCCGGGGTGCCCTCGGGGACGACGTCCAGAGACTCGGGCCGGAACCCGATCGTGATGGCGTTGTTGTCGTCCGCCGCCAGCGCGCTGAGGGCGTCGCGCGGCACGGCGATGCCGGCGGTGCCGACCTTCGCGACGCCGTCGGTCAGCGGGAACGTGCCGAGGTTCATGGCCGGGGAGCCGATGAAGCCGGCGACGAACACGTTGGACGGGGTGTCGTACATGTCGCGCGGGGTGCCGACCTGCTGGAGCAGGCCGTCCTTGAGGACCGCGATGCGGTCGCCCATGGTCAGGGCCTCGGTCTGGTCGTGCGTGACGTAGACCGTGGTGACGCCCAGGCGGCGCTGGAGCGAGGCGATCTGCGTGCGGGTCTGCACGCGGAGCTTGGCGTCGAGGTTCGACAGCGGCTCGTCCATGAGGAACACGCGCGGCTCGCGGACGATGGCGCGACCCATGGCGACACGCTGACGCTGGCCACCGGAGAGGGCCTTCGGCTTGCGGTCGAGGTACTGGGTGAGGTCGAGGATCTTGGCGGCCTCCTCTACGCGGGTGCGGATGTCCGCCTTCGGGGTGCCGGCGATCTTGAGCGCGAAGCCCATGTTGTCGGCGACCGTCATGTGCGGGTACAGCGCGTAGTTCTGGAACACCATCGCGATGTCCCGGTCCTTCGGCTGGACGTCGGTGACGTCGCGGTCGCCGATGAGGATGCGACCGGCGTTGACGTCCTCGAGACCCGCGAGCATGCGGAGCGAGGTCGACTTGCCGCAGCCGGAGGGGCCGACGAGAACGAGGAACTCGCCGTCCTCGACGTGGAGGTCGAGAGCGTCCACCGCGGGGCGCTCCGTGCCCGGGTACACCCGGGTGGCCTTGTCGAACGTGACCGTAGCCATCAGTGATCAGTCCCTTCACCGGCAGGTACGTGCCGGACGATCCGTCGTGAAGAGTGTCAGAGTGTCTTCGCTGACACGGGTCGAGGGAGGTCGGGTGACCCCCCTCGGTCCACTGGTCATCCTGCCACACCCGGGCCGCGGCGCGGCGACCTGCGCAGACACCTGTTCGGGGGACCGCCGGGCTCAGTTGAGGACCAGCACGTCCCCGGGCCCGAACGCGAGCAGGTCGCCCTGCCACGCCCACACGCCCTGCACGTCGTCGGGCAGCCGGGTGGCCCACGCGAGCTGCCCGTCGGCCAGCGAGTAGGCCAGCACGCTGCGGGAGCTCGCGGGGGTCTCGGACGTGACCGCGCCGGTGGCCGGGTCGATGCGCACCCCCGCGTCCGCCGCCGCCCGGGTGGCCGCGAGGACCAGCAGGTGCCGGCCGTCGGTGAGCACGCCCCCGGTGTCGTTCGCGACCGGGGACGGCGTCCGCCACGTCTCGCGGCCGGTCGCGACGTCGACGGCCCACACCGCCTCCCGGTCGCTGCCGTACAGCACGCCGTCCAGCAGCACGAAGCCGGAGTCCACCCACGCGGAGCGGGGCAGCGTCCACAGCGTCTCGTCGCCCGCGACGTCGTAGCCGACCAGCTCCCGCTGCGCGCCGTCCTGCACGACCAGCAGCTCGACGCCCGGGACCGAGCCGTCGTCGACGGTCAGCGCCAGGGGCGAGCCCGGCAGCGTCGCCAGCGTCCGGCCGTCGGGGCCCAGCACCTCGGCCGGGGTCCCGGGCGACGTGAGGTGCCCCCCGCGGGTGAGCGTGAGGTAGTCGACGCCCTCGCGCTCGAGGGCGCCGTCGGCGGCCGCCAGGGCCCAGGACCCGAGGTCGCCCTGGACCAGCACGTGCCCGCGCACGACCGTGACGCCCGGCGGGTAGGTCAGGGACTGGGGCGTGGCCGCGTCGGTGCCGAGCGGCAGCTCGGTGCGCCAGCGCGGCTCGCCGTCGGGCGCCTCGCCCTCGGGCCACGCGGTGACCACCAGCGCGCCGTCCGTCACCGACGCGAGGACCTGCAGGCCGTCGCCGGCGTCCCACCCGGACACCGGCGGGACGTCCTGCTCGTCGCGCGCCCGGCCGGTCGCCGGGTCGAAGGACATCAGACGGCCCGAGGTCGGCGGGCCGGGGATCCAGGCGCCGTCCTCCACCTCGGTCGCGGTGTCCATGGTCCGGTCGAGCACCAGGCAGCGCACCGACGTGACGGGGTCCCCCTCGGGCAGGCACAGCGGGTACTCCGCCCCGAGCCCCGGCTCGCCGGGCTCCCAGGACCCGCCCCGCTCGAGGGACGCGCGCCAGACGGTGTCCCCGGCGGCGTCGACGGCCACCAGCTCCCGGGGACCCTCCCACGGGTCGTTCCCGGGGCCGATCCGCAGGTCGCCGGCCACGACGCCGCTCAGCACCACCGCGGCGATGTCCTCCGGCACGCGGCGGGTCGGCTCGAGCGCGGGGTCGACCGTGCGGAGCACGCCCTCGACCTCCTGCCGCGCGGCGACCCGCTCGCGCTCGCGGGCGTCCAGCACGGTCTGCGTGCCCACCGCGAGGGCGACGACCGCGACGGGGACGGGCCACCAGCGCCGCACCAGCCGCCGGCGGCCGGCCCGCCGGCGGGCGCGCTCCGCCTCGGCCGCCGGGTCGTCCTCGGCCGCGAGCGGGTCGAAGGCGGGCGCACCGGTCTCGACGTCGACCATCTCGACGTCCTGCATCGCCACGCGACGCGCCCTCACCGGCGCTGCCCCCTCATGGGGCGCTGCCCGTCATGCGGGCAACCTACGCCCGGCCGGCGGGACCTGCCTCCGCGTCCACGGACCCGTCGGCGGCGCCGCGCGCGAGGTCCGCCAGCAGGCCCGCGAGGGCCTCCGGGCCGGCGACGCGGTACCGGGCGACGGTCGCCCCGTCGCCCACCTTGACCGTCACGTCGTCCGGGCCCAGCGCACGGAACGCGTTCTCGTCGGTGACGTCGTCGCCGGCGCAGACGACCACGCCGGCCCCGAGCTCGTCCCGCAGCGCGACCAGGGCCGCGCCCTTGTCGGCGTCCAGCACCGACACCTCGACGACCTTCTTGCCGTGCAGGACCTTGGAGCCCAGGCGCTCCCCGACGGCCAGGGCCTCCCGCTCCGCCTCGTCGCCCGTCGCGGGGTCGGCCATGCGGGTGTGCACCGCGACCGCCGCGGGCTTGGTCTCGACCCACACGCCGTCCCGCCCGCGGGCCACGGACTGCAGCTCGCCGCCGAGCGCGGCCAGCCGGTCGGCCTGGTCGTCGGTCAGCCGGATCACGTCGCGGTCGAGGCCGTGCTCGGTGACGCGCGCGCGCTCGGCGCCGTGGCTGCCGATCAGCACCGTGCCCGGCGGCACCTCCGCGAGCCGGTGCAGGTCGCCGAGCGCGCGGCCGGACACCAGCGCCAGCCGGACCCGGTCGGGCCGCGCGGCGAGCGCCGCGAGGGCGGTCACGGCCTCGGGCAGCACGCGCGAGTCCTCCGGGTCGTCCTGCAGGGGTGCGAGGGTCCCGTCGAAGTCGAGCGCGAGCAGCAGCGGCCGGCGGGCGGGGTCGGCGGCCAGGGCCCGCAGCGCGCCGCGGAGCTCGTCCTCGTGGGTGGTGTCGTGCACGATCCCGTCCCTCACACGTTCCGCTCGCGCACCGGCACGGCGCTCAGCACGGACAGGAACGACTCGGACCAGTGCGCCACGTCGTTCTCCAGCACGCGGCGGCGCAGGCGGCGCATCCGCTTGCGGCCCTCGCGCGGGTCGATGAACGCGGCGTGCTGGATGGCGTTCTTCAGGCCCGCGATGTCGTGCGGGTTGACCAGGATCGCCGCCCCGCCGAGCTCGTCCGCCGCGCCGGTGAACTCGCTCAGCACCAGGGCGCCCCGGTCGTCCGAGCGCGCGGCGATGTACTCCTTGGCGACCAGGTTCATGCCGTCGCGCAGGGCGGTCACGAGCATGACGTCGGCCGCCAGGTACAGCGCCGCCATCTCCTCCATCGGGTAGGAGTGGTGCATGTAGTGGACCGCGGCGTGGCCGAGCTCGCCGTGCTCGCCGTTGATCCGCCCGACCAGCACCTCGACGTCGTCGCGCAGCTGCTGGTACGCGCCGACGTTCTCCCGGCTGGGGGAGGCCACCTGCACGAGCGTCGCGTCGGGCACCGTCAGGCGCCCGTCCTCGAGCAGCTCCCCGAACGCCTTGATGCGGTGCCGGATGCCCTTGGTGTAGTCCAGGCGGTCGACGCCGAGCAGCAGCACCTTCGGGTCGCCGAGCTCGTGGCGGATCTCCTTCGCGCGCTGCTGCACCTCGGGGGTGCGGGCCAGCCGGTCGAAGGCCTTGGAGTCGATCGAGATGGGGAACGCCGAAGCGCGCACGTGCCGCTCGGTCCGGCCGTCGGCGTCGGTGATCGAGATCATCTGCCCGCGCGTCGGCCGGTCCGTCAGGCGGCGCACCACCCGCACGAAGTTCGCCGCGTCGCCGCCGCGCTGGAACCCGATGAGGTCCGCGCCGAGCAGACCCTCGACCACCTGCAGCCGCCACGGCAGCTGCGCGAAGATCTCCAGCGGGGGGAACGGGATGTGGTGGAAGTACCCGATGCGCACGTCGGGGCGCAGCTCGCGCAGGTACTTCGGGACCAGCTGCAGCTGGTAGTCGTGCACCCACACGGTCGCGCCGGGGGCCGCCTGCGCCGCCGCGGCGTTCGCGAACCGCCGGTTCACCTTCTGGTACGCGTCCCACCAGAGGCGGTGGAACGTCGGGGGCTGGATCACGTCGTGGTACAGCGGCCACAGCGTGTCGTTCGAGAAGCCCTCGTAGTAGTACTCGAGGTCGTCCGCGGTGAGCTGCACCGGGACGAGGCGCATGCCGTCCGCGTCGAACGGCTCCAGCTCGAGGTCGGCCGAGCCGCCCCAGCCCACCCACGCGCCGTCCGAGTTCTGCACGACGGGCTCCAGGGCGGTCACGAGACCACCGGGCGACCGGTCCCAGCTCGGCTTGCCGTCGTCGTCCAGCGTCACGTCGACCGGCAGTCGGTTCGCGACGACGACCAGGTCATAACCAGCAGATGCCACTGATCCTCAGCTCCTTGGTGTCGTCCTGACCTTAACGTGACCCTCCTGACCCCGCCCGCGATACCGCGTGCCACCTGCGCCTCTGCACCCCGCGCCGGGCCCGCCCGCGCGGCGACCCCGCGGTGCGCGCGGGCGGCGGCTACCGTGCCGTGGGTGGAGCGCATCGGGCTGTCGCCGGGCGCCGAGATCGGCGGGTACACCATCCTCGCGCCGCTCGGCTCCGGAGGCATGGGCACGGTGTACCGGGCCGTCGACGGCGGGGGCACGGCCGTCGCGCTGAAGCTGCTGCACCCGCACATCGGGGCCGACCCGTCGTCCCGGGAGCGGCTGCGCCGCGAGGTGCTGGCCCTGCAGCGGCTGCGGCACCCCGGGGTCGCCGCGGTGCTGGACGCCGAGGCCGACTCCACCGAGGCGTTCCTCGTCACCGAGCTCGTCCCCGGCCAGGACCTGGCCGAGCACGTCCGGCTGCGCGGACCCCTCGACGCCGCCGCCCTGCACCGGCTGGCCGCCGGGCTCCGCGACGCCCTCGAGGCCGTGCACGCCGCCGGGGTGGTGCACCGCGACCTCAAGCCGAGCAACGTCCTGGTCACCCCGGACGGGCCCGTGCTCATCGACTTCGGCATCGCGCAGTCCGTCGACGAGACCCGCGTGACGTCCGCCGGCTTCGTCGTCGGCACCCCCGGGTACCTCGCGCCGGAGCTGGTCGACGGCGCCGAGCCCACTCCCGCGACCGACTGGTGGGGGTGGGCCGCGCTGCTCGCGCACGCCGCCACCGGGCGCGCGCCGTTCGGCACCCGCCCGCTGGAGGCCGTGCTGGTGCGCACCCGCAGCGGCGACGCGGACCTCGCGGGGCTGGGCCCGGTCACCGCGGGGGCCCTGTGGGACGCGCTCGCCGCCGACCCCGCTGAGCGCGCCGAGCCCGACGAGGTGGTCGAGGCGCTCGCCGAGGCCGTGCGCCGCGGCGAGCGGTACTCGCCGGAGGCCGCGACGGTGGCCCTCACCGCGGGCGCGGCGCTCGCGGGAGGCGCCGCGGCCGCCACGCGGGCGGGCGGGACCGTCGCGTTCGGCGCCGGCGACGCCGCCCCGACCCTGGCGCACCCCGCCGCGACCGGGCCGGTGCCGCCGGGGGCGCTCGCGGTGGCCGGCAGCGGCGCCACCGAGGTGATCGGCGCCGGTGGCTGGGCTGACGCGCCCGGCGCGCCCGGCAGCGACGGCACCGCGGTGCTCGCGCCCGTGCCGACCGGCGCGCAGGACGGCACGACGCGGGCGTTCCTGCCGCCGTCGGTGCCGCCGGGCGGCGACCGGTCCGCCGGCGACCGGTCCGCCGGCGACCGGTCCGGCGGGTACGCGGACGCGCCGACCCAGGTGTGGGCGGCGGACGGCGCAGGCGACGCCGGCCAGCCGTACGACGCCCCGTGGGGCGCGGACGAGCCGGCCGAGGGCGACCTCGGGCCCGGCGCGCCGGCCGCCGAGCCCCCGCGCCGCGCGGGGACGGTGCTCGCGCTGGCGCTGCTGGCCGTCGCGGCGGCCGCGCTCTACCCCGGCGTCGTGCTGATCGCGCTCGTCCCGCTGGTGCTGCTGGCCCGGACGGTCGGCTCCGTCGCCGAGTCCCTGGCCCGGCGCCGCGAGCGGGTCGGCGCCCGGCGCAGCGACGGGCTGCGCGCCGTCGCGTCGAGCCCCTGGCACCTGGTCCGCGCGCTCGTCACGCTGGTGCCGTCGCTGCTCGTCGCCGCCAGCCTCGTCGTCATCACGCTCGGCGTGGGCTGGTGGCTGGTCGGGTCCGGCGCGCTCGACGCCGGGCCGCTGCGCGCCGACGCGGACGGCCCGACGGGGACGGCGGCCGCGGTGCTCCTGGCCGTCGCGACGGCCGCCGGCCTGGCCGCACTCTGGTGGGGCCCGCTCGCGCGCACCACCCGCACCGGCGCGCGCCGGGTGCTGGCCGCCGTCGCACCCGGACGGGGCGGGGCGACCGCGGCGGTGCTGCTGGCACTCGTCGTCGCGGCGGTGCTCGTCGCGTTCGCGGCCACCGGCTCCGGCGTCGACTGGACGCCGTTCGCCGAGCCGTCGCTGCCCACGGGCAGCTGACCGGGCGGCTGACCCGGCGACGCACGCCGGGCCCCGAGGACCCAGGTCCGGTCCAGGCGGAGCCCGTACGCTGGGCCGCATGACCGGGACGGCCGACGCGCGGGTGCCGCACGCCCCCGTGCCCGGCCGTGCGCCGGACCGCGAGGGCCGCCTGCTCGCGACCCCGCTGCTCGCGGCCCTGGCGTCCCTGCTGGCCCTCGGCGGGGCGGTCTGGCTGGCCGGGGTCCGCACGCTCGTGCACCAGTGCGTGCACGTCGACGGCCCGCTCGCGGTGCTCGGCGTGCGGCTCACCCTGCTCCAGGACGCCGCCGACTGCCCGACCGGCACGCTCGCCGTCGCACCCGCGGCGTCGCACGGCGCGGTGCTCGCGCTCGGCCTCGTGCTGCCGGTCGTCGCCGCGCACGCCGCCCTGGGTGCCCTCGGCCTCGGTCTGACCGCGCTCCTGCTGCGGGCGGCCGGCACGGCCCGGCGTGTCCTCGGCGCCGTCGTGCGCGTCGTGCCCCGGCCCGCCGGGTTCCAGCCGGCGGGGTCGCGCCGCGGCCTCCCGGTCGCCGGTGTGGTGCGCCTGCCCGCCGCCGTCCTCGCCCGGGCGCGGCACCCGCACCGCGGCCCGCCGCCGGCGTTCGCCTGAGCCCACCGCCCGGACGTCCGAAGGAAGCAGGACCCCCATGACCAGCAGCACCCCGCGCCCCGGCGACTCGCCGCGGCCCACCAAGGCCGAGCGTCGCGACTCCGCCCGCGAGCAGGCCCGCGCCATGCGCGAGCAGCAGGCCAAGCGCGACCGCCGCAACAAGATCGTGGCGATCGGCGGCCTGTCCGCCGCGGTCGTCGCCCTCGTCGCCGTCGTCGCGGTGATCGTCGTGCAGGCGAACCAGCCCGGCATCGCGTACTCCGCGGACGACGTCGACTCGATCACGCTCGAGGAGGTGGCCGCGCCGTCGACCGCGGAACCCTCCGGTGCGATCCCGGTCGGCGCCGACGGCGCCGCGGGGGAGCCCGCCGCCGAGGGCGACGTCGTCGTGTCCGTGTACTTCGACTACATGTGCCCCTACTGCGGCATGTTCGAGGACGCGAACGACGCCGAGCTCGAGACCCTCCGGGAGGAGGGCGGCGTGACCGTCGAGTACCACCCGCTGGCGTTCCTCGACAACCAGTCGCAGGGCGCCGAGTACTCCACCCGCGCCGGCAACGCGGCCGCCGTCGTCGCCGACCAGGCGCCCGAGCAGTTCTCCGCCTTCCACTCCGCGCTGTTCGAGAACCAGCCGGAGGAGGGCACCAAGGGCCTGTCCGACGACGAGATCGCGGACCTCGCGGAGGAGGCCGGCGTCCCGCAGGACGTCGTCGACGAGTTCACCGCCACCGCGCCGGACGCCGAGTGGCGGACGTTCGCGCCGTGGCTCGCGGCGAACAACAACCAGATGAAGTCCGACCTCGGCAAGCTCGGCACCCCGACCGTGCTGATCGACGGCGAGGAGTTCAGCGGCGACCTGTACACGACCGGGCCGCTGACCGAGGCGATCGAGGCCGCGAAGGGCTGACCCGCCCCGCCCCTCGGTGAAGGGCCGCGCCGGTGACCGGCGCGGCCCTTCGCTGCATCGTGCACGTAGACTCCCGCGGTGCCCTCCCTGCTCGTGGACCTGACGCCCCTGCGCGTCAGCCCCGAGTTCCGCCGGCTGTGGTGGGGCCTGTCCGTCGCGAACCTCGGCGCGCAGCTGACCGTCGTCGCGGTCGGCCTCCAGGTGTACGAGCTCACGCGCTCCACGCTCTCGGTCGGCCTGGTGGGGCTGTGCGCCCTGGTGCCGCTCGTGGTGTTCGGCCTGTACGGCGGGGCGATCGTCGACCACGCGGACCGGCGCACGGTGGCCCTCGTCGCGTCGGCGGTCAGCTGGGTCGCCACGCTCGGCCTCGCGGTGCAGGGCTGGGGCGGGAACACCCACGTCGGCGTGCTGTACGCGCTGATCGCCGTGCAGTCCGGGGCCGGTGCCGTCAACAGCCCCGCGCGCTCCGCGATCATCCCGCGGCTGCTCGAACCCCGGCTCATGCCCGCGGCCAACGCCCTGCAGACCGTCGGCTGGAACGTCGCGCTCACACTCGGCCCGCTGCTCGGCGCCGGGCTCGTCGCGGCCCTCGACTACGGCATCGTCTACACGCTCGACGCCGTGCTGTTCACGTTCGCGTTCACCGCGCTGCTCCGGCTGCCGCCCATGCCCCCCGAGCCGTCCGGCACCCGCCGCGCCCGCGCCGGGCTGGCGTCCGTCCTCGACGGGCTGCGGTACCTCGGGACCCGGCCGAACGTGCGGATGACGTTCCTGGTCGACCTCGTCGCGATGATCACGTCGTCCCCGCGCGTCCTGTTCCCCGCGGTGGGCATCGTCTACCTGGGCGGCGGCGAGACGACCGCCGGCGTGATGACCGCGGCCGTCGCCGCCGGGGCGATGCTCGCCGGGCTGTTCTCCGGCGGCCTGGCCCGGGTGCGCTGGCAGGGGCGCATCATCGTGCTGGCGATCACCGCCTGGGGCCTCGCCGTCGCGGCGTTCGGCGCGGTGCTGGTCGTCGCCGGCCGCGGCCACCCGGACCACGTGCTGTGGCTGGCGCTGGCGCTCGGCGTGCTCGCCCTGGCGGCCGCCGGGGCCGCGGACGCCGTCAGCGCGGTGTTCCGGCAGACGATCCTGCAGACCGCGACCCCGGACGACATGCGGGGGCGGCTGCAGGGCGTGTTCGTGGTCGTGGTCGCCGGCGGGCCGCGCCTCGGGGAGCTGCTGCTCGGCACCGCCTCGGAGCACGTCGGCGAGGGCGGCGCGGCGCTCGCCGGCGGGCTCGCGTGCGTCGTGGTCCTGTGGGCGCTCGTGCGCTGGCAGCGCGGGTTCTGGCGGTACGACGCGCGGGACCCGCAGCCCTGATCCGCGCGCCGGGTGGCCGGTAGGCTGGTCGCCGCACGCGCCCCGCGGGGTGCGCCGCGCCTCCTTAGCTCAGCTGGCCAGAGCAGCTGTCTTGTAAACAGCAGGTCGTCGGTTCGAATCCGACAGGGGGCTCCCTCTTCAGACCGCGTCGTCGCCGGACGCACCCTCGGCGCGCGGCTCACCGGTGCCGAGGAGGACGTCATGCGTCCGCCGTTCCGGGAGCGGCGGTCGTCCCTGTGAGGGCTCATCGCATGCGATCTCGCCCTCGGGGCGCGAGCACCTACGCCGACGACGGCGGCGTCGCACAGCACCCGCTTGGGTGCTGCTCGAGTCGTGCATCATCCGACAGGTGTCGACAGCAGAGCGTGGTGCATGAGCGTCATCGGTGCGCTGGACGCCATCCTGAGCACGAATGCCAGTCCCCGCGGCGAGTTCGCGTACATCGACGAGTCGGGGAACGTCGGTGCCCCCGCGAAGGGTGGAACGCGGAGCTACACCCTCGGCTGCGTCATGGTGCCGATGGACCACTGGACCGACCGGCTCGACGTCATGGTCGAGGCGCGGAGCCAGATCCGGCGCACCTACGACGTCCGGCTCCGCGACGAGCTCAAGGCGAACTCTCTGCTGCGTGGCCGCGGTCCTCTCGAACCGCTGCGGCTCGGCGACGGGCAGCGCCGTGACATCTACAGGCGGCTGCTCGTCGCGACGAACGTCGCCAGCAGCGGGGTCTTCGCGGTCGTGATCGACAAGGAGCACCCGCGGTTCTCAGGCGATCCTGCTGAGAGGGCGTGGGAGTACCTGCTGCAGCGCCTCCGCATCCGCTCGGAGACGATGGGGCACCCGATCGTGGTGGTGCACGACGACGGCGATGCCGATCGCGTCCGCAAGCACGTCCGCAAGTTCAGGCGGCACTCGTTCGCGCCCGGTGGTGCTCGCGTGACCGCGCCACTGCTCATCGAGGACCCTGTCGCACGGAACTCGGCGCTGTCGTACGTCATCCAGGCGGCGGACTTGACCGCCTCCGCAGCGTTCCGGCTGTTCCAGCCCCCGGGGACGCGCAACGCGAGCGTGCAACGAGCTGATGTGGGACGTCATGAACGCCCGATGGATGACGCAGGTCTCCACGCGCCGCCACGACGGCCTGGTCGTCTTCCCGGCGTCGACATGCGAAGGGGGCACCCCTAGGCGGGGTGCCCCTTGATCGCATGCCTACACCGGCAGGAGCCGGGTTCAGCCTGCACCTCGATTCTAGCCATGTGGTGCCCCCCGGTCTGCGACCTGGGCCACCCGTGACTCGATCCGAACCCGACTGCGCCAAGGGTGAGGGCGGAGGTGAACCTCGCCGCTGCGCCCCTGATCCGGGACCTTCGTCCGGCAGGCTCCCGCAGGGGCCGGCCGCGTCTGCGGTCCGGCCCCGACCCACGACCGCCTTCGCGGGGCGTGGACAGCCGGAGCAGCAGGAGGACACGTGCAGCACAGAGCCAGGTCAGCGTCCCGTCGGTCAGCGGCGGCCCAGCGGGGCCCGGGACGGGTGCGGCGGGCCGCGCTCGCGGGTGTGACGTCGGTGACGGTCCTGGCCGCCGGTGTGCTTCCCGTCGCGCTGGCCCCGGCCGCGCTCGCCGACCCGGCGGCCGCCGCCCCGAGCTCCGTCTTCGGCGTCGGCACCGTGGCGGGGGTCGTGCCGGACGGCGTCTGCGGGGTCCAGGCGGTCGTCGTCGGTGGGGCGGGAGGTCGCTCCGCCGCGGGCGCGAACGGGATCGGCTCCAACGGCGGCGCCGCGCGCGTCGTCGCGACGTTCGGCGTCGTCCCGGGCACGACCTACGCCGGCACGGTCGGCGGCGGTGGCGGCGAGAACAGCGGGAACGCCGGCGGCTCCGGCGGTGCGAACGGCGGGGGCGCCGGCGGTTCGGTGACCGGCCAGCACGGCGGCGCGGGGGGCGGCGGGTACAGCGAGCTGACCCTGGGTGGCGACCTCGCCGTCCTCGCGGGCGGCGGCGGCGGTTCCGGCGGCGGCCACTCGGTGTCGAGCGACGGCTTCGGCGGCGACGCGGGCCTGCCCGTGACGGCGGGCACCGTCGCCGCCGGTTCCGCGGGCACCGACGGGTACGAGGGTCAGACGGCCGCGGCGGAGCGCATCGGCGTCGGCGGCGGCCAGGGCGGCGGCACGAGCACCGCCGGTGCCGGCGGCGTGCACAGCGTCGACCCGACCCTGAACGGCCTGCCGGGTGCCGGTCGCACCGGTGGCGCCGGCGCGTTCGACCCGAACTACGACGCGGGCGGCGGCGGAGGCGGCGGCTACCTCGGCGGCGGCGGTGGCGCCTCCACGCTGATCCAGAACACCGAGGCCGACGGGTCGGGAACGGTCGTCAACACGGTCGCCGGCGGTGGTGGCGGCGGCGGGTCCAGCTTCGTGGCGGCCGGCGCCACGGGCGTCCAGGCCAGCGCGGTCGGGCGTCAGACCGGGACCGGCGCGGGCGCCGCGGGCTCGATCACCCTCGACTGGGTCGAGTGCGACTACGACCTGGCCGTGACCAAGACGGTCTCCGTCGACGGTGGGCCCGCGGGCGCGACCGCGTCGGCGGCCGCCGGGGACGTCCTGGCCTGGACCGTGACGATCACCAACCAGGGCCCCGCGGCGATGACCCGCGGCGACCTGGTCACCCTGCGCGACGTCGTGCCCGGCACCGGCCCGGCGGTGCTCACGTCCGTCACGTCCTCCGGCGGCACCAACGCCGCCCTCGAGCGGGGTCCCGTGACCTGCGACGCCGTCGCGGGCGACCCCCTGCCGGCCGAGCTCGAGTGCGCACGGCCGTTCGCGCTGCTCGGCGAGGCGCCCGCGGGCAGCCGCGGCCTGGACGTCGGGGAGACCCTGACCGTGGTGGCCACGCAGACCGTCGCGGACGCGCCGGGCAGCACCCTGACGAACGTCGCCGCCGTCGAGGACCGCGGCGACGCGTCGGACAACACGGCGAGCGCCACCGTCGACGTGGTCGCGCAGCCGGCCGCCGTCGACGACGCCGACACCGGCAACACCCTCGGCGACGCCGTCACGGTGGACGTGGTCGGGAACGACGCCGGTGACCTCGACCCCGCGACGGTCCGCCTGGTCGACCCGGTGTCCGGCGACCGCGTCAGCACCCTGGTCGTGGCCGGCGAGGGCACCTGGTCCGCCGACCCCGCGACGGGCGCGATCACGTTCACGCCGCTCGCGGGCTTCCACCGCAACCCGACGCCCGTGCGCTACGAGGTCTCCGGCCCGGTGGGCGCCCCGGTGACCGCGCAGGTCGTGGTGACCTACCTGCCGAAGGCGCAGGACGACGCCGACCGGGACAACGACCGCGGCACCCGCGTGACGGTCGACGTGGTCGGCAACGACCGGGGGAGCCTCGACCCGACGACGGTGCGGCTCGTGACCCCCGGGACCGGCGCCCTCGTGACGGAGCTCGTCGTCGCCGGTGAGGGCACCTGGAGCGTCGACCCGGCGACCGGGGCGATCACGTTCACGCCGCAGGCCGGCTTCACCGGTGACCCGACCCCGGTCGGCTACCAGGTGAGCGACGTCGAGGGCAACGTCACGGCGGCGCAGGTGCTGGTCACCTACCGCGACGTGGCCGCCGCCCCGGCCGCGGCCGCGGCACCCGGGTCGCCGCTTGCGGTCACCGGTGCGGAGATCGGCGCCGGGGTCGGCGCGGCGCTGCTGCTCCTGCTCCTCGGCGCGGGCCTGGTCGGCTGGCGCCGCCGGACCGGCCGGGCCTGACCGGTCCGCGGGCGGCTCCCCCGGCCGCCCGCGGACCGACGAGCCCCGGCGCGCCGCTCCCTGGCGCGCCGGGGCGCCGTCGTGCCGGGGCTGCGTCGTGCCGGCAGGCCGGCCGGTCCGACCGCTCACATCCCGGTCGCGGCGGCCGAAGGGGTCCGACAAGCACCGTCGTCCCCGCAGGAGAGCCCCATGAGCAGCACGCTGGCCCCGAGCCGCCCGAACCCGCTGACCCGCGTCACGGTCGAGCACGCCCCGTCGTGCCACCGGCCGGGCTGGCACCTCGACACGAGCCCCCGGCGGTTCGGCGTCGTCGTGGCCCGCTGCACCTGCTGCGGCGCCGTGGAGTGGCGCGCGCGCTGAGCTCCGCGTCGAGCGCGGCCGGGCATGGAGAAGCCCTCGGCCGCGCAGGGGGCAGGCGACCGAGGGCATGCTTACTGTAACCCAGGACCGGCCCCCCGGGGAACGTCCCTCACCCGATCGGAGGGACGGGCCGGCGGTGTCAGGACGGGTCGGCGCTCGCGCTGTACGGCTTGCCGGGCCAGTACGCCCACTCCTCGAAGTGCTCGACGCGGCCGTCGGGCGCGAAGCGCAGCACCCACAGGTCGCGGTACTCCTGCGGCTCGTCCCCGCCGTACCGGACCTCCACGCGGACGACGGCGTCCGCTCCGTCGGCCGCGACGACCTCCGCGTCCATCGTGAACGGCGTCGGGTCCGGCCAGAAGTCGCGGATCGCGGCGAGCCCCTCCAGCGGCGCCTCGTACGGGGAGCGCAGGTACCGCGCCTCCTCGGTGAACAGCGTGGCGACCGCTGACACGTCGTCGTCCCGCCAGGCGCGCTCGTAGGCCGCCACCCAGGCCATCACGTCCGCGCGTCCCATCGCGTGCCCCCTCGCTGCGTCGGTGCCGACCATCGTGCTCCGCCGGTGCCGGGGGTGTCGAGGGTGTCGAGGGTCAGGTCGCGCGGCCGGTCTCCTCGAGCAGGCGGAGCGCCGCCGTGACGCGGGGGTTGCGGGACGGGTCGGCGTCGATGCCGAGCGTGGCGTAGACGCCGTTGATGTGGTTCTGCACCGACTTCTCGGTGATCTTCAGCGCCTCGCCGATGCCGGCGTTCGACAGGCCCTGCGCCAGCAGCCGGAGGACGGCGTACTGCCGGTCGGTGAGCCGCGCCACGGCGGAGCCCGCACGCGGGGCCATCCGGTCCAGCAGCACCGGGTCGAGCGTGGTCCGCCCGGCTGCCGCCGCCTGGATGGCGTGGACGAGGGTCTGGGCGCTCGTCGACGACGTCTTGGACAGGTACGACCAGCCGTGCGACACGTCCGGGGGCAGGTCGAGCAGCAGGTCCATCGCGTCGTGCGCGGAGAGCAGCAGGATGCCGAGGTCGGGCTGGTGCCGGCGCAGCGTCACCCCGAGGGCGATGCCGTTGCCGTCGGGCAGGTCGATGTCGAGGACGGCCACGTCGGCGGCGCCGGGCCGCAGCGCGGCGGCGCCCTCCTTGACGGTGCCGACCGCGGCGACGACGCGGACCCCCGCGACGGCCTCGAGGGTGAGCTCCAGCATCGACCGGAAGAGTGGCTGGTCCTCGACGACGACGACGCGGACGGTGTCGGGTGCGGAGTCGGACATCCCGGACAGTATGGTCGTCCGGACCGCGGATCGCGGCACGGCACGCGGGCCCGGTCCGCGCGGGGAACGGGTGATGACGGATGCCGACGGCTGTGGCGCAGGACGCGGCCGCGACCCGCGCCGACCGGCGGGCCCTGCTGGCGGCCTCCGGCACCGTCATGACGGCGTTCGCGGTGGGCGCGGCGGTCCAGACCGCGTGGGTCTACGGCAACCAGGGCGGCCACGTGCCGGTGACGGACCGCATCCTCGCCAACCTGACCGCCGTGGCCTCGATGCTCGTGATCCTGGCGCTCACCGGGGTGCCGCTGCCGCAGCGCGGCCCGCTCGCGCTCGTGGTGGGCGTGCTCAGCGCGGGGGTCACGGCGTCGGGCGTGCGGTTCGGGTCGCAGCTGCTGCTGGACGTGTACGTGGACCCGCCGCGGTCGGTGATCGTCGCCGAGCTCGGCAGCGGCGCCGCGGTGGCGTGGATCGCGGCGGGCATGGGCCTGGCGGCGATGCTCTCGCAGCGCCGGCTGCGCACGCAGGTCGCCGCCGCCGCGGAGAGCCGGATCCAGATCGAGCTCGCGCTGCAGGCGCTGCAGCACGAGGAGGTGCGGGTCCGGCGCGAGGTCGCCGAGGGCCTGCACGGCAGCATGCAGCAGCGGCTGGTGCTGGTGGTGGCCCGCCTGGACCGGCTGCTGGACCGGCTGGCCGGCGGCACGGCCACCGAGGACGACCTCGCGCTGCTGCGGGAGGTGCGCGAGCAGATCGAGACGGTGCGCGAGGCCGACGTCCGGGCCACCAGCCGGATGCTCTACCCGGACCAGCTGGAGGTCGGGATGGTGCCGGCGATCCGGTCGCTGCTCAGCCGGATCCCCACGTCCGTGAACACCCGGCTCGGCGTCACGGACGAGGTGCGCGCGCTGGACGACCCCGCGGCGCCGCAGCTGACCCGCTCCGAGCGCCTGATCGTCGTGCGGGTGGTGGAGGAGGCGATCAGCAACGCGCTGCGGCACGGCCACGCCGAGGTGGTGGACGTGCGGCTGTCCGTGGTGGCCGGCGCCGTGGAGGTCCGGGTGTCCGACGACGGCCGGGGCTTCGGCGCGGACGCCGGCGTGCCGTCCGGCACCGCGCGGCTGTCGGACCGGCTGCGCCTGGTCGGCGGGGACCTCCGCCTCACCTCCGTGCCCGGCGACGGCACCCAGGTGGTCGCCAGTCTTCCGGTGGAATCACTGCGGTCATCAGTGCTGTGACCTGCGGAGACGCGTTTTTCACCCACCCGGATTGTCCGGTTTGCCCGGATAACGGGTGGGGTGCCGGGGTTGACGCTCGCCGGGAGGGGTGCTGACACCCAGAAGAGCTCCCGGCGGGTGCACCGCGCGGCCCTAGGGTGCGCGAGCCGCGTCGCCGGGATCCCCTGCTCCGACGCCGCGTCGGCACGCCCCCGCCCACGGCTCTGCGGGACGCGCCGCGCCTGCCAGAGCCGCGTCGTCCGAGGAGACCCATGTCCGTCGCCACCGCCCGCCACGCCCGCCACGCCCGCGCCCCGCCCCCGCCGCACGGTCCGCCGCAAGGTCGTCGCGCTCACCGTCGCGGGCCTCGGCATCGCCGGCCTGGGCCTCGCGTCCGCCGCCCAGCTGAACCTCACCGCCGGCGCGCTCGGCGCGGGCACCACCGTCGTGGCGTCGTGCGACTCCGACGGCGTGCAGGTCGCGTTCAGCAACGCCTTCGCTGCCGCGGCCAAGGGCTACACGGTCACCGAGGTGAAGCTCTCCGGCGTCGCCGCGGGCTGCGCCGGCCAGAACGTCACGGTCGACCTGCTCAACACCGACCCCACCGACGCCTCCACCGGCGCCTCCCTGCGCCAGGTCACCGGCACGGTCGGTGCGTCCGGCGGCACCGTGACCCTGAGCGTGCCCGGCGCGGTCAAGGCGGCCGACGTCAAGGGCGTCGCCGTCGTCATCGCGAGCTGACGCCGCAGGACGCAGCATCAGCGCGCGGCACGCCGGGCCGGCCGGTGCGGGCAGCACGACCGCCCCGCACCGGCCCCTCGGCGTCCCCGCGCGCGCCCGGGCGGCCCT
>NZ_CATKPC010000021.1:0-65184 GCF_949769265.1 Cellulomonas endometrii | reverse complement strand
GGGGGGGGGGGCGGGCCGGCCGCCCGCCGGGGGGGTCGGGTGCTCGCGGGCCGGGAGCGCGCGGGGAGGGTCCGCGTGCCCCCCGCGCACGAGACCGCCGCGGCGGCGTTCGCCGCGCTGCCCTGACCCCGGGCCGCCGCCCCCCCCGGTCGCCCGCGCCCCTCCCCACGGGCCGCCCGCTGCCCTAGCGTGTGGCCATGGCCGCGTCGCAGCGTCCGAGCGCCGCCCGCCGCATGTCCGTCGTCAAGGCGGTCGCGCTGCTGGTCGCCTTCGTGCTGACCGCGGGCGTCGGCGGCCTGCTGACCGCGGGGCTCGTCCTGCCGACCGTCGCCGTGGCGAACGGCACCACCGACCTCGCGGTCGAGGCGTTCGGCGACCTGCCGACCGAGCTGGAGCGGCAGCCGCTGTCGGAGCGCTCCACCGTGCTCGCCGCGGACGGCACGACCGTGCTGGCGACGTTCTGGGCCGAGAACCGCGAGGTCGTCCCCCTGGCCGAGGTGTCCCAGCCGCTGCGCGACGCCGTCGTGGCGACGGAGGACAAGCGGTTCTACCGGCACGGCGGCATCGACCCGGAGGGGATGCTCCGGGCCCTGGTGCGGAACCTGCAGAACCCCAGCCGCACCGAGGGCGCGTCCACGCTGACCCAGCAGTACATCAAGAACGTGCTCATCGAGAAGGCCGTCCGCGACGGGGACCTGGTCGCGGCCGGCCAGGCCCAGGAGGCGGACGGCGCCCAGGGGTACGCGCGCAAGCTGCGGGAGGCGAAGCTCGCGATCGCCCTCGAGAAGGAGATGACCAAGGACCAGATCCTCGAGGCGTACCTCAACATCGCGCAGTTCGGCGTGAACACCTACGGCGTGCAGGCGGCCTCCCAGCGGTACTTCAGCAAGCCGGCGGCGCAGATCGGCTACCTGGAGGCCGCGACCATCGCGGGGGTGACCCGGAGCCCCACCGCCTACGACCCGATCCGGAACCCGGAGGTCGCGCAGGAGCGCCGCGACCGGGTGCTGCGGCTGATGCACGAGCAGGGCTACGTCACGTCCGAGGAGCTCGCCGCGGGGCTCGCCACGCCGCTGCCCGCCACCCTGGTCGTGCACGAGCCGAAGGTCGGCTGCATGGGCGCGGGCGACGTGGTGCGCGGCTCCGGGTTCTTCTGCGACTACGTCACCAAGGTGATCCGGAACGACCCGGCGTTCGGCGAGACGCCGGCGGAGCGCGTGGAGCTGCTGTACCGCGGCGGGCTCACGATCACCACGACGCTCGACCCGCGCGAGCAGACCATCGCCGACGAGGAGCTGAAGAACGGCGTGCCCGTGGACGACCCCTCCGGCGTCGCCACCTCGCTCGTCACGGTCGAGCCCGGCACCGGGCGGATCACCTCCATGGCGCAGAACCGCACGTACAACAACACCCAGGAGCACGGCGAGCGCGAGACGGCCGTCAACTACAACACCGACTTCGCGTACGGGGGCGGCAGCGGCTTCCCGCCGGGCTCGACGTTCAAGCCGTTCACCCTGGCCCAGTGGCTGAAGGAGGGGCACAGCCTGAGCGAGGTCGTCGACGCCACCCGGTTCTCCTACCGGTTCAGCCAGTTCCCGGCGCCCTGCACCACCCTCGACCCCGGGACGGAGTACCGGTTCTCGAACGCCGAGGGCCCGCGCTCCGGCGGGCGCATGTCCGTCCTCGACGCCACGCGGAACTCCGTGAACTCCGGGTACATCGCCATGGCGTCGCAGCTGGACCTCTGCGGGATCATGGACACCGCCACCGCGCTGGGCATCCACCGGGCCGGTGGCCAGTCCGGGGACGGGCCGTTCGCGCCGCTGCCGGCGAACGTGCTGGGCAGCGACTCGGTGGCCCCGCTCGCGATGGCCGCGGCGTTCGCCGCCTTCGCCGCCGGCGGGACGTACTGCACCCCCGTGGCGATCGCCGCCGTCGTGGACACCGACGGGAACCCGCTGCCCGTGCCCGCCGCGACCTGCACCCCGGGCGCGCTGGAGCCCCGCATCGCCAACGCCGTGAACCACGCCCTGCAGAACGTCTGGAGCGGCAGCGCGGCCACGTCGCCCCCGCCGTTCCCGTCCGCCGGCAAGACCGGCACCACCTCCCGGAACGAGCACACGTGGTTCGTCGGCTACACCCCGCTGCGCGCGACCGCGATCTGGGTCGGGCACGCCGAGCGCATGATCCCGATGCAGCGGGTCGTCATCAACGGCCGGTACATCCGCAACGTGTTCGGGTCCTCGGTGGCGGTGCCGGTGTGGAAGGGGTTCATGACCCGCACCCTCGAGGGTCAGGCCGTCCCCGGGTTCGCCCCGGCGGGGCAGGACGAGGTGCTGGGCAAGCAGGTGCCCGTGCCGCGGGTCGTCGGGCGGGACGAGGGCGCCGCGCGCGCCGCCCTGAGCGCCGCCGGGTTCGGGGTGTCCGTCGGGGCCCCGGCGCCCTCGGACCTCGCGCCCGGGCTCGTGGTCAGCCAGAGCCTCTCGGGCACCGGGACGATCGGCTCGACCGTCGGGCTCGTGCTCTCGTCCGGCCCGGCACCCCGCCGCACCGCCGGCACCCGCCCGCCGCCCGCGCCCTGAGCACCACCGCAGGATGACCGGCCCCTCCACCCCGGGGTGGAGGGCCGGGGCGCAGGGACCGGACCGGGAGCCGATGCGGCGGCCGCTGCCCGCTCCGTAGCGTCGAGGGCATGGACACCACGCCCCTGACCAGCACCCCGTCGGGCACCCCGGAGCGCCGCATGCTCGGCGCGCTGGCCGTCGGCGCGGCGGCCGTGCTGGTCCTGTCGGCGTGCGGGGGGCCGGTCGCGCAGGCCCTCGGCCGGCCGAGCCCCGGCGACGCCGCCACCTACGCCACGGGGGCGGACGCGAAGGCGGCCGGCGCGCTCCCGGAGTGGGTGCCGGACGACGCCACCGACGTGCGGGTCGAGGCGCGCTCGGGCGGGGCGGAGCGGATCGTGTCGCTGCGGGCCACGCTCGCCGACCTGCCGGCGACCTGCGTCGCGGTGACCGCCGAGCAGCCGCTGGGGCCGCGGCCCGTCGACGCCGACCCGGCGGACTTCCGGTCGGTCTCCACGCTGCAGGCGCAGTGGTGGCCGGCGGAGGTCGAGCAGCGGTCGACGACGATGTGCGGCGAGTGGTGGGTCGGCGAGCAGGACGGGACGCTCTACGCGTTCACGCCCGAGCGCCGCACGGTCCCGGTGAACTGACCCGCCGGTCAGGCGGCCGGCTCAGGCCGAGATCGCCAGCGGCGCGGGCTCGTCGGGGACCACGACCACGAGCGTCTCGCCGGTCTCGTCGTCGACCACGACCACGGCGCGAGCGCCGCAGCCGCACAGCAGCTCGACGCCGTCCGCGTCGTCGAACCAGGTGCACAGGTGCCGTCCACTCCTCATGACCTCGACGGTACGCAGGACCACTGACACGTCCAGCTCCTCTTCCCGCGTGTCGCGTCCTGCCCCGGATCCCGGCCCCTCGCCGCCCCGTCCCGGGCGCCTCTCGTCCCTCAGGTCCGCTCAGGTCCGCGGGCGGCCCGCCGATGGGACCGCCGAGCACCCCAGAAGGAGCACCACCCCATGAGCCTCGACGGCATCGGCGCGATCACCCAGCGCATCGCCGCCATCCAGGCGACCCTCGGGTCGCTCGCGCCGGCGACCGCGGCGGCGACCGCCACGAGCGGCGCGCAGTTCGAGCAGGCGCTGTCCCAGGCGGTCGACGAGACCGCGGGCACGTCGGCGGCGGTCAGCAGCGGCGAGCGGAACGCCGACGGCGTCCCCGTCGAGCTCGCCGCGTACGGCAACGGCAAGATCCCCGCCTCGGCGCTGTCCGAGGTGGACGGCACGGGTCACCGGCTCTGGGCCCCGGCGGCCGACGCCCTCGAGCGCGCCCGCGCCGACGCGGCGAAGGACGGCGTGACCATCGGCATCACGGACTCGTACCGGTCGTACGAGTCGCAGGTCGACGTCGCCGCCCGCAAGGGCCTGTACTCGCAGGGCGGGCTCGCCGCGGTCCCCGGCACCAGCGACCACGGCTGGGGCATGGCGGTCGACCTCGACCTCGACGACGCCGCGCAGTCCTGGATGCGGGCGAACGGCGGCCGCTACGGCTTCGTCGAGGACACCCCGCGGGAGCCCTGGCACTGGGCCTACGAGGGCTGAGGCGCACCACCGCACCCCGCCATCCGGCCGCGACCCCGCCGTCCGGCCGCGACCCCGCCCTGCGACGCCTCAGTCGAGGATCGCCCGGGTGACCGCCACCTGCTCCGTCAGCACGCCGCCGATGGTCTGCTGCGTCTCGTTGATCCGCTCCACGACCCCGCCGATCTGGGCGAGCGACGCGATGACGCCCTCCACCTGCTGCTGGATCGTGCGCACCTTGTCCCCCACCTGCGTCGTCGCGGCGGCGGTCTCGGTGGCGAGCTCCTTGACCTCGTGCGCGACGACGGCGAACCCACGCCCCGCGTCGCCGGCGCGCGCCGCCTCGATCGTCGCGTTGAGCGCGAGCAGGTTCGTCTGCGCCGCGATGCCCTGGATCACGGTCACCACCTGGCCGATCTCCGCGCTGGAGCGGCCCAGCCCGGCGACCTCCTCGTTGGCGTCCTGCGCCAGCCGCCGGCCGTCGGTCGCCACGCTCGTGGCCGCCAGCACGTTCCGCTCGACCTCCTGGATCGAGGTGACGAGCTCCTCCCCCGCCGTGCGGAGCCGCTCCGCGGCGGCGTGCCGCTCGAGGGCCTGGCCGACCAGGAACCCGGTGTTCCGCAGCGCCTCCCGCCGCCCCGGCGACAGCTCCAGGGTCTCGGTGGCGAAGAAGTCCATCGTCCCGGTGACCTGCCCGTCGACGAGCACCGGCAGGCACACGCCCGACCGCACGCCGGCGCGCTGGGCGGCGGGCGCCCGGACGCAGTCGGTGAGCTCGCCGAGGTCCGCGACGAACACCAGGTCGCGGGCCCGCCAGGCACGCCCCGCCAGCCCGACGCCCTCGCGGAACGACGCGGTGCGCGTCACCTCGCGGAACTCCGCCCCGGCGTCCCCCGTCTCCTGCACGAAGTGCAGCGCGCGGTCCGACTCGTCGACCGCCCAGTAGGAGCCGTAGGCCCAGTCGAAGCCCTCGCGGATCGCGGTCAGGGCCCGGCTGAGCGCCTGGTCCGCGGACGGCGCGCCCGTCACCTCGTGGATCACCCGGTTGACGGCCTCGATGTCCTGCGTGGCGCTCGCCTGCCGCTCCGCGGTGGCCACGCGCTCCAGCGCCTGCGACACCAGCACCCCGATGCTGCGCAGGGTGGTGAGGCGCCGCGGGGACGGCCGGAGGGTCTCGGTGGCGAAGAAGTCCATCGTCCCGGTGACGACGCCGTCCTCCGTGAGCGGGAAGCAGATGCCGGACCGCACGCCGGCGCGCTGGGCGGCGGGCGCCCGGACGCAGTCGGTCAGCTCGCCGAGGTCCGCGACGAACACCAGGTCCCGCTGCCGCCAGGCCCGGCCCGACAGCCCGACGCCCTCGCGGAACGACGCGGCACGGGTCACGCGCCGGAACTCCTCGCCGGCGTCGCCGGACTCCTGCGCGAGGTGCAGGGCGGAGTCGGCCACGCGCCAGTACGAGCCGTAGACCCAGCCGAAGCGCTCCCGCACGACCTCGAGGGCGTTGCGCACGGCGTCCTCGGAGGTGGTGGCGCGGGCGAGCGCCTGGACCACGGCCGTGACGGCGTCGACGTCGGCCCGGGACTCGGCGAGCTCGGAGCCTGCCGCGGACGCGGAGGACGGGACGGGTCGGGTACGGGTGAACAACGTCGCTCCTGGTGGATCGGCTGGGCGCCCCCGCGCACCTCCCCGATCGACCCGCGCAGACCGGTCATGAGGGAACCAACCGCCGCACTCCGGGTGAAACGGACATGGCGGCGGCCACCTACGCGGGGCCTCGCGTACCGGGACGTGGGGTCAGCGGGCCGTGTCGCCCGCGTCCTCCGCGCCCGGGCGTACGACGCGCGACCCGAGGTCCCAGGGCTGGAACACCCGCTCGCTCTCGGGACGCACCCGCGGCGCCCGCTCGGTCCGCACCCGCGGCGCCTGCTCGGGCGGGGTGGCCTCGTCGGTCAGCAGCACCTCGTCCAGGCGGCGGTGCCGGAACTCCGCCGCGCGCCGGTGCCGCTCGATCCACATCGTCATGAGGTCGAAGACGTCGACCTCGAGGTGCACCGGCCGCCGCTGGGCGTCGCGCGTGCGGGTCACGAGGCCGGCCGCCTCGAGCACGCGCAGGTGCTTCGACACCGCCTGCACGGTCACGCTGTACGGGGCCGCGATCTCGCCGACCGTCGCGTCGCCGGAGGCCAGGCGCGCCACGATGTCGCGGCGCAGCGGGTCCGCGAGCGCCGAGAACACCTGGGACAGCGGGTCGTCCGCGGCCACGTGCACCTCCTCAACCGGTCGGTTGCACCGAGCCTGCCACGGCACGTCGGGGTTGACCAACCGCGAGGTTGGGCTCGCGGCGCCCGGTGCGCCGGCGGTCCGGGCCCCCACCGTCAGGGCGCCGTGGTGAGGGTCTGCTCCGGGCCGGTCGTCGTCCCCATGGCGTTGGTCGCGACCACGCGGTACCGGTACGTCGTGCCGGGCGCGAGCCCCGTGAGCGCGACGGTGCCCGCCCGCTCCCAGCTCGCCGCCGCGAAGGCCACGTCGGCCGACCGCGACCCCGTGCCCAGCTCGACGCGCACCGTCGTGGCCAGCAGGTGCGGGTGCACCCGCAGCTGGGCGGTCGCGCTCGTCCGCCCGACGGCCGTCGCTGCGACCGGCCGGACGGTGGGCGGCCCCGGGGTGTCGAAGGTCCGCGCCACCGTCGTCGTGCCCGCCGCGGTCGTGGCGGTGGCCGTCCACCGGTACCGGGTGCCCGGCGCGAGGGTGGTGAGGTCGACGCCGACGGCCTGCGCGGACGTGCTCGCCGTCACCGCGCGGTCGACGTGCCCGGCCTCGGCAACCCCGTCGACCGACCACGCGAGGCGCACGGTGCCCGCGAGACCCTCGGGGTCGACCCACGCGCGCAGGCCGGCCCCGGTCGCGGTGACGCCCTGCTCCGCCGCGGTGACGACCGGCGGGGGCGCCACGGTGACCGTCCGGCTGTCCGTGGCCGTCCGCCCCGCGGCGTCGGTGACCGCGAGGCGGGCCGTGAACGTCCCGGCGGCGTAGGTGTGCGCGACCGCCCCCGGCGCGCCCGTGCCCGAGCGGGTGCCGCCGTCCCCCAGGTCGAGCGTCCACCGGGCGACGCCGGTCCCGGTGGCGGAGCCGCCGCCGGTGCTCGACGCCAGGTCGAACGTCACCGCGTGCGGCGCGGGCCCGACCGTGCCCGAGGGCCGGAGCGCCGCGGTCGGCCGGGCGTTCGCCGCCGGGGACGCGACCGCGGCCGCGTAGGCCGTCCGGGCCGAGGCGGAGCCGGCGACCGCCCACGGGCACGTCCCGGTGCCCTCGAACGACGACGCGACGTCCAGCCCCGGCCACTGCCCGAGCCACGCGACCGCGTCCGTCAGCCACGCGGCGCGGCGCCCGGGGTCGGCGGGGTCGGCCGCGGTGCCGAACTCGGCGAGCACGGGCGTCCTGCCGTGCTCCTGCGCCCACCGGCGGAACGGCCCGGCGACCTCGGCCAGCGAGCGCCACGCCGCGGGCTTGCCCGCCGCGCACCCGTACCAGTTGTAGGCGTCCAGCCCGACGCGGTCGACGACGTCGTCCCCCGGGTAGAACGCGTCGGCGCCGGCCGTCGACGGTGCGGAGCCGAAGCTGCCGGGGGTCAGCACCCACGTCCACCGCACGTCCGGCACGCCCACCTCCCGGAAGACCTCGACGTAGTGCCGCCAGGCCGCACGGAACTGCGCCGGGGTGCCCCAGCCGTCGGCGATGTCCGCCTCGTGGTGCAGCGTGAGGTACACGGGGACCCCGAGGGCGGCGACCCCCGCGGCCTGCGCGCGGATCTGCGCGTCGACCCGGCCGTCGGCGATGGCCTGCCACGGCACCACCGTGCCGTCGAGCCGCCGCGGCCAGATCGACAGCAGCGGCGTCCGGCCGCGCGCGACGGACGCGACCACCGCCGGGGCGGGCTGCGCGTCGTCCCACCGGCTGTACCAGCGGTGGACGTCGAGCCGCCGGCCGATCGCGTCCTCGAAGCCGGCGACGGCGGCGGCCGTGTCGGCGGCGGCGCCCCGGTCGACGTGCGCGCCGAGGCGGAACCCCGGGTCGTCGGTGGTGGCGGCGCCCGCCGGGACGGTCGCCGCGGAGGACAGGACGGTCAGGACGACGGCCAGGACGGCCGTGCGGAGGGGTCGGGCGTGCGCGCGGGCACGCCCGTCGGGACGGACGGACATGGAGGGGCCCCCTGCTGGCGGGCACCCGGCCGGGCGCCCGGTCTGCTGCTGTGCTGGTGCGTGACGTGTGCCGCGTCCGCGGCGGGTGCGGCGGCGCGCCGTCCCGCGTCGTCGTCGCCGTGGGAGGGGGCCGTCGGTGCCCCGGGGCGCTGGGCCCCGGTGTGCGGGCGCCGTGAGCGGCCGCACGTCCACCGATCGTCAACGCGCACCCCGGCGTGAGCGCATCCGCCCCCGGCATGTGCTCTCGGTCACCCGTCCGGCGGCCCCCACGCTCGCCGCGCGCGCCGGCGGGCCCGCGCTGATAATCGGCCGGGTGACCACGACCGACACCCCCACGGACCGCACCACGCCGCGCCTGCGCCGCGCGGTGACCGGCCCGCTGCTGTTCCTGTTCGTGCTCGGCGACGTGCTGGGCGCCGGCGTCTACGCGCTGGTCGGCGAGCTCGGCGCGGAGGCCGGCGGGGCGATCTGGCTGCCGCTCCTCGTCGCGCTGGGCATGGCGCTGCTGACGGCGTCGTCCTACGCCGAGCTCGTGACGAAGTACCCGCAGGCGGGCGGCTCGGCCGTGTTCGCGCAGCGGGCCTTCGGCAGCCCCCTCGTGTCGTTCCTCGTGGGCTTCTGCATGCTGGCCGCGGGCGTCACGTCGGCCGCGGGCCTCGCGCTGGCGTTCGGCGGCGACTACCTGTCGGTGTTCGTGGACCTGCCGGCGGTGCCGACGGCGCTCGTGTTCCTCGCCCTGGTGGCCCTGCTGAACGCCCGCGGGATCAAGGAGTCGCTGCGCGCCAACCTGGTCATGACGGTGATCGAGCTGAGCGGGCTGGTGCTCGTCGTCGTGCTGGGCGCGATCGTCCTGGGCCGCGGCGACGGCGACCCCGGCCGCGTCCTGGAGCTGCCGGCGGAGACCTCCTGGGCCGCCGCCACGCTGGGGGGCGCGCTGATCGCCTTCTACTCGTTCGTCGGCTTCGAGACCTCCGCGAACATCGCGGAGGAGGTCACCGACGTCCGCCGCGTGTACCCCAAGGCGCTGTTCGGGGCGCTCGTGACGGCCGGCGCCGTCTACCTGCTCGTCGGGCTCGTCGCCCCGGCCGTCGTCGCGCCGCAGGACCTGGCGTCCTCCAGCGGGCCGCTGCTCGAGGTCGTCCGGGCGGCGGGCGGCGTGCCGCTGGAGCTGTTCTCCGTCGTGGCGCTGGTCGCGGTCGCCAACGGGGCCCTGCTCACCATGATCATGGCCAGCCGGCTCACCTACGGCATGGCCGAGGAGGGCCTGCTGCCGCCGGTGCTCGGCCGGGTGCTCCCGGGCCGCCGGACGCCGTGGGTCGCGATCGTCGTCACCACGCTGGTCGCGATGGTGCTGGCGGCGACCGGCGAGCTCGTCGACCTCGCGTCGACCGTCGTGCTCCTGCTGCTGTTCGTGTTCCTCAGCACGAACATCGCGGTGCTGGTACTGCGCCGGGACCGCGTGGAGCACGACCACTTCCGGGCCTGGACCCCGCTGCCGGTGCTCGCCGTCGTCACCTGCCTGGTGCTGCTCACCCAGCAGGAGGCGCGGCACTGGGCGCTGGCCGGGGTGCTGGTCGCCGTGGGCCTCGTGCTGCACCTGCTGACGCGGCGGGCGTCCCGCCGCGGGGTGTCCTCCGAGCGCGGCGACGCCGGGTCCGTCGCCGCGGAATAGATCCGCGCGCTCGCCCGTTGGGGCGCAAGTACATGCAAACGCATCGACTTGAGGAGCGCGAGATGCAGTTCGGAGTCTTCACGGTCAGCGACATCACGACCGACCCCACCACGGGCCGCACGCCCGACGACACCGAGCGCGTCCGGTCGATCCTCACGATCGCCCAGCACGCGGAGGAGGTCGGCCTCGACGTCTTCGCGACCGGCGAGCACCACAACCCGCCGTTCGTGGCGTCCTCCCCGACGACGATGCTCGGCTACCTGGCCGGGCGCACGAAGAGCATCGTGCTGTCCACCGCGACCACGCTGATCACCACCAACGACCCGGTCCGGCTGGCCGAGGAGTACGCGATGCTCCAGGTGATCTCCGACGGCCGGATGGACCTCATGATGGGCCGCGGCAACACCGGCCCGGTCTACCCGTGGTTCGGCCAGGACATCCGGCAGGGCATCCCGCTCGCGATCGAGAACTACGCCCTGCTGCGCCGCCTCTGGGAGGAGGAGGTCGTGGACTGGGAGGGCAAGTTCCGCACCCCGCTGCAGGGCTTCACCTCCACCCCGCGCCCGCTGGACGGCGTGCCGCCGTTCGTCTGGCACGGCTCGATCCGCAGCCCCGAGATCGCCGAGCAGGCCGCCTACTACGGCGACGGCTTCTTCCACAACAACATCTTCTGGCCGATGAGCCACACGAAGCAGATGGTGCAGTTCTACCGCCAGCGCTTCGAGCACTACGGTCACGGGCGCGCGGACCAGGCGATCGTCGGCCTCGGCGGCCAGGTGTTCATGCGGAAGAGCTCGCAGGACGCCGTCGACGAGTTCCGGCCCTACTTCGACAACGCCCCGGTCTACGGCCACGGCCCGTCGCTGGAGGACTTCTCCGCGCAGACCCCGCTGACCGTCGGCTCCCCGCAGCAGGTCATCGACCGGTACGCCGCGATGCGCCACGACGTCGGCCACTACCAGCGGCAGCTGTTCCTCATCGACCACGCGGGGCTCCCGCTCAAGACGGTGCTGGAGCAGCTCGACATCCTGGGCGGCGAGGTCGTCCCGGTGCTCCGCAAGGAGATGGAGTCCGACCGCCCGGCCGACGTCCCCTCCGGCCCGCCGACGCACGCCGAGCGCGTCGCGAAGGCCCGCGCCGCCGGCGCCGTCCACGAGCAGACCGTCGCCGCGGCCGACCACTGGACCGGCAAGACCGCCGAGGACGACGCCGCCGCCGCGGACGCCGTCAGCACCAGGGGCGCGGCCTTCGGCCTCTGAGTCACGTCCGCCCACCCGGAACATCCCCGCCGGGTGGACGGTTCGGACGGACACGCCCCGGTGTGTCCTGCTCGAACCTTCCACCCGGCGCCCCGCACCACCCCAGAACGAGGAGCACCACTCATGACCGAGCGCAGGATCGTCGCGCTGTCGGCCGGCCTCGGCCAGCCGTCGTCCACCCGCCTGCTCGCCGACCGGCTCGCCGAGGCGACCGCCACCGAGCTCGCCGACCGGGGGCAGCGCCCCGAGGTCCGCGTCGTCGAGCTCCGGGACCACGCGCACGACATCGTCAACGCGATGCTCACCGGGGTGCCCAGCCCGGCGCTCTCCGAGGTGATCGAGGCCGTGACCGGCGCCGACGCGCTGATCGCCGTGACGCCGCTGTTCACCACGACGTACTCGGGCCTGTTCAAGTCGTTCATCGACATCCTCGACAAGGACGGCATCATCGGCCTGCCCGTGCTGCTGGGCGCGACCGGCGGCACCGCCCGGCACTCGCTGGCGATCGAGTACTCGATCCGCCCGCTGTTCACCTACCTGCGGGCCGACGTGGCGACGACGTCCGTGTTCGCGGCCACCGACGACTGGGCCACCGGCAGCACCGCGGGCGAGCCGAGCCCGCTGCCCGCGCGCATCCGCCGGGCCGGCGCCGAGCTCGCCGCCACCGTCGCCGCCCGCGGCCCCCGCGGCCCGCAGGACCCGTTCGCCGGCGCGCCGTCCTTCGCGGACCTGCTCGGCGGCTGACGGGTCGCCCGGGCGGGGCCGTCAGTCCCGGGCGGGGCCGTCAGTCCCGGGCGGGGCCGTCAGTCCCGGGCGAGCAGG
The DNA here is from genome assembly GCF_949769265.1 of Cellulomonas endometrii. NCBI lineage: Bacteria > Bacillati > Actinomycetota > Actinomycetes > Micrococcales > Cellulomonadaceae > Cellulomonas > Cellulomonas endometrii. Next base: position 53,094 of record NZ_CATKPC010000021.1, on the reverse strand, counting down.
ACCACCGTCGCGTCGTCCTCCGACGCGCTGTCCCGGACGCGGGCGACCACGTCCCCGAGGCGGCCCGGCTCCGGCCGCCCGACCTGCGCGACGGTCCGGGCCATCGCCACGCGCATCGACTCCCCGCGCCGCTCGATCAGCCCGTCGGTCAGCAGCAGCAGCGCGTCCCCGGGCGCCAGCGTGACCCGCCCCGAGGCGGGCTCGGCGTCCAGCAGGCCGAGCAGCGGCGAGCCCAGCACCCGCTCCCACGCCGCCGAGCCGTCCGCCCGGACCAGCAGCGGCGGGAGGTGCCCGGCGGACGAGTGCTCGACCTCGCCCGTCGCCGGGTCCAGCACGGCGAGGGCCATCGTGGCCATCTGACCGGGCCGGGACCACCGGGCCAGCCGGGCGACCCGGCTGAGCACGACCGCCGGCGGCGCGGCGTCCAGCAGGTAGGCGCGCGTGGCGTGCCGCAGCTCGGCCATCGCGGCCGCGGCGGGGAGCCCGTGCCCGGTCACGTCGCCGACCGCGAGCGCGAGCCGCCCGTCGGACAGCGTCACGACGTCGTACCAGTCGCCGCCGACCTGCCCGGTGCCGGACGGCTCGTAGCGGGCCTCGACGGTCCAGCCCGGCACCGCCGGCAGCCGCGACGGCACGAGGGTGCGCTGCAGGGCGCGCGCCGCGAGCACCTCGGCCTGCCCGCGCCGGAACATCGCCTCGACGAGGTGGCCGCGCAGGTCGGTCGCGTTCGTCGCGTGCCGGTCGTCCCACGGCGCCGAGCGCCCGCGGACGTGCTCCTGCCACGCGTCGAACGAGGTGCGGGGGCTGAGCCGGTACCGGTCGCCGTCCCGGACCGCGATCGCCTTGTTGTGCGGGTCGCCGCCCCAGTCGACGGTCCGCACCACCTCGTCGCGGAGCCAGACCACCGAGCCGCCGTCCGGCAGGGCGAGCGCCAGGGCGCCGGCGGTGCCGGGGACGTGCGGGGCGGCGGGCTCGTCCGGCAGGTGGTCCGTGGCCAGCACCCCGCCGACGCCGCTGCCCCACGCCGCCAGCCTCCGCCGCGCCTCGGCGTCCGGCACCCGGCCCCGGGAGGCCAGGTCGCCGCCGACGCAGACCACGACGCCGTCCGCGGGGACGAGCTCCAGCAGGTCGTCCGTGCGGGTCAGCGCCTGCGCGAGCCGGACGTCCTCGTCCCGGCTGGCGGCGACGAGCCGCGCGAGCACGCCGGACGCGCGCCGGGACTCGGCCAGCAGGTCCTCCTCGACCTGCGCGACGAGCCGCGCGGACAGCGCCACGCCCAGGAACTCCGCCGCCGCCCGCACGCCGTACGACGGGGCGTGCGGCCCGGCGTAGTGGTGGCAGGCCACCATGCCCCAGAGCTTGCCGTCCCGGAGCAGGGAGATCGACATCGAGGCCCGGACGCCCATGTTGCGCAGATACTCGCAGTGGATCGGCGAGACGCTGCGCAGCGTCGCGTAGGTGAGGTCGAGCGGCCGGCCCGACAGCGGCTCGGCCGTCGGCACCACGGGGACGGGCGTGTAGTCGACGTCCGAGATGAGCCGGATCCAGCTCTTCTCGTACAGCGCGCGCGCCTGCGGCGGGATGTCGGAGGCCGGGTAGTGCAGCCCGAGGAACGGCTCGAGGTCGTCGCGGCGGGCCTCGGCCACCACCTCGCCGTTGTACTCCGCGTCGAACCGGTACAGCATCACGCGGTCGAACCCGGTCATCGCCCGGACGTGCCGCGCCGCGGTGTCGTAGAGCCCGGTCAGCTCGCTCGCGCGGTTCAGGTCGGCGATGGCGTCGCGCACCCGCTCGTACGTGCTGCCGAACGTGAGCGGGCGGGGGCCGTCGGCGGTCTCGAGCTCGACGACGAACACCGGGCCCGGGTCGGACGCGGTGGCGGGCGGCGGGCGGTGCACGACGACGTCGAGGAGCACGGCGGCCGCACCGGCCCCCACGTGGACGAGGCCGGGGTTGCGGGTGCGGTGGTCGGCCACCGCCGCCAGCTGCTCGAGCACCACCCGGGAGGCGGCCCGGCCCAGCACGTCCGCGAGCGTCGCGCCCAGCACCTCGTCCACCGGCCGGCCGAGGACCTCGCCGACGTTGGCGGAGCACTGCAGCACGACGGAGCCCTGCTCCTGGACGACGAGCAGCACGCCGCGGGGCTGCACGGAGCCGGGGATGTGGATCGGCTCGCGGGCGCAGTTGTCCAGGTCGACGGGCTCGCCAGGGGCCAGGAAGACCTGTTGCGTCACCCGTCTCCCCTTCCCCTCGGCCACGACGGACCGCCGTCACGACGTGTGACGGCACCTCCGCCAGTACATCACCCGGTGCCGACGGCCATGAGGAGGATCCCGGCCGCGGCCGCCGCGACCGTCACGACGAGCGTGCCGAGCACGTTCAGCACCGCCCGGCCCCGCTCGTCGGCCTGGGCCAGCCGGACCGTCTCGACCATGGCGGTGGAGAAGGTCGTGTACCCCCCGCAGAACCCCGTGGCGAGCAGCAGCTGCCACGTGCCGGGCAGCCCGCGGTACAGGTGCGCGCCGGCGATCAGCCCGATGAGCAGCGACCCGGTCACGTTGATGGTGATCGTCGCGACCGGCAGGATCGTGCGTCCCCGCGCCCGGATGGCACCGTCGACCCAGAACCGGGTCGCGGCCCCGGCGCCGCCGAGCAGGGCGACCAGCAGCGCGTCCCTCACCGGGCACCCGGCCCGCCCGCGACGCCCGCCGCGCCCGCGGCGCCCGCCACGCCCGCGACCGCCGCCACGCCCGCGACCGCGCACAGCACGCCGCCGACCACGCTCACCGCGGCGTACCCGAGGCCGGTCCCGAGCGCACCCGCGGCGAGCAGCCGCTCCGTCTCCAGCGCCAGCGCGCTGAACGTGGTGAACCCGCCGAGCACGCCCGTGCCGAGCGCCAGCCGCACCCGCAGCACGCCGGGCGTCTCGGGCCCCCGCCGGCCCAGGGCCTCCAGCAGCACCCCGAGCAGGAACGCGCCGACCAGGTTCGCCGTCAGCGTCCCCACGGGCCAGCCGTGCTGCACGGGCAGCGCCTGCGCGAGCCCGTACCGCCCGAGCGAGCCGGCGGCGCCGCCCACCGCGACGAGGAGCGCCAGCCCCGCCCGCTGGCGGGGCGAGGTCGTCGGCGCCCGGGGCGGGAGGGCCTCCGGGGCGGGCGCGGGCGTCGGCACCGTGACATCCTCGCGCACCGGCGTCGCTAGGGTGGTGGCGACGGGCTGCACCGGCCCCGGACCGCGAAGGAGCGACCGTGACGAGCACCAGCGACGACCCGCGACGACCCGGGCTGTTCAGCCGGTTCACCGAGCCGCTGGCGGAGTTCACGCGGGAACGGGTCGAGCACGTCGAGGACCGCGTCCGGCAGTCGATCCAGTCCGAGATCGACTCCGTCACGCGGTCGGTGCGCGCGCGGGCGGTCGAGGTCCGGCCCAGCGCCCTGGCGTTCGCGGCGGCGCTGCTGCTCACCGTCTTCGGCCTCGCGCTGCTCGTGACGGCGGCGGTCGTCGCGCTCGACCTGGTGCTGGACCTCTGGCTCGCGGCGCTGATCGTGGGCGTGGTGCTCATCGCCGTCGCCGCCGGTGCCGCCGCCTGGGGACGTCGACGGCTGCCGCAGCCGGTGCGCGTCGCCCCCGCCGGGGCCGGCCCCGCGCCCGACGCCGAGGAGCTCGTGCACCCCTGGACCGACTGAGACGCGGCCGGCGAGCGCGCCCACCTGCGCGGATCTCCCGGACGGGCCAGACTGGGCTCCGAACGCCTCCCGCCCACGAAGGAGCACCGGATGACGACGACATGGGGCCGCGGCTCCGGGCCGGACCAGCAGTCGATCGGCCAGCTGATCAGCCGGCTGAGCGAGCAGGCCGCCCGGCTCGTCCGCGCCGAGATCGACCTGGCCAAGGCGGAGCTGGCCCAGAAGGCCAAGGCCGCCGGGATCGGGGCCGGCCTGCTGGCGGGCGCCGCGTTCTTCGGCTTCTTCACGTTCGCGGTCCTGCTGACCACCGTGATCCTGGCGCTCAGCGAGGCGATGCCGCCGTGGCTGGCCGCGCTCATCGTCCTGGTGCTGCTCGCGGTCGTCACGGCCGTGCTCGCGCTGATCGGGATCAAGAGCCTGAAGAAGGGCACCCCGCCGACGCCGGAGAAGGCGATCGCGGGGCTGAAGCAGGACGCCGACACCGTGTCCCGGTCCGTCAAGGAGGGTCTGCACCGATGAGCGACACCACCAGCACGCCGTCCATCAGCGACCTGGAGGCCGAGGTGACGCTCACCCGCGCCGAGCTCGCGGGCACGGCGGACGAGCTCGCCGCCCGGCTGGCCCCGAAGCGGCAGATCGCGGACGCCAAGGAGAACGCGCGCAAGGTGTGGCGCGACGCCGTCGGCACCGACCCCGGCGCGGACCCGGCGAACCGGAACCGCTCCCGCGCGGTGCTCGCGTCGGGCGTGGGGGCGCTCGCGCTCGTCGTGCTGCTGATCGCCCGGAGGTGACGCCGCGCGGCCGGCCGGCCCTGCAGCGGGCGGGCCGGGCGGGTCGTCGGCCGGGTGGCCGGCGCGGTCGTCAGCCGCGCGACTCGTGCGCGAGCATCGCCCGCTTCACGTCCAGCCCGTAGTAGTAGCCGCCCAGCGCCCCGCCGCTGCGCAGCACCCGGTGGCACGGGACGAACGGGGCGACGAGGTTCCGCGCGCAGGCCGACCCGGCGGCGCGCACCGCCGTGGGGCTCCCCGCGGCGAGCGCGAGCTCGGCGTACGTCGCCGTGCCGCCCGGGGCGATGGCGCGCATCGCGAGCCACGCGCGCTGCTGGAACGGCCCGCCCGCCTGCTCGACCGGCACGCCGTCGAGCGCAGCGACGTCCCCGTCCGCGTACCGCGCGACGGCGTCCGCCACGGTTGCCGGGCCGGCCCCGCGACCGGCCAGGGCACCGGCCGGCAGCAGCTCGTGCCCGCGCGTGCTCAGCGCCAGCGGGAGGCGCGCGACCATCGCCGCGACGGGGGCGAAACCCGCCGCCCGGACGACGCCCTCCGGGGTGAGCAGCACGGCGAGCTCGCCCGCCGGCGTGGGCAGCGCGACGGCGAGCAGCGGCTCCGCCGCGACCGCGCCGGTGGTGCCCGCGACGGCCGGGGCCACGGAGGGAGCAGCGGCGGCCCCGGTCGCCGGGGTGGCAGCGGTCCAGGGGGCGGAGGCAGGGGCCGGGAGCGTCAGGGTGGATCCGTCGAGGGCCATGGCTCCATCATGCGCCGCCCCCGCGGCCCGGATCTGGCGGTCCTCGGACATCGCGGTGCCGGCGCGCGCCGCGGGGCCGGCGGGCCGGCGGGCCGTCATCGCGCCGCTGCCGGTACCGGAGCCGGCACCGGAGCCGCCGCCGCTGCGGGCGCGGCCGGCAGCGTCCCCGGCTCCCCGGCCTCGGCCGCCATCGCCGTCCACAGGTGCTGCGCGGCGTACCCGCGCCACGGCCGCCACTGCTGCGACCGGTCCCGCACGGCGCGCGCGGACGGCGCCTCCCCGCCGCCGGGGACCGGCGCGTACCGGCCGACGGCCCGGCGCAGGACCAGGTCGCCGTCGGGGAACGCGTCCGGGTCGCCGAGCGCCCGGAGCGCGACGTACTCGGCCGTCCACGGCCCGACGCCCGGCAGGGCCAGCAGCTGCGCGCGCGTCCGGTCCCGGTCCGCCGCGGGGTCGAGCAGGAGGCCGTCCGCCGCGGCGCGCGCCACCGCGACCACCGTGGTCGCGCGGGAACCGGTCAGGCCGAGCGCCCGGACGCCGTCGACGCCCACCGCGGCCAGCACGTCCGGGCGCGGGAACGCCCGCAGCCCGTCCGCGCCGGCCGGGCCGGGCGCCCCGTGGGCGGCGACCAGCCGGGCGGTCAGGGTGCGCGCCGCCTCCACGGACACCTGCTGACCGAGCACCGCCCGCACCGCGAGCTCGTACCCGTCGACGGTCCCGGGCACCCGGAGCCCGGGCCGCCGGGCGACGAGCGGCGCCAGGTCCGGGTCGTCCGCCAGCGCGGCGTCGACGAGCGCGGGGTCGGCGTCCAGGTCGAGCCAGCGGCGGACGCGCGCGACGGTCGGCGCGAGGTCCGCGAGCGAGCCCAGCTCGAGCTCGACGTCCACCCGCGCGCCGTCCCGCGCGAGCCGCGCCGTCACCCCGGCCGGTCCGTGCGGGGCGGGCACCAGGCGGCGCACCCGGTACTCCGCGGCCGACGCCTCGGCGGCCTCCAGCCCGGCGACGGCGCGGCGCTCGACGTGCGCGAACCACGCGGCGGCGTCGAACGGCGGGCGGTGCCGCAGGTGCAGGGCCAGGCGCGCCCGGTCGACCGGCGGCCGCGCGTCGGCGCCCGCGTCCCCGTCGTCGCCGGGTGCCGCGTGCACCCGCGTGCCCGTCGCGGGGGACGTCGCGGCGGCGGTCCCGGCCGCAGCGGCCCCGCGCCGGCGCCGCAGGTCCCGGGGCGCGGCTCCGAAGGTCGCGCGCATGACGTCGTTGAACTGCCGGACGCTCGCGAACCCGGCGGCGAAGGCGACGTCGGCCATCGGCAGCGCGGTCTCGTCGAGCAGGTGCCGGGCCAGCTGCGCGCGGCGGCTGCGGGCGATCTGGGCAGGCCCGGCACCCATCTCCGCGACCACGACGCGCTGGAGATGACGCGAGCTGACGTGCAGCCGGGCGGCGAGCCCGTCGACCCCGACCTCGTCCACGACGCCGAGCGCGATCGCACGCAGCGCCTGGGCCGCGAGGTCGGCGCGCGCGTCCCACTCGCGGCTGCCGGGCAGCGCGTCCGGCCGGCAGCGGCGGCACGCGCGGAACCCGGCGGCGACCGCCGCGGCGGCGGACCGGAAGTACCGGCAGTTCTCCTGCCGGGGCGTGCGCGCCGGGCACGAGGGCCGGCAGTACACGCCGGTCGACGTCACGCCGAGGTACAGGCGGCCGTCGTAGCGCGGGTCCCTGCCGCTGACCGCGCGGTAGGCGACGGCGCGGTCGATCCAGGTGGGCAGGTCGTCCTGCGGGTTCGTGGTGCTCACCGCCTCACCCTCGTCCGTGGCAGGCCACCATTCTGGCGGTCCTCGGACACGGCGGTGCGTGCGTCCGCCCTGCGCCGTCGGCTCGACGACGCGGGCTCGACGACGTCAGCGCCGGCGCGGCCGGTGCCGGCGCGTCAGCGGTCCGGCGTCAGGAGTCGTCGCGCTGGCCGGGGATGCCGCCGAGGAGCTCGCGCACCTCGGTCTCCCGGTACCGGCGGTGACCGCCGAGCGTGCGGATCGACGAGAGCTTGCCGGACTTGGCCCACCGGGTCACGGTCTTGGGATCGACCCGGAACAGGGTCGCGACCTCAGACGGGGTGAGCAGGATCTCGTTCTCGGTGTGGGGGGCGGACACGTCAGACCTCCGGGGTGCTGTCCTGGCGGTGACGGCCGGCCTGCGGGCCCGCCGTCGGATCTGTCTGGAACAGGGCCGTCCTCGGTACCAGTGCCCGGGCCACGCCCGGGCGCCTCTGCGACGGCGACCTCAACACGCTCTTACCCCCTAGCGCCCCCACCGCGACGACTCTGTCACGATCGAACTCTCGCAACTAGTACCAACGTCCCATCTCCGGACAAGCGGTAACTATTGGGACACTCTAGGTCGAAGTGGACATGACTGCGCGTCGGCACGCTGGGCCGAACGGGGGGTCGCCAGGCGGGGCACGGTCACCCGAACGTGTCCGAGCGGCTGTGACTGGGCGACGGGGCGACGCCGCGACCACGGAGTTCGCCCGCGGGACCGCGGCGGGCGGGTGGCCGCGGGTGAAGGGCGGCGCCCGTCTGGCCCGACCCCGTCACCCTCTCAGCCGGTGGCGAACATCACAGGCCGGCACCGCCCGGGAGGCCTCGCGGGGTCGCGGCCGGCCGCCCGGACCCTCCCGACGGCGCCCGGCGGCACGTCGCGCCGGTGCCGGTCCCGGCGGCGCGCACGCCCCGTCGCACCCGCGCCGAGCGGCCGCCGGCGTGCGAGCGGCGTCACTCCGGCGGCGAGTGGTCGGAATGCCGCGGGACCATGTACCGTTGCGACACGAACAGACGATTCAGCACCCCGGGGCCGCACGTGTGAGCACGGAGCCGCCCCGCTTCCACGTTAGAGGGGGTCGATGCCATGGGGCGCGGCCGTCAGAAGGCTAAGCAGACGAAGGTGGCGCGGGAGCTGAAGTACTTCAGCCCTGACACCAACTACCGGGCCTTGGAGCAGGAGCTCACAGGGCGTCGGAACGACCTCGTCACCGACAGCCGCCAGGACTCCGACGACGAGGGTGATGACTACCCTCGCTGGGTGGACGAGCACTGAATCTCCGGCCGGTCGACGCGTCGTGCGCGTGAGACCGGCCAGCCGCTGAGCACGCGGCACGCACAGGCAGCCGGGTCGGCACCGCACTCCCCCGAGGACCGCGGTGCCGACCCGAGTGCTGTCCGGGCCGTCCCGCCGACCCGCGCCGGCCCGCCGACCCGCCCGCGCGGTCCAGGTCGTCACCACGGCACGAGGTCGTCAGTCCTGCGGGACGACCTCGTGCGCGACTGACGACCTCACCGTCCGACGGGCCGGCGCCGGTCGCGAGCCCTCAGGCCGTCCGGTACGCCCCGCTGAGGTGGACCGCGCCGCCCTGCACGCCCTTGGTGCCCGCGACCAGGTCCGGTCCGCCGGCCGCGTCCCGCTCGGCGTCAAGCGCGCGCACCTCGCCGAGGGTCCACGCCTGCATCCCGAGCTCCGCCGCGTGCCGCAGCACCCCGTCGGCACCGGCGGCGTCCACGATCGCGACCATGCCGACGCCCAGGTTCAGGGTCCGCTCCAGGTCCGTCCACGGCACCCCGCCCGCGGCCTGCACCAGCGAGAAGACGGGCGGCAGCGTCCACGAGCCCCGGGGCACGTCCGCCACCAGGCCGCCCGGCAGGACGCGCGCGACGTTCGCCGCGAGGCCCCCGCCGGTGACGTGGCTGAAGGCGTGCACCGCGCCGCCCGCGCGCTCGACGAGCGCGAGGCAGTCGGACGCGTACACCCGGGTCGGCTCGAGGAGCTCCTCGCCGAGGGTCCGGCCGAGCTCCGGCACGTCGCGGTCCAGCGTCCAGCCCGCCACCTCGACCACGCGACGCACCAGGGAGTAGCCGTTGGAGTGCAGGCCGGACGAGCCGAGCGCGACGAGGACGTCGCCCGCGCGCACCCGCTCGGGGCCCAGCAGGGCGTCGGCCTCGACCACGCCGGTGGCCGCGCCCGCCACGTCGTACTCGTCGGGCCCGAGCAGGCCGGGGTGCTCGGCGGTCTCGCCGCCCACCAGCGCGGTGCCGGCGACCGAGCAGGCCGCCGCGATGCCGCGCACGACGTCCGCGATCCGCTCGGGGACCACGCGGCCGCACGCGATGTAGTCGGTCATGAACAAGGGCTTCGCGCCCACGACCACGATGTCGTCGACGACCATGCCGACGAGGTCGAAGCCGATGGTGTCGTGCACGTCCATCGCCTGCGCGATCGCGACCTTCGTGCCCACGCCGTCCGTCGAGGTGGCCAGCAGCGGCCGCCGGTAGCCGACGAGCGCGGAGGCGTCGAACAGCCCGGCGAACCCGCCGACCCCGCCCAGCACCTGCGGCCCGTGCGTCGCGCGCACGGCGTCCTTCATCAGCTCGACGGCGCGGTCGCCGGCCTCGGTGTCGACCCCGGCCGCGGCGTACGTGACGCCGCCGGCGCCCGGCCCGCCCGCGGTCACGGGTGCTCCAGCGCGTTGCCGCCGCCCGAGCCCGGCACGAGCGTCGCCAGCCCGTCCTCCGGGGCGCCCAGCGGGAGCTCGCTCTGCTCCAGCAGGTGCTTGCCGAGGCGGTCGGCGGGCGGGAGCTCGATGGGGTACTTCCCGGAGAAGCACGCGGTGCAGAGCTGCGCGGCGGGCTGCTCGGTGGCGGCGACCATCGCGTCCATGGAGATGTAACCGAGGGAGTCGGCGCCCAGGGAGGACCCGATCTCCTCGACGGCCAGGCCGTTGGCGATGAGCTCGGCGCGGGACGCGAAGTCGATGCCGTAGAAGCACGGCCACTTCACCGGCGGGCTGCTGATCCGCACGTGCACCTCGGCGGCGCCGGCCTCCCGGAGCATCCGGATGAGCGCGCGCTGCGTGTTGCCACGGACGATCGAGTCGTCCACGACGACGAGCCGCTTCCCGCGGATGACCTCGCGCAGCGGGTTGAGCTTGAGGCGGATCCCGAGCTGGCGCAGCGTCTGGGACGGCTGGATGAAGGTCCGCCCGACATACGCGTTCTTGGTCAGGCCCTGCCCGAACGGGATGCCCGACGCCTGCGCGTAGCCGACGGCCGCGGGCGTGCCCGACTCCGGGACGGGGATGACGAGGTCGGCCTCGACGGGGTGCTCCTGGGCGAGGCGGCGGCCCATCTCCACGCGGGCGGCGTGCACGGAGCGGCCGGCGATCGTGGTGTCCGGGCGGGCCAGGTACACGTACTCGAAGACGCACCCGGCGCGCTGCTGCGGCTCGGTGAACCGGCGGGTGCGCAGCCCGTCCGCGTCGATGGCGACGAGCTCGCCCGGCTCGATCTCGCGGACGAACGACGCGCCGACGATGTCGAGCGCCGGGGTCTCGCTCGCGACGACCCAGCCGCGCTCCAGCCGGCCCAGCACGAGCGGGCGCACGCCCTGCGGGTCGCGGGCGGCGTACAGGGTGTGCTCGTCCATCCACACCAGGCTGAACGCGCCGCGCAACCGCGGCAGCACCTCGACCGCGGTCTCCTCGAGCGTCGTGTCGGGGTCCCCGGCGAACAGCGCCGTCACCAGCGCGGTGTCCGTGGTGTTGCCGCGGGCGAGCTCGCCGCGGCGCTGGGCGCCGTACCGCTCCGCGACCAGGTCGACCAGCTCGGCCGTGTTGGTGAGGTTGCCGTTGTGCGCGAGGGCCACGGTGCCGCCGGCGGTCGCGCCGAGCGTCGGCTGCGCGTTCTCCCAGGTGCTGCCACCGGTGGTCGAGTAGCGCGCGTGCCCGACGGCGATGTGCCCGTGCAGGGCGTTCAGCGCGGTCTCGTCGAAGACCTGGGACACGAGGCCCATGTCCTTGTAGACGAGCAGCTGCTCGCCGTTCGACGTCGCGATGCCCGCGGACTCCTGCCCGCGGTGCTGCAGGGCGTAGAGCCCGAAGTAGGTGAGCTTGGCGACCTCCTCGCCGGGAGCCCAGACCCCGAAGACGCCGCACGCGTCCTGGGGTCCCTTCTCGTTCGGCAAGAGGTCGTGATTGAGCAGTCCGTCTCCGCGGGGGGCCACGACTCCATGGTGACACAGGCCCCGCGGGAGACCGAGTCGGCGGGTCGCGCCCGGAGCCGCCCCGCCGGCGTCGGGTCAGCCCCGGCCGGCGTCCCGGCGGCGCACGCTGCGCCGGTCCGCCAGCACCGCCAGCCCCGCCCCGACGAACGCGCCGATGATCGCGCCGAGCAGCGCCGAGAGCAGCCGGACGGCGCCCTCGCCCTCCAGGATGCTGATGAACGCGGTGCCGTCCGAGGGTGCGTCCGACGACCCGACGAGCAGGGCGGCGATCAGCCCCAGCAGCGCCCCGAGCAGGACGCCCGCGGTGATGAACGCGCCGACCTTCGGTGCCCGGCGGACGCGCGCGGGCTCGGCGACGCGGGCCAGCTCGGCCTCGGTCGGCTCGGGCCGCGGAACCGCCACGGGGGCCGGCTCCGCGGGCGTCGGCTGCGCGGGCGTCGGCTCCGCGGGCAGGTCCGCGCCCGTCTCGTCGTCGGGTCGCCCGGTGTCGGTCGCGTCAGCCACCCGCCGATCCTAGGTCGCCCGCCGCCGCCCGGCCGTCCGCGACCCCGGGCGGCCCTAGGCTCGCGGGGTGGGAGCCGCCGCCGAGTCCGCCCCGCGGTACCCGTCCACCGTCGCCGCGCCGGTCGAGCACGAGCTCGTGGTGAAGAAGTCGCGGTTCCTGGCCCTCGTGCACCCGGTCGCGTCGGTGGCCGAGGCGGACGCCGTCGTCGCCGCGGTCCGGAAGCGGTACTGGGACGCGCGGCACCACTGCGTCGCCCTCGTCGTCGGCCCGCACGCGGAGCAGCAGCGCTCGACCGACGACGGGGAGCCGTCGGGGACCGCCGGGGTCCCGATGCTGGAGGTGCTGCGCCGCCGGGACCTCACGGACGTGGTGGTGGTCGTCACCCGGTACTTCGGCGGCGTGCTCCTCGGGGCCGGCGGGCTGGTCCGGGCCTACTCGACCGCGACGTCCGAGGCGCTCGACCTGGCCCGGCTGGGGCGGCGCAGCGCGGCGACGCGGGTGACGGGCGAGGCCCCGCACGCGGGCGCCGGCCGGCGCCACGGGGTGCTGCGCGACTGGGCGGGCGGGGACGACGCGGCCCTGGAGGGCGGCGCGTACGGGGCGGAGGCGCCGGTCACCCTGCGCGGCCCGCCCGCGCCACAGGACGCGCTGGACGCGGCGCTCGCGGCGGCCACCTCCGGGGCCCTGACCGCCGAGCGCGGCCCCACGCAGCTCCTCTCCCGCTGACCTCCCTCGCCCCGCCCTCGCCCTCGCCCTGCCCCTCCCTCGCCCCCTCCCCGGCCCCCGAGCGCCGAGACTCCACAAGAGGGTGATTCAGGGCCCTGAACCACCCGTCTGCTGCAGTCTCGGCGACGTCCGACCCGGGTGAGGGGGCGGGGGCGGGGGCGCGGGGCAGGGGCGGGGTGCGGGGCGCGGGGCGGGCGCGGGGTGCGGGGGCGCGGGGTGCGGGGGTGAGGGGGCGGGGCAGGGGCGCCCGGGCACGGCAGGGCGCGGGCGGGAGGGGCGCGCGGGTCAGGCGCGGGCGCGGGTCGCCTGCAGCGGGAGCCAGCGGGCGAGATCCGCGCGCTCGCCGGACGCGCGCACCCGGCCCGCGTCGAGCGCCTCGCCCCAGGTGCTCTCCCCCGTCGCGAGCTCCAGCCAGGTCTGCGGGTCGGTCTCGACCACGTTCGGCGGGGTGCCGCGGGTGTGCCGCGGGCCCTCGACGGCCTGCACGGCCCCGTCCGGCGGCACCCGCACCTCGACGGTGTGCCCGGGGGCGACGTCCGCGAGCTCCTCGAGGGTGAACCGCACGGCGGTGCGGCGGGCGCGGAGGTCGGTCGGGTCGGCGCGCCAGGCGGCGACGGCGGCCCGGCCGACCGCGGGGTCGGTGCGGCGGCGCGGTGGCATCCCGCCATTCTCGCCGCTCAGCGGGCGGGGCGCGTGCGCTGCATCCGGTGGTAGGCGGCCGTGGCCTGGCGGACGCGTGCCCGCTCCGACGCCGCGAGCCGGGCGTCCGCGCGCCGCTCCTGGAAGGCCGCCTCCCGGGCCAGCCGTCGCCAGGAGTCGAGCCGGCGGGCGGGCAGGGTCCCGTCCTCGACCGCCGCGAGCACGGCGCAGCCCGGCTCGGAGCGGTGCGCGCAGTCCGCGAACCGGCAGCGCGCCGCGAGCTCCGTGACGTCCGCGAACGTGCTGCCCAGCGACTCCGCGTCGGCGACGAGCCCGACGCCCCGCAGCCCGGGGGTGTCGATGAGGCACGCCCCGCCGGCGAGCGGCACGAGCTCCCGGTGCACCGTGGTGTGCCGGCCCCGGCCGTCGGCGCGTCGGTCGCCCGTCGCCATGACCTCCGCGCCGGCGAGGGCGTTGACCAGGGTGGACTTCCCCGCGCCCGACGGCCCCACGACCACCAGCGTCGTGCTCGGCGTGAGCAGCGCGCGCAGGGGCTCGAGGCCGGTGCCCGTCGTGACGCTCACCGCGTGCACCTCGGCGCCGATCGCGACGGCGCGCACCTCGTCCGCCATCCCGCCGGGGTCGGGCACCAGGTCGGCCTTGGTCAGCACGACGACCGGCAGCGCGCCGGACCGCCACGCGAGCGTCAGCAGCCGCTCCACCCGGCCGGGGCTGGGATCGGGGTCCAGGTGCTCGACCACCAGCACGACGTCGACGTTGGCGGCCAGCACCTGCGTGTGCGAGGTGCGGTCGGAGCCGTCGCGGACCACCGCGGTGCGGCGCTCGGTCAGCGCGGTCAGGGCCGGGGCGCCGTCGGGGTGCGCGCCGAGCAGGACGCCGTCCCCCACCGCCGGCGGGACGGTGCCGACGAGCGCGCCGGCGCGGTCGAGCAGCGGCACCGCGCCGCCCCGGGGCAGCGCGACGCGCACGGGCTCGCCGCCCTCTGCGGGCAGCACGAGCACCGCGCCCTTGTCCACGCGCACCACCCGCCCCGTGGGGGTGGGAACCGTCCCGGTCGTCATGCGGACGACGCTAGGGACGGCACGACCCGCGGGGCGAGCGGATTTCCGCCGCCCCGCGGGCCCGCGTCAGCCGAAGTAGCGGGGCAGCGTGGCCTCGTGGGCCGCGCGGGCCTCGGCGAGCGGCAGCGTGAACAGCCCGGTGACCTCGACCGCCGGGGCGTGCACGTGGTCCTCCGGGAGCTCCTGCGACGGCGCGCCCGCGCCCGGGGTGCAGGTCTCGGCGGTGACGCCGATCCGCAGCGCCGGGACGCCCTGCGCGGTGCACAGGTCCTCGAACCGGACCGCCTCGCTGCGCGGCACCGCCACGATGGCGCGGGCGGTCGACTCGGAGAACAGCGCCTCGAAGGGCGTGACGCCGTCGCGCTCGCACAGGGCGGCCAGGTCGACCTGCACCCCCACGCCGTAGCGCAGCGAGGACTCGACGAGCGCCTGGGACAGGCCGCCCTCCGACAGGTCGTGGGCCGCGTCGACCAGGTCGTCGCGGGACGCGCGGACCAGGACCTCGGCGAGCCGGCGCTCGGCCTCCAGGTCCACCCGCGGCGGGGTGCCGCCGAGGTGCTGGTGCGCGACGTCCGCCCACGCGGAGCCGTCGAGCTCCGGCCGGGTCGTCCCGAGCAGGTACACGGACTGCCCGGCGGTGGTCCAGCCGGACGGCGTGGCCTCCGCGACGTCGTCGATCACGCCGAGCACGCCGACGACGGGCGTCGGGTGGATCGCGGAGTCGATCTTGCCGGGCTCACCGGTGCCGTTGTAGAGCGAGACGTTGCCGCCGGTGACGGGCACCGACAGCGTCGCGCAGCCGTCGGCGAGGCCCTCGATCGCCTGGACCAGCTGCCACATCGACGCCGGGTCCTCGGGGCTGCCGAAGTTCAGGCAGTCGGTGACGGCCAGCGGCCGGGCGCCCGACGCGGCGACGTTGCGGTACGCCTCCGCGAGCGCCAGCTGCGCGCCGGTGTACGGGTCGAGCTTGGCGTACCGGCCGTTCGCGTCGGTCGCGAGCGCCACGCCGAGGCCGGTGGTCTCGTCGACCCGGACCACGCCGGAGTCGTCGGGCTGCGCGAGGGCGGTGTTGCCCTGCACGAACCGGTCGTACTGGTCGGTGACCCACGCCTTCGACGCGAGGTTCGGCGAGGCGAGCAGCTCCAGCACGGTCGCGCGGAGCTCCGCCGGGGTCGCGGGCCGGGCGTACCGGGACGCGCCCTCGGGGGTGCTCACGGAGTCCGCGACCAGCGCGTCCTGCCAGTCGGGCCGCGAGTACGGCCGGTCGTACACCGGGCCCTCGTGCGCGACCGTCCGCGGGTCGACGTCGACGATCCGCTGCCCGTGGTGGTCGATGGTCAGGCGCCCGGTGCCGGTCACCTCGCCGATCACGGCCGTCTCGACGTCCCACTTCGACGTGATCGCGAGGAACTCGTCGAGCTTCTCCGGGGTGACGACCGCCATCATCCGCTCCTGCGACTCCGACATGAGGATCTCGCCGGCCGTCAGGGTGGGGTCGCGCAGCAGCACGTTCTCGAGGTCGACGTGCATGCCGCCGTCGCCGTTGGACGCGAGCTCCGACGTCGCGCAGGAGATGCCGGCCGCGCCGAGGTCCTGGATGCCCTCGACCACCCGGGCCGCGTAGAGCTCCAGGCAGCACTCGATGAGCACCTTCTCCATGAAGGGGTCGCCGACCTGGACCGACGGGCGCTTCGAGGGCTTGGTGTCGTCGAAGGTCTCGGACGCGAGGATCGAGGCGCCGCCGATGCCGTCGCCCCCGGTGCGCGCGCCGAACAGGACGACCTTGTTGCCCACGCCCGAGGCGTTCGCCAGGTGGATGTCCTCGTGCCGCAGCACGCCGAGGCACAGCGCGTTGACCAGCGGGTTGCCCTGGTAGGAGGCGTCGAACACCAGCTCGCCGCCGATGTTCGGCAGGCCGAGGGAGTTGCCGTAGCCGCCGACGCCCGACACGACGCCGTGCACGACGCGGGCGGTGTCCGGGTGGTCGACCGCGCCGAACCGCAGCTGGTCCATGACGGCCACGGGGCGCGCGCCCATCGAGATGATGTCGCGGACGATGCCGCCGACGCCGGTCGCCGCGCCCTGGTACGGCTCGACGTACGACGGGTGGTTGTGCGACTCGACCTTGAACGTCACGGCCCAGCCGTCGCCGATGTCGACCACGCCGGCGTTCTCGCCGATGCCGACCAGCAGGTGCTCGGTCATCTCGGGGGTGACCCGCTCGCCGAACTTCCGCAGGTGGTTCTTGCTGGACTTGTAGGAGCAGTGCTCCGACCACATCACGGAGTACATCGCGAGCTCGGCGGCGGTGGGGCGGCGGCCGAGGATGTCGCGGATGCGCTGGTACTCGTCGGGCTTGAGGCCGAGCTCCGCGAACGGCTGCGCGGCCTCCGGGGTGGCCGCGGCGTGCTCGACCGTGTCCGAGACGTGCCCGGCGGGCCGGTCGGGCGCGGGCTGGCCGGGCGATGCGGGCTGCTGCGAGGTGGGCGCGCTGGTCATCGAATCCCTCGGGCTGGTGGCCCGGGCGCCGCGGCCTGCGCAGGTGCAGGCGCCGGGCGCGACCGGGCGGGGCGGGCGTCGTCAGACGGCACAAGGCTACCGGCGCCGCCGGCGTGCACCGTCCCGCAGCCCGCGCGGCCGGCGGCCGCGGTGCGCGCCTCCCCCGCGCCTCCCCCGCACGGCACCCCGGCTCCGCAGAAAGGCGGATGTGCGCGCCCCCGGCCCGTTCCTACGCTCGCCGCATGACCGAGCTCCCGCACCCGCCGACGGGCACCGCCGAGCTCCGGGTGCCCCGGCAGGACGTCGTGCTCACCTACGTCCTGCTCGCCGGCGGCGGGGCCGTCGCCGGGCTGCTCCTGCACCTGGCCCGCGACTGGCTGCTGTCGCTCGCGTTCGTCCCGTGGCGCGGAGCGATCGAGACGATCGACCGGGTCGTGGACGGCTGGGGCGGCTGGGGCCCGGTCGCGCTGGTCGCGGCCGGCGCGGTGCTCGGCGCGCTGGCCGCGGCCGACGACCTGGGCAAGGAGCCGCGGATCGACGTGTCGCGGGACGAGGTCGTCGTGACCCGGCGGTCGAGCCGGCGCGCGTACCCGCGGGCCGACGTGCGCGAGGCGCTGCACGACGACAAGGCGCTCGTGCTGCTCGCCTCGAACGGGACCGAGCTGGCCCGCGTCCGGACCGCCGTCCCGGCGGCGGTGCTCGCGGAGGCCCTGCGGGGCGCCGGGTACACCTGGCGGGACGCCGCGCCCGCCGGACCGCCGGGGGCTGACGGACCGCCGGGGGCTGACGGCCCGCCGGGGGCCGCGCGCCCGCCGGGGTCCGCCACACTGGGCCGGTGACCCGCCGCCCGCGCGCCCCGCTCGCCGTCGCCCTCGCGGTGACCGCCCTGCTGGCCGCGTGCACCGGCCCGGCCGAACCGCGCGCGACGAGCGGGACGAGCGAGGCGCCGGGTGCCAAACCGAGCGCGAGCACCGACGCGCGGCTCACGCCGACCGACCCCGACGGCCTCCGCGCGGCCGGCACCGCCGTCCCGGTCGGCGACGTCACGCTCGCGGTGTGGCCGCCGCTCCCCGAGGCCCCGGGCGCGCCCGACGAGGACGGCGCGGTCGTGCTGACCGCACCGCTGCCGGTGTCCGACGGCGGGACGGGCTCGGTGGTCCCGGTCCTGACGGTGGTCCCGCCCGCGGGCACGACGGTGGAGGAGCTGGAGGACGGGTCCGCGCTCGTGCGGGACGGCGACGGCCGCGCGGTCGCCGCGGTCACCGCGCCCGTCCTGGACGGGGTCGCCACGGGGTCCGGGCTGCGGGTGCAGGTCGACGCCGACGGTGGCGGGACGCTCGCCTGGTCCGTCGTCGTGCCGGTGCGCACCGACGGCAGCGTGGAGCCCCTGCCCGGCGGGACGGTCACCGCCACCCTGGCCGCCACCGCGGTGCGCGGCGCCACGTGGTCGGACCGCGACGACGAGGGCGGGCGCAGCCTCGCGGTCGTCCCCGCGACGTGGGCCCGGACGGGCGGTCGCGCCGGCGAGGAGGCGGTCTGGTCGCAGCTCGTGGCGCAGGTGCCGGAGGCGGGGACGCCCGCCATGCACGACCAGCTGACCTGCCACACCATCGGCGCCCCCGACAAGGCGAGCTGGAACCTGGAGCCCTGGCGGCCCGACGTCGGGCTGCTGCAGACCCTCGCCGCGCTGTGCAACCCCGAGTGAGCGTGCACCCCGGCGTGACGGGTCGACCGGGAGCGGCCCGGCGACCGGATGGCGGACGCACCGTCCTGCACCCCGGTCGGTTGTTGCTACAGTCACCGCACCATGCGCCACACGACCGCCACCGCACGCACCCGCGCCTGTCGACCCCTGTCGACCGCCGCGTGCTGTTGTCGTCGCTGAACGCCCTCGCGCGTCGCTGACGCGCTGAGCCCCGGCCCCCTCGCCGCCCGGCGACCGGGCCGCGGGGCGGCCCGGTCGCCGGCGCGGGCCCCGCGGCCCCTCCCGGCACGCCCGCCGGCCCCAGCGGTCCCGCACCGCGTCCCCGCGTCCCGGGAATTCCCGACCGCACGGCTCGGTTCCGCCCCTCGGAGCCCGCCCGCGGCGGGAGCGTCCCGGCGGAGCCGCCCGCCGGACCCCCACCGCCCTGCTCCACCCCTCGCCCGGCACGCCCGGGCACCTTCCGGAAGGACACCATCGTGAGATCCCGCCGATCCCGCGCCCCCCTCGGGGCCGCCCTGGCCGTCGTCGCCGCCCTGGCCCTGGCCGCCTGCGGCTCCGGCTCCGGCGGGTCGTCCGCCGGCTCCTCCGCCTCCGCCGACGGCTCCGCAGAGATCGTCATCGGCTCGACGAACGAGCCGACCGGCCTGGTGCGCAACGTCGGCGGGTCGTCCGGCGTCTCCCAGACCATGACGCGCAACGTCTACGAGGGGCTGACCTCCGTGGACGTCGACGGGCAGGTGATCCCGACCCTCGCCGAGTCCTGGGACGTGTCCGAGGACGGCCTGACCTACACCTTCCACCTGCAGCCGGACGTGACCTTCCACGACGGCACCCCGCTGACCGCGGACGACGTCGTGTGGAGCATCTCCGAGGCCATCGGCCCGGAGTCGAAGTCGGCGCGCAAGAGCGACCTGCTCGTCATCCAGCAGGCGACCGCCGTGGACGACGCGACCGTGCAGCTCGACCTGTCGCGCCCGTCGCAGGGCCTCACGTTCTACCTGGCGTCGGTCACCGTGGTGAAGGACGGCGACACCGAGCTGACGACGGACAACGGCACCGGCCCGTACCGGTTCGTCGAGTGGGTGCAGGGCGACCACCTCACCATCGAGAAGAACGACGACTACTGGGGCGAGCCCGCGAAGAACGCCGGCGTGACCTTCCGGTTCTTCCAGGACACGACCGCGCTGAACAACGCGCTGCTCACCGGTGACCTGGACCTCGTCATCGCGGAGGACTCCCCGGACCAGCTCGTGCAGTTCGAGGACAACCCGGACTTCACGATCACCGAGGGCACGTCGACCACCAAGCAGCTGTGGGCGTTCAACGACCGCGTCGCGCCGTTCGACGACGTCCGGGTCCGCCAGGCGCTGTACAAGGCCGTCGACCGCGAGGCCATCCTCTCGGCGGTGTGGGACGGCTACGGCCAGGTCATCGGCTCGATGGTCCCGCCGACCGACCCGTGGTTCGTCGACCAGGCCGACGTGCACGCCTACGACCCGGACGCCGCCGAGGCGCTGCTCGCCGAGGCCGGGGTCAGCGACCTGGAGATCTCCGTGGACTACATCCCGGACGACACCACCGAGGCGATCCTCGCGCTGCTGACCAAGAACCTCGAGGCCGTCGGGGTGACGCTCACGCCGAACCCGATCGACGACGCCACCTGGTACCAGAAGGTCTACACGGACCACGACTTCACCACGACCCTCATGGGCCACGTGAACCCGCGCGACGTGCTCTGGTACGCGAACCCCGACTTCTACTGGGGCTACGACAACCCGCAGGTGCAGGAGCTCGTCGCGCAGGCCGACCAGGCGGCGACCGAGGAGGAGCAGGTCGACCTGCTCACCCAGGTGAACGAGACGATCGGCGAGGAGGCGGCCTCCGCGTGGCTGTACCTCGACCCGCAGATCCGCGTCGCCCGTGCCGAGATCACCGGCTTCCCCGTCGACCAGGTGACCGAGTCGTTCTACGTCGCCGACATCGTCCGGGAGTCCTGACCCCGTGCGACTCCTGCTGCTCCGGATCGGCTCCCTGCTGATCTCCCTGGTCCTGGCGAGCGTGCTCGTGTTCGTCGTCCTCCGGCTGCTGCCGGGCGACAGCGCGGGCACCTCGCTGGGCGTGGGCACCACCGCCGACCAGCTCGAGCAGCTCCGCAGCGAGCTCGGGACGGACCAGCCGGTGGTGACGCAGTACCTGCAGTGGGTGTCGCAGCTCCTCCGGGGCGACCTGGGCACGTCGTTCGTGTCCCGGCTCCCCGTGGCGGACCTGATCGCGCAGAAGCTGCCGATCACGGTGCCGCTCAGCGTGTCCGCGTTCGTCCTGGCCGTGCTCGTGTCGGTGCCCCTCGGCGTGCTCGCCGCGGTGCACCGGCGCGGGCCGGTCGGGGTGGGCGTGTCGGCCGTGTCCCAGCTCGGCGTCGCCGTCCCCGTCTTCTGGGTGGGCGTCCTGCTGGTGCTGGTGTTCGCCCTGCAGCTCGGCTGGCTCCCCGCGGGCGGGTTCCCGCGGGAGGGCTGGGCCGACCCGGCGGCGGCCGTGCGGTCGCTGGTGCTGCCGGTCGTCACCGTGGCGATCGCCATGTCCGCCGTGATGGTCCGGTACGTGCGGTCCGCGACCCTCGACGTGCTCGACCAGGACTACCTGCGCACGGCGCGGTCGCTCGGGTACGGGCGGTGGCACGCGCTCGCGCGGCACGGCCTGCGCAACGCCGCCGTCCCGGTCGTCGCGATCCTCGGCATCGAGCTCGCGACCTCCCTGCTGGGGGCCGTCGTCATCGAGAACGTGTTCGCCCTGCCGGGGCTCGGCACCCTGCTGCTCGACTCCGTGACCTCGCGGGACCTGCCCGTCGTGCAGGCGCTGGTGCTGGCGCTGACCGCCGTCGTGCTGGTCACCAACGCGCTGGTCGACCTCGGGCAGCGGGCGATCGACCCGCGCCTGCGCGCGACGCGGGAGGTGGCCGCGTGACCGAGCTCGCCACCACCGCGCCGCTCGCGACCGGGACCGACCCGGCCGGCACCGACCGGTCCGGTGCCCCCGCCCGCCGCCGGCGCGGCCTGCCGCCGTCGCTCGCCGCCGGGGCCGTGCTGGTCGGCCTCGTCGCGCTGGTCGGCCTCGTGTCCCTGGTGTGGACGCCGTACGCGCTCGACGACACCGGCACCGGCGAGCGCCTCGCGGGCCCGAGCGCCGCGCACTGGGGCGGGACCGACCGGCTCGGCCGGGACCTGCTCAGCCAGCTGATGACCGGGGCGGGGAACGCGCTGGTCGTCGCGGTGGCGTCCATGGTCGTCGCCGGGGTGCTCGGCGTCCTGATCGGCCTGCTGGCCGGGGCCACCCGCCGCTGGGTCGACGTCACGCTGCTGTCCGCCGTCGACCTGCTGATCGCCTTCCCGACCCTGCTGCTCGCCATGCTGATCGTCACCGTCCGGGGCGCGTCCCTGTCGTCGGCGGTCTGGGCCATCGGCATCTCCGGCTCCGCCGTCATCGTCCGCGTCACCCGCGTGAACGTCGCCCGCGTGCTGCGCGAGGACTACGTCACCGCCGCCCACGCCGCCGGCACCGGCTGGTGGGGCACCGTGCTGCGGCACGTCGTCCCGAACGTGTGGCCGACGCTGCTGGTCCAGCTCATGCTGCTCGGCGGCGGGGCCGTCCTCGCCGAGGCCTCGCTGTCGTACCTGGGGCTGGGCGCCCCGCCGCCCAACGCGTCCTGGGGCCGCCTGCTGCACGAGGCGCAGTCCACGATGCTCGTGCAGCCCTGGGGCGCGATCCTGCCGGGTCTCGCCATCGTCGTCACCGTGCTCGGCCTGAACCTGCTCGGCGACGGCATCCGCGAGCGCACCGACCCGAGCCTGCGAGGCGACCGATGACCCCGCTGCTGTCCGTGGAGGACCTCACCGTCACGACGTCCGGCGGGCGCGCCCTGCTCGACGGCGTGTCCTGGTCGCTCGACGCCGGCGGACGGCTCGGGGTCGTCGGGGAGTCGGGGTCCGGCAAGTCCATGACCGCCCTGGCCGTGCTGGGCCTGCTGCCCGACGGGATGCGCGCCACGGGCCGGGTGCTGCTGGACGGCACGGACCTGCTGACGCTGCCGCCGCGGCGGCTCGCCCGCGTGCGCGGCGCCCAGGTCGCGATGGTGTTCCAGGAGCCGCTCACCGCCCTCGACCCGCTGATGACCGTCGGGCGCCAGATCACCGGCCCCCTGCGGCTGCACCGCGGGCTGCGCGGGTCGGCCGCCCGGGACGAGGCCGCCCGGCTCGCCCGGCTCGTGCACCTGGACGACACCGAGCGGATCCTGCGCTCCTACCCGTGGCAGCTGTCCGGCGGGCAGCGGCAGCGCGTCGCCCTGGCCATGGCCCTGGCGTGCGAGCCGCGCGTGCTCCTGGCCGACGAGCCGACCACCGCGCTCGACGTGACCGTGCAGGCCGAGGTGCTCGACCTGCTGGACGACCTGGTGGACCGCACCGGCGTGGCCCTGGTGTTCGTCTCGCACGACCTGCCCGTCGTCGCCCGCGTCGCCCGGGACCTCGTCGTCATGCGCGACGGCCGCGTGGTCGAGCACACGACCGTGGGGTCGGCGCTCGCCGGCGGGGACGCGGCCTACACCCGGCAGCTCGTCGCCGCGGCGCGGGCCGTCACGGGGCTGCCGGGGCCCGCGGGCGCCGGCGACGCCACCGCTGCCGAGGAGGACCCCCGATGACCACCCCCCTGCTCGAGGCCGCCGACGTCACCCGCGCCTTCGGCGCGACGCGCGCGCTCGACGGCGTGGGCGTGCGCGTCGAGGCGGGGCGCAGCATCGGGATCGTCGGCGAGTCCGGGTCCGGCAAGTCGACGCTCCTGCGGCTGCTGCTCGGGCTCGACTCCCCGACGTCCGGCGCCGTCCGGTACCGCGGCGAGCCCCTCGACCGCCGCGACCGCGGGCTGCTGCGCCGGCTGCGTGCGGACGTGCAGCCGGTGTTCCAGGACCCGCGCTCGTCGCTCGACCCCCGCATGCGGGTCGGCGCCGTGGTGGCGGAGCCGCTGCGCTCGCTGAAGGTCCCCGGCGACCACCGGGCGCGCGTGGCGTCGGTGCTGGCGTCGGTCGGCCTCGACCCCGAGGTCGCGTCGCGGTACCCCGCCCAGTTCTCGGGCGGGCAGCGCCAGCGCATCGCGATCGCCCGGGCCCTGGCGCCGTCGCCGTCGGTGCTGGTCGCCGACGAGCCGGTCAGCGCCCTCGACGTCTCCGTCCGCGGGCAGGTCGTCGACCTGCTGCAGCGCCTCGCCGCCGAGCAGGGGCTGACCCTGGTGCTGGTGTCCCACGACATCGCGATCGTCGGGCGGCTGTGCGAGCGCACCGTCGTGCTGCACCACGGCCGCGTGGTCGAGGAGGGCGCCACGGCGGACGTCCTCGCGGACCCGCGCGAGCCGTACACCCGCCGCCTGCTCGCGGCGGTCCCCCAGCTCCCGGCGGTCTGACGCGCCGCCTGCCCGCAGGGAGCCGGGGGCCGTCAGCGGGACGGCTTCGGCTCCGGGACGGGGTCCGTGCCCGAGGCCCGGGCGGCGCGCTGGAACTCCCGGGCCTCGTCCTGCCGGGCCGCCTCGGCGCCCGACGCGATCTCGGCCCGCACGTGCTCCGGCCCGTACCCGAAGGCGTCCACCAGGTCCTGCGCGTGCGGCCGCAGCCGGACCAGCAGCCGCTCGATGTACGACGTGACCGTCCGCGCCCGGCCCGCCGACAGCCGGCCGTTGACCAGGTACCAGGCCAGGTGCCGCTCGATCACGGTGAGCCCGAACAGGTCCCGCAGCCACGTGAGCACCTGGCGCGTCCCGGGGTCGGGCACGGTGTCGAGCGCCCGGGTGAAGGCCTCCCACTGCAGGAGCTCGGCGTGCGCGCGGGCGGCCTCGACGAGCTCGTGCTGGTGCGCGTCGAACAGCTCGGCCGCGACCTCGGGGGCGGCGCGGCGGGCCGGCCGGAGCGCCTGCGCGAGCTCGGCGACCATCGTCGCGACGCGGTCCGCGAGCAGGTCGCGCTGGGTGCGCGGGTCGCGGAGCTGCCCGGCGGACCGGCGCGCGTCGCCGGCGTCGACCAGCGTCTGCACGGCGCGGGCCAGGGGCATGCGGTGGAGCGCCGCGTCGGCGGCCTTGCCCGCGACCAGCCGGGCCAGCACGGCCGGGTCGCCGCCGACCTGCTGGCCGTAGCGGGTGAGCAGCCGCTTGCCGACGAGCTGGTAGAGGACGGTGTTGTCGCCCTCGAAGGTGACGTACACGTCGAGGTCCGCGCGCAGCGACGTCAGGCGGTTCGCCGTGAGGAACCCGGCGCCGCCGCACGCCTCCCGGCAGGTCTGCAGCGTGTGCAGGGCGTGCCAGGTGGACGTCGGCTTCAGCGCGGCG
The DNA here is from genome assembly GCF_949769265.1 of Cellulomonas endometrii. Classification (NCBI taxonomy): domain Bacteria; kingdom Bacillati; phylum Actinomycetota; class Actinomycetes; order Micrococcales; family Cellulomonadaceae; genus Cellulomonas; species Cellulomonas endometrii. The sequence goes on along the minus strand of NZ_CATKPC010000021.1, from coordinate 28,326 downwards.
GCGAGCGTCTCCAGCTCCTCGCGGGACTCCGGGGTGTCGTCGCGGCCGGAGAACACGTCGTCGAACGCGGCGAGCAGGTGCTCGTGCGCGAACGTCGCGGCGTACGTCTCGGCGAGCAGCGGCAGCAGCCGCCGGCGGTGCTCGGCGTAGTCGAGCAGCACGACCTCCTCCGTCGGAGACGCCCCGGCGAACTGGCGGCGCTGGTTCCCGTACGTGACGGCGGTGATCAGCCCGAGCTTCGCGGCGTTCACGGCGGCGCCGTCCAGGGAGACGCGGCCCTGGACGAGCGTGCCGAGCATGGTGAAGAACCGGCGGCCGGGGCTGGCGATCGGCGACGCGTACGTGCCGTCCGCGGCGACGGAGCCGTACCGGTCGAGCAGGTCGGCGCGCGGGACGCGGACGCGGTCGAACCAGAGCCGGCCGTTGTCGATGCCGTTGAGCCCGCCCTTGAGGCCGTCGTCCTCGCCGCCGACGCCCGGCAGGAACTCCCCGGTCTCCGGGTCGCGGATCGGCACGTAGAACGCGTGCACGCCGTGGTTGACGGGCCGGCGGTCCTCCGGGCCCTGGCTGACCAGCTGCGCGAACACGACCGCCGCGGTGCCGTGCTTCCCGGCGTTGCCGAGGTAGTCCTTCCACGCCGCCCGGAAGGGGGTGTGCAGCACGAACTCCTGCGTCGCGGGGTCGTAGGTCGCCGTGGTGCCGATGCTCGCGACGTCGGACCCGTGGCCGGTCTCCGTCATCGCGAACGCCCCGGGGACGGCCACGGACATCGCCCCGGGCAGGAACCGGTCGTGGTGGCTCTCGGTGCCCAGGTGCAGGATCGCCGACGCGAACAGGCCCCACTGCACGCCCGCCTTGATCTGCAGCGACGGGTCGGCGGCGACGAGCTCCTCGAACCGGGCGAGGCTGCCGCCGTGGTCGTCGGCCCCGCCGAGCCGCGTCGGGAACGCGCGCAGCACGTCGCCCTCGGCCGCCAGGGTGCGGAGCTGGTCGAGCACGCGCTCCCGGTGCTCCGCGACGCCGAGGCCCTCCTCGCGCTGGAACCGCGGGTCCGCGATCACCCCGCGCGCGCCACGCCGCAGGTCGGCGTACCGGCCGAGCAGCACGTCCGTGAGCCCGGGGACGTCCACGTGCGCGTCCACCGTGCCCGGGCGCGGGTGGCGCGGGGCCGGGTGCCCGCCGCCGCTGGGGCGGACCGTCCCGGTCGGCCGCGTCACCGTCGGGGTGTCGGCCACCGTCGTCGTGGCCGGGGTCGGTGCGGTCGTGGTCATGCGTGCTCCCTGGGTCGGTGCGTCGTCGTCGACGCGGACGGGTCGGGTGTCGCCGGTCAGCCGGGTGGGCGGGCCGCGTCGGTGGCGTCGGTGGCCTCGACGGGCCGGGCGGTGCGCTCGCGCGACAGCACGCCGACCGGCCCGGCCCACAGCCAGGCGGCGACGCGCGTCGCGACGTCCTCGCGGTCGGCGTCCGGCTGGTCGCGAGCCGCCAGCCAGCGCTCGCCCGCCCCGCGCACGAACCCGACGGCGCCGGCCGCCCACAGCCGCGCCCAGTCGGCGTCCGGGCCCTCGGGCGTGCCGTCGCCCTCGACCCCCAGCGCGCGCACGAACGGCACCGCGACGAGCTCGGTCACGGAGTCGAGGAAGTGCCCGACGGACCCGCCGCGGGTGACGAACGCGTACACGTGCGGGGACGACTCGATCATCGACAGGTAGGTGTCGACCATGCCGCGCAGCGCGTCGCGCGGGGTGCTCGCGCCGGTGGCTGCCGCGTCGAGCGCGTCGCGGATGTCGGTGACGACGGCGGCGGCGACCGCGAGCTGCAGGCCGTCCTTGTCGGTGAAGTACCGGTAGACGATCGACTTCGACGTCCCGGCGGCCGCGGCGATGTCGTCCATCGAGACGTCGGGCCCCTCGTGGTGGACGACCCGGCGGGCGACGCGCACGAGCTCGGCGCGGCGGGCCTCGCGGTGGTCCTCCCAGCGGGTGGACCGGCCGTCGTCGGCGCGCGCCGCCGCCGCGGTCCCGGCCGGGGCCTCGGTCTCGTCCGTCCGCGTCGACGGATCCCGTGTGATGGGGCTCACGAAACTGACGGTATCAGGTACTGTGAGTTTCGGGCACCGGCACAAGGGACCGAAGTCCCGGATCGACCGGCCCACGGAGCCAGCACCGAGCCAGCACCACCACCGTCAGCACCACCGGCACCACCCAGCGACATCGACGACGATGCGGGAGGACCCCCCATGGCAGCCACCCCCACCCCGACGCCCGGCGGCACACGTGCCGTGGTCGTCGGCGGCAACCGGATCCCGTTCGCCCGGGCGGGCGGACCGTACGCCCGGGTGAGCAACCTCGACATGCTCACCGCGGCGCTCGACGGGCTGGTCGCCCGGTACGGCCTGCAGGACGAGGTCCTGGGCGAGGTCGTCGCGGGCGCGGTGCTCAAGCACAGCCGCGACTTCAACCTCACCCGCGAGGCCGTGCTCGGCTCGCCGCTGTCGCCCCGCACCCCCGCGTACGACCTGCAGCAGGCGTGCGCCACCGGCCTGGAGGCGGTGGTGTCGGTCGCGAACAAGATCCGGCTCGGCCAGGTCGAGTCCGGCGTGGCCGGCGGCGTCGACTCCGCCTCCGACGTGCCGATCGCCGTCAGCGAGGGCCTGCGCCGCACGCTGCTCACGCTGGCCCGCGCGAAGAGCGTCCCGCAGCGGCTGAAGGCCGCCGCCGCGCTGCGCCCGCAGGACCTCAAGCCCGCGACGCCCCGCACCGACGAGCCGCGCACCGGCCTGTCGATGGGCGAGCACCAGGCGCTGACCACCGCGCAGTGGGGCATCGGGCGGCAGGCGCAGGACGAGGTCGCGTACGCCAGCCACCAGCGCCTCGCCGCGGCGTACGCCGACGGGTTCTTCGACGACCTGGTGACCCCGTACCGGGGCCTCGTGCGGGACCAGAACCTGCGCCCGGACACCTCGCTGGAGAAGCTCGCCACGCTCAAGCCGGTGTTCGGCACCCGCCTGGACACGCCCGCGACGATGACGGCCGGCAACTCCACCCCGCTGACCGACGGCGCCTCCGCGGTGCTGCTCGCGTCGGAGGACTGGGCGGCCGCGCGCGGCCTCACCCCGCTCGCGGCCGTGGTCGACGCCGAGACCGCCGCGGTCGACTTCGTGCACGGCGAGGACGGGCTGCTCATGGCGCCCGTCTACGCGGTGCCGCGGCTGCTCGCCCGCCAGGGGCTGACCCTCGCCGACCTGGACTACGTCGAGATCCACGAGGCGTTCGCCGCGACCGTCCTCACCACGCTCGCCGCGTGGGAGGACAAGGAGTTCTGCCTGTCCCGCCTGGGCCTGGACGACGCGCTCGGGTCCGTCGACCGCGAGCGCCTCAACGTGCACGGCTCCTCGCTGGCGGCCGGGCACCCGTTCGCCGCGACCGGCGGGCGCATCGTCGCCACCGTGGCCAAGCAGCTGCACCGCCGCCGCGCGGAGCTGCTCGCCGCCGGCGAGGACCGCCCGGTCCGCGCGCTGGTGTCCGTCTGCGCCGCCGGGGGCCTCGGCGTCGCCGCGATCCTGGAGGCCGTGTGAGCACCGACCGGTACCTCGACCTCGTCAACGGCGGGGTGACCGCGACGATCGCGAAGCGGCTGGGGCTGCCCCGTCCCGCGCAGCTGCACCGCTACCGACCGGGCGCCCCGCTCGTCGACGGCCCGGTCCTGGTGCTGGGCACCGGCCCGGACGCCGACACGCTCGCGCAGCTGCTCTCCGGCACGTCGCCGGACCGCAAGGGCTGGGACCTCGACGTCCGGCGGCACGCCGGCGAGGGCACGCGGTTCGCCGCCGTCGTGCTCGCGCTCACCGAGATCGAGCACCCCCGGGACCTCGCCGACCCGCTGCTGACGCTGGCCCCGACGCTCAAGACGCTCGCCCGGCACGGCCGGGTGGTCACGGTGTCCCGACCCGCCGCCGCGGACCACGCGCCTGCGCTCGCCGCGGCCCGCCAGGGCGTCGACGGCGCGCTGCGCTCGATCGCCAAGGAGCTGCGCGGCGGCGCCACCGCGAACGGCGTGGTGGTCGCGGACGACGTGCCCGTCACCGCGCCCGGCGTGCTCGGCGCGCTGCGGTTCCTGCTGTCGCCCCGCTCCGCGTACGTCGACGGGCAGCTGCTGCCGGTCGACTCCGCGGCCGGGTCCCTGCCCGCGGACTGGGAGCGGCCGCTCGACGGCCGGGTCGCGGTCGTCACGGGCGCCGCCCGGGGCATCGGCGAGGCCATCGCCACGACGCTCGCCCGCGACGGCGCCACCGTCGTGGCCGTCGACGTCCCCGCCGCGGGCGAGGCGCTCGCGTCGGTCGCGAACCGGGTGCGCGGCACCGCGCTGCAGCTCGACGTCACGGCCGAGGACGCCGGGGCCCGGATCCTGGAGCACGCCCTGGCGCGGCACGGCCGGCTCGACGTCGTCGTGCACAACGCGGGCATCACCCGGGACAAGCTGCTCGCGAACATGACGCCCGACCGCTGGGAGTCCGTCATCGCGGTGAACATCGCCGCGCAGCTCCGGATCAACGAGGCGCTGCTGACGTCGGGCGACTTCACCGACGCGCCGCGGATCGTGTCGCTCGCCTCGACCTCCGGGATCGCCGGGAACCGCGGGCAGACGAACTACGCCGCCTCGAAGGGCGGGGTCATCGGCATGGTCCAGGCCACCGCGCCGCTGCTCGCGGCGTTCGGGGGCACGGCCAACGCCGTCGCACCCGGGTTCATCGAGACCGACATGACCGCCCGCATGCCCGCGCTCACCCGGCAGGTCGCGCGGCGGCTGTCCTCGCTGCAGCAGGGCGGCCTGCCGGTCGACGTCGCCGAGGCCGTGGCGTTCCTCGCGTCGCCGCAGGCCGGCGGGGTCGTGGGGCAGGTGCTGCGGGTGTGCGGCCAGAGCATGGTCGGCCGGTGACGGCCGTCGCCACCGGGGCGGGACGCGAAGTCGTCCTCGGCGCGCCGCCCCGGCTCGGGGAGCTGTACGCCCGCGCCGGCCTCGCGTCGGGCCGCGCCGCCGTCGGCGGTCAGGTGCGCCGGGTGCTGCGCCGCGGCGAGGGCTCCGGCGCCGCGGCGGCGCTGCCCGCCGTGACGCACCGGCTCGACGGCGTGCACCCCGACGCCGAGCAGCTGACCGCGTACCAGCACCTGGTCGGCGAGCCGGCCGGCGACGTGCTGCCCGCCGGATACGTGCACGTCCTGGCGTTCCCCGTCGCGATCGCGCTCATCGTGCGGCCCGACTTCCCGATGCCCCCGCTCGGCATCGTGCACCTGGCCAACCGGGTGGAGCAGCGCCAGGCGCTGCGGCTCGGCGACGTGCTCGAGATCCGCGCGTGGGCGCAGGACCTGCGGCCGCACCGCCGCGGCGCGCAGGTCGACCTCGTGTCCGAGGTGCGGCGCGCGGGCGACCCGGGGTCCGCCCCCGCCGCGTGGCGCGGGGTCTCGACGTACCTGGCGCCCGGCGTCCGGGTGCCCGGTGCCCCGCCCGAGGACGCACCCCGGCCCGACTTCGTCCCGCCCGCGCCCACCGGCCGCTGGGCCCTGGGCGCCGACGCCGGGCGCCGGTACGCCGCGGTGTCCGGGGACGCCAACCCGATCCACCTGTCCCCGCTGACGGCCAGGGCCCTCGGGTTCCCCCGGGCCATCGCGCACGGCATGTTCACCGCGGCCCGGGCGCTCGCCGACGTCGGCGCCCGGCGCGGCAGGACGTACACGTGGGACGTGGAGTTCGCCTCCCCCGTGCTGCTGCCCGCGACGCCCGCGGTGTCCGTCGCGCGGGACGGGGACGGGTGGGTGGTCACGGCCTGGGACGCGCGGAAGGGGAAGCTGCACCTGCGCTCGGAGGTGCGGCCGCTGGGGTGACGTCACACCCGGGTGCCACGCTGGTCCCATGACGACCCCGCGCGAGGACACCCTGGACCGCTGGACCGGCACCCTGGAGCCGGAGGGCGACTACGACCGCCTGCTCCTCGACGCGCTGGACCTGTCCGACGCCGACGCGGAGAGCGCCCGGGTGATCGAGTGCCTGCTGCGCGGCTGCGACCTGGGCGGCGCCGAGCTCGACCACGCGCACCTGGTCGACACCACGCTGACCGACTGCCGCGCGGGCACCCTGCGGGCCCGGTCGGGGTCGTGGCGGGACGTGACGCTGCGGGACTGCCGGCTCGGCGCGTTCGAGGCGTTCGGCAGCTCGTGGGACCGGGTGACCGTCGAGGGCGGGAAGATCGACTACCTGAACCTGCGGGACGCGCGGGTGCAGGACCTCCGGTTCGTGCACTGCACGATCGGCGACCTGGACCTCGCGGGGGTGAAGGCCGCGCGGGTGCGGTTCGAGGACTGCCGGGTCGGGCGGCTCGACGTCACGCGGGCGCAGCTGCGGGAGGTCGACCTGCGCGGCGCGGACCTGGCCGGGCTGGACGGCACCGCGGGCCTCAAGGGCGCCACGATCAGCCGGCAGCAGCTGCTGGACCTGGCGGACGCGCTCGCGGAGCACCTGGGCGTCACCGTCCGCTGACCCCGTGGCGGGCGTGCGCGACCCGGGCCGGCCTGCCCCCCGCTCGGGCCGACCCGGGCCGCGGTCTCAGTCCTCCACCGCGGGGCCGCACGCGGCGGCCGCGGTGGCGGCGATGGCGTCGATGCCGGGCACCGCGGGCCGGGGCCGGGTGTCCCCGGCCACCGTCCAGCACCCGTCGACGACCTCGTACGCGGCGCGCGGCCCGTCGGCGACGAACGCGTGGAGCCCGGCGACGAGCCGGTCGACCGCGTCGGTCGTGGTGCCGACGCCGACCGACGCCCGCAGCGCCCCGCCGGTCACGCCGACCCGCGCGAGCAGCGGGTGCGCGCAGAACCGGCCGTCCCGCACGCCGATCCCGTGCTCCGCCGACAGGTACGCGGCGACGAGCCCGGAGTCGTGGTCGCCGAGCGTGAACGACACGACGCCCACCGGGTCGGCGGAGTCGGACCACAGCCGCAGCACCCGCGCGCCGGGCACGGTCGCGAGGCCCGCGAGCAGCCGGTCCCGCAGCGCCGTCTCGTGCGCGGCGAGCGCGCCGTCGGGCAGGGCCGCCAGGGTGTCGCACGCCTCCGCGAGCGCCACCGCGCCGAGCACGTTCGGCGAGCCGCCCTCGTGCCGCGCGGGCGCCGGCTGCCACAGCGTCCGGTCGGTGCGGACGTCGCGGACGGCGCCGCCGCCGGCGAGGTAGGGGGTCCCGGCGTCCAGCCAGTCCCGGCGCCCCACGAGCGCACCCGCCCCGAACGGCGCGTACGTCTTGTGCCCGGAGAACGCCACGTAGTCGACGCCCGACTCGGCCAGCGAGAACGCGCGGTGCGGGACGAGCTGCGCGCCGTCGACGGCCACGCGCGCTCCCGCCTCCTGCGCGAGCGCCACCACCGAGGCGATCGGCAGTGCCTCGCCGGTCACGTTGGACGCGCCCGTCACCGTGACCAGGGCGTACGGCTGCCGGGCCAGCTCATCGCGCAGGGCGACGAGCGTCTCCGCGACGGTCGGCGCGGACGGCAGGACCGTCGCCACCCGGCCGGAGCCGCGGACGGACCGCACCCAGGGCAGCAGGTTGGCGTGGTGCTCGACGTCGAGCACCAGCACCCGCCCGCCGTCGGGCACGCACCCGGCCAGCAGGTTGAGCGAGTCGGTGGTGTTCCGCGTGATGACCGCGACGTCGTCCTCGCGGGCCCCGACGAACCGCGCGACCGCCGACCGGGAGGCCTCGTACAGGGCCGTCGACACCTGCGACAGGTAACCCGCGCCGCGGTGCACGGACGCGTACAGCGGCAGCACCTCGACGACCCGCGCGGCGACGGACTCGAGCGCCGGCGCGGACGCCGCGTAGTCCAGGTTGGCGTACGGCACGGACCGGCCGTCGACCAGCGGGACGAGCGTGTCCCAGCCGACGACGGGCAGCAGCGCCTGCTCGGCGGTGACGGCGGTGGCACACGTGGTGGCGGTGGAGACGGACATGGGAGGACCCCCGGGTGGATCGATGGGGGCCCGGTGCGTCGACCGGGTCACCCCGCGCTTGCCGGCCACCGGACGGTGGACGGCCAGGTCGTCACCCGGGGCACCCCGCCGCGGAGGGAGGGTTGCCGGCCAGCGAGCCGGGGCTTCGCGCTGGCGCTCATGACCTGCCACGAGGATGGGGCGGGCGCGGCGGAGGTGTCAACCGGCGTCCAGCCACCGGCACGGGTGAACCCGCCGCGGACCAGAAGGGGACCGGCCGTGGACCGGCCGTGGACGAGGGGAGTGACGCCCCCGGCCGATGGCGTAGCATCGCCGCACCATCCAGAGCGGCCGAGAGATCTGGCTCGTCGACGCCGCAGCAACCCGCGGTCCGCCTCCTCGCGAGCCGGACCGGCCGAGGGTGCTTCCGCCAGGTCCGATGGAGGAGACGCATGACCGACACCGACGACCGCCTGCGCTACCGCCTGCTGACGGGGCCGGACGACCGCTCGTTCTGCGAACGGGTCAGCGAGGCGCTGGCCGACGGCTACGAGCTGCACGGCGCCCCCGCGGCGACCTTCGACGGCCAGCGCGTGATCGTGGCGCAGGCCGTCGTGCTGCCCGCGTCCGCCACGGCCCGGGTGCGGCCGCTGTGAGCGCGCGGCACGGGCACGGCTACGCCGGCGACCTGACCCCGCAGGAGGCCTGGGACCTGCTCGCGTCCGACGAGCGCGCCGTCCTGGTCGACGTCCGCACCGAGGGCGAGTGGCAGACCATCGGCGTCCCCGACACGGGCGACCTGGCCGGCGAGGACACCGCCGAGCGCACCGCCTTCGTGCAGTGGACCGACGCGTTCGGCCGCCCGAACCCGCGGTTCCTCGACGAGCTCGCGCGCGCCGGGATCACGCCCGACGACCCGCGGCCCGTCGTGTTCCTGTGCCGGTCCGGCGTGCGCTCCGTCGCCGCCGCGAGCACCGCGACCGCCGCGGGCCTCGGCCCGGCGTACAACGTCCTGAGCGGGTTCGAGGGCGACGTCGGCCCCGACGGCCGCCGCGGCCACCAGGGCTGGCGCGCCGAGGGGCTCCCGTGGCGGGAGGCGTGACCACCCCCGGCCCCGGCGACTGGCAGGACGACCGGCTCCCGCGCGAGGGGCTGCGGCCGGACACGCTCGCGGTCCGCGGCGGCACCGTCCGCACCGGGTTCCAGGAGACGTCCGAGGCGCTGTTCCTCACCCAGGGGTACGTCTACGCCCACGCGGCCGACGCGGAGGCCGCGTTCGCCGGCGAGAGCGACCGGTTCCTGTACTCCCGGTACGGCAACCCCACGGTGTCGAGCTTCGAGGAGCGGCTGCGCCTGCTCGAGGGCGCCGAGGCCTGCTACGCGACGGCGTCCGGCATGTCCGCGGTGTTCACGGCCCTCGCGGCGCTGGTCCGCTCCGGGTCGCGCGTGGTCGCCGCCCGGGCGCTGTTCGGGTCGTCGGTGGTGATCTTCGACGAGATCTTCGCGAAGTGGGGCGTCCGGACCGACTACGTCGACGGGCACGTCCCCGAGCAGTGGGAGGCCGCGCTCGCCACCCCCGCGGACGTCGTGTTCTTCGAGACCCCGTCGAACCCGATGCAGGACCTCGTGGACATCGCCACCGTCAGCCGCCTGGCGCACGCGGCCGGCGCGGTCGTCGTGGTCGACAACGTGTTCGCGACGCCCGTCCTGTCCCGGCCGCTCGCGTTCGGCGCCGACGTCGTCGTGTACTCGGCGACCAAGCACATCGACGGGCAGGGGCGCGTCCTCGGCGGGGCGATCCTGGGCACCGACGCGTTCGTGCACGGCCCGGTGCAGACGCTGATCCGGAACACGGGGCCCTCGCTCAGCCCGTTCAACGCGTGGGTGCTGCTCAAGGGCCTGGAGACGCTGTCGCTGCGGGTGCGGCACCAGACGGCGTCCGCGCTGACCCTCGCCGGCCGGCTGGAGCAGCACCCCGCCGTCGCGTCGGTCCGGTACCCGTACCTGCCGTCGCACCCGCAGCACGACCTCGCGCTCGCGCAGCAGGACGGCGGCGGGACCGTCGTGACGTTCGACCTGCGGGTGCCCGAGGGCGCCGGGCCGGACGTGGCGAAGAAGTCGACGTACGCGTTCCTCGACGCCCTGCGGGTCGTCGACATCTCGAACAACCTGGGCGACGCGAAGTCCCTGGTCACGCACCCGGCGACGACCACCCACCGCAAGCTCGGCCCGGCCGGGCGCGCGGCGGTCGGCATCGCGGAGTCCACCGTGCGGCTGTCGGTCGGGCTCGAGGACCCCGCCGACCTCAGCGACGACCTGGAGCAGGCGCTGGCGGCGCTGGAGGGCTGACCGCCGGCGCCGCGGGCTCCGCGGCCGCGCGCGGCCGCCAGCGCAGCAGCGCGACGAGGGCGAGCGCCGTCGGGACGAGCGCGAGGACGGCGCCGTTCGCGATCACGGACGGCCACGACGTGCCGGCGCCCGACGGCGGTCCGACGACGAGCAGCGTCGCGGCCGCGGTGGTGACGACCGCCGTCGCGAGCGTGGTGAGCGCGATCGCGACCGCACGCGCCGGCCGGCCCCGCGGCGGCAGGGACGGGGCGACCGCGAGCACGCCCAGGCCGACCACCGTCAGCGCGGCCGTGCACGGCAGCGTGAGGAACGCGACCAGGTACAGGCTGTAGCCCGCGCCGGCCAGGACGTCCGCCGGCGACATGCCCAGCACCAGCGCGAGGACCAGCCACCCGCCGACGAGCACCGCGGGCAGCGCGAGGCCGGCGAGCACCCAGTGCCACAGACGAGTCACGCACTCAACCTAGCGAGCAGCCGCTCCAGCCCGCGCGGCTCCGGGGCCTCAGGCGGCGACGAGGGCCCGGAGCTGCGCCGCGGCGGCCGGTCCGCCGGCCAGCGGGTGCAGCACGACCCCGTCGACGCCGGCCCGGCGCGCGAGCTCGCGCACCTCGGCCACGAGGCGGTCGGCGGTCGTCACGACCCGGGTGTCCGCCGGCGACCACGTGAGCCCGGCCAGGGCGTCGAGGTGCTCGAGCTGCGACCGCTTGCGGCGGGCGGTCCTCTCGTCGCCCGCGAGCACCACCTCCAGGTCCAGCAGCACCCGCACCTCCGCCCGGTCGCGGCCCGACGCGGCGACGGCCTCCTCCACCAGGGCGGCGACCCGCGACAGCGCGCCCACGGACGGCACGGCGACGGAGAACTCGAGCCGGATGACGTCGGCGTGCACCGCGGCCAGGGCGATCGCCGACTCGGACCCGGGGCGCGACTCCACGGTGCGCACGCCGTAGTCGGGGGCGAGCACGTGGATGGTCGGGTCGGGCGCGGGCGGATGCGCGGGAGCCGGGGCGTGCCGGCGGGCGAGCGGCAGGACGACGGGCAGGTGACGTGCGGCGGCCGCGGGCGCGCGGTCCAGGACGGGCTGAGCCATGGGGTGTCCTCGAGGGGTGGGGCGGGGTGCGCGGCGAGGGCCGTACCGGCCGCGGGCGCGCGAGGTCGTCAGCTCAGCGACAACAGACCCGGCTCAGGAACACGCGAGCACGGTAACCGGCCGGGCGGGCGGGGCACCACGGCGCGTCCACATGCCGGTCCCCGGTGTCGGCGGGTCAGACCGCCGGGGGCGTGAGCGTGCGGCCGAGGTACAGGCCCAGCGGGTCGCCCTCCCAGTCGCCGAACGGCAGCACCGGCCGGTACCCGAGCGCCCGGTACAGGGTCAGCGCCCCCGGCTCGGCGACGCTCGTCCGCAGCACCACGGCGCGCGTCCCGGCGTCCATCGCCGCCGCCTCCAGCGCGCGGACCATCGCGGCGACGACCTCCGACCGCCGGGACCCGTCGCGGACGTCCACGCCGAGCAGCTCCGCGGTCGTGCCCGGGTCGCCCTCGGTCAGCCCGTGCGGCCGGCCCAGCGACGCGGTGCCGGCGGGACGGCCGCCGACGCGCGCGACCACCGCCGCGAGGGCGCCCGGGCGAGGGTCGAGCACGACCTCGACGTCCGGCCCCGGGACCGGCGGCGGCACCGCGCGCGACCCACGCCCCGCCGCGTCGGCACCGGCACCGGCACTTGCACCGGCACCGGCACCGGCCAGGGCCTTCGCGAAGCACCGGGAGTCGGGGACGTCGGCCCACTCGCCGTACCGCTCGACCGGCTCGTACCCGAGGGACAGGTACAGCCCGATCGCCTCGGGCTGCTGCAGCCCGGCCTCCAGGACGAGCCGCGCCCACCCGAGCGCCACCGCCCGGGCCTCGAGCTCGCGCATCAGGACGCGGGCGAGCCCGAGCCCGCGCGCCGGCGGGTCGACGTAGACCCGCTTGACCTCACCGGTGGCGGGGCCGTGCTCGCCGCTGACGTCGCGGAGCGACCCGCACGCCGCGGGCACGCCGTCGACCGCGACGACGAGGGTCACCACGACCGCCGCGGCGGGCGGCTCGGGGGTGCCGTCGTCGCCGTACCGCGCGCTGAGCTCGACCTGCTGCGCGTCGCGCAGGGCCCGGGCCACGGGGTCGGCCCACGGGAGCTCCGCGACCGTCACCCCCGCGGGTGCGGCCGGACGGTCCGGCGTGGCGCTCAGGAGACGAGCGCGCGCATCACCGAGGTGAAGAAGCGCAGCCCGTCGGTGCCGGTGCGGGGGCCGCGCGCGCCGTCGGGGCCGAAGCCGGCCTCGACCGCGTGCTCGGGGTGCGGCATGAGGCCGACGACGTTCCCCTTCGCGTTGCTGATCCCGGCGATGCCGCGGCGCGAGCCGTTCGGGTTGGTGTCCTCGTAGCGGAACACCACGCGGCCCTCGCCCTCGAGCTCGTCGAGGGTGCGGTCGTCGGCGACGTACTGGCCGTCCTGGTTCTTCAGCGGGATGGTGATCCGCTCGCCCTGCTGGTACTCGCGGGTCCAGGCGGTGTCCGTGGACTCGACCGCCAGGACCTGCTCGCGGCACACGAAGTGCAGGTGGTCGTTCTTGATCATCGACCCGGGCAGCAGGTGCGCCTCGGTCAGCACCTGGAAGCCGTTGCAGATGCCCAGCACGGGCATGCCCTTCCCGGCGGCCTCCACGACCTCGCCCATGACGGGCGCGAACCGGCTGATCGCCCCGGCCCGCAGGTAGTCGCCGTACGAGAACCCGCCGGGCAGGACCACCGCGTCGACGCCGTGCAGGTCCGCGTCCGCGTGCCACAGGGCGACCGGCTCGGCACCGGCGAGCCGCACGGCGCGCGCGGCGTCGCGGTCGTCGAGCGTCCCGGGGAAGGTGACGACCCCGATCCTCGTCATCAGGCGAGGCCCTCGGAGAGCACGGTCGCGGCGGCGTCGGCCTCGGAGTCGGCGACGCGCACGACGTCCTCGATCACCGGGTTCGACAGCACCTGCGTGGCCGCCTCGGCCGCGGCGGCGAGCACCTCGGGGGTGACGGGGCCGTCGACCTCCAGCTCGAACCGCTTGCCCTGGCGGACGGAGGTGAACTGCCCGAAACCGAGCCGCGGCAGCGCGCCGGCGACGGCCTTGCCCTGCGGGTCGAGGATCTCCGGCTTGGGCATCACATCGACGACGACTCGTCCCACGGGTGAGCTCCCTGGTTCGCGGCGGTGGGGGTGCGGCACGAGTTTACCGACCCCGGGGGCCTGCTCGGTCCGGACGTCCGCCGCGGGCGGGCCGGGCGCGGGCCCTGCGCGGACCGGCGAGCGCCTCAGGCGGCGCGGACCACGCCGACGTGCGCGTCGCGGCCGCTGGTCAGGTACGCCATCACGGTCGCGTTGTCCCCGGAGCCGAGCCCGGTGGAGTACCCGACGACGACCATCGCCCACCCGCGGTCGAGCAGCGCCGCGAGCCACGCGTCGTCGTGCTGCGCCACGAGCTCGGTGTCGTCGCCCACCCAGAGGGTCGCCCAGCCGCCCGCGGCGGTCAGCGAGGCGCGGTGGTCCGCGACCTCCGTGAGCGCGGCGGCGGTGTGCGCGCCGAGCCCGAGCGCGGCGGTGAGCCGGTCGAGCCGGGAGCGCGCCACCGCGTCGGCCGACGTGGGGTGCACGACCCAGCAGGCGACGGGCCGGCCGTCGCGCGGGTGGAAACCGAGCGCGGTGCGGCTGCCGACGCCGTGCGGGGCGAGGACATGCAGGTCAGGGCACATATGAGCGGGACCGTACGGCTGCCCGCCGCCCACCGCGCGGCGAGGGGTGGGTGCCAGCACCCAGGCCCCGTTCGGCGATGCACCCGAACGACGTACCCCCGCGGTCGCGCGCGGGTGACGTGGCAGGGAGTCGACGGCGGACGGCAGCCGCGGCCCTCGTCGCCGTTCCTCGGCCCCGCCACGATGACGCCCATGGACATCGCCACCGACGCCGCCCTCCTCGTCATCGACGTGCAGCAGGGCTTCGAGGACGCCGCCTTCTGGGGCCGGCGCGACAACCCGGACGCCGAGCGGAACATCGCCGCGCTCCTCGGCGCCTGGGAGGGGACCGGCCGCCCGGTCGTCGTCGTCCAGCACGCGTCGCGCACCTCCCCGCCCCTGTACGACGGCACGCCCGGGTTCGCGCTCAAGCCCGTCGTCGCGGACGTCGAGCCGAGCCTGCTGGTCCGGAAGTCCGTCAACTCCGCGTTCTACGGCACGCCGGACCTGCACGACTGGCTGACGCGCGCCGGCATCGGGCAGCTGGTGCTCTGCGGCATCCAGACCAACATGTGCGTCGAGACCACCGCGCGGATGGCCGGCAACCTCGGCTACGACGTGGTGTTCCCCGCCGACGCGATGCACACGTTCGACCTCGCGGGGCCCGACGGCACCGTCCTGTCCGCGGAGGACCTGACCCGGGCGACCGTGACCACGCTGCACGGCGGCGGCTTCGCCCGGGTGGTCCCGACGGCGGACGTGGTCCGCGCGGTGACGACGGTGCCGGCCGCCTGACGGGGCTCGCGGGCGTCAGAACCCCCGGTGCGTCCAGCGCCCGGCGAGCAGCGTGCCCGCGACCGGCATGTCCCGCAGCGGCGTCCCGGAGGACAGCGGGTCCGCGTCGAGCACGGCGACGTCCGCGGGCGCGCCGACCTGGAGCGTCAGCGGCTGCCCGTCGGTCGACGAGCGCAGCGCGGTCAGCAGGTCGAGCCGCTGCTCGGGGTGCCACGGGTCGCGGCCGTCGCGGGTGCGCTCGACGGCCGCGGAGATCGCCTGCCACGGGTCGAGCGGCGCGACCGGCGCGTCCGAGCCCATGGCGAGCGGCACCCCGGCGGCGGCGAGCGACGCGAGGGCGAACGCGCGGCCGGTGCGGCCGGCCCAGTGCCGGTCGGCGACGTCCCGGTCGTCCATGGCGTGCTCCGGCTGGACGGACGCGGTGATGCCGAGCGCGGCGAACCGGGCGACGTCGGCGTCGGTGAGCAGCTGCGCGTGCTCGACCGAGCCACCGGCCCCGCTGGCCTCGAACGCGTCGAGCGCCAGGGTGTTCGCGTGGTCCCCGATCGCGTGGATCGCGCACGTCAGGCCCTTGCGGTGCGCGTGGGTCATCAGGGGCACCAGGTGCGCGGTGGGGACGGACAGGATGCCGTAGGCCTCCGGGCCGCTGAGCCCGGGGTACGGGTCGTGGCAGAACGCGGTGCGGGTGTTCAGCGAGCCGTCGGTGACGACCTTGAGCGGCCCCTGCTGCAGCAGGCCGCGGGTGCCGACGAGCACGTCGCCGGTGCGCAGCTCCTCCGCGAGGACCTTGTCGAGGTACGGCTCCCACACCCCCGCGCGGACGCGGAGCACGTCGTTGCCCGCGGCGATCCGGCGGCGCCACGGCGTGAGGTTCTCGGTGATCTCCAGGTCGACCACGCCGACGACCCCGCGCTGCGCGGCGGCGCGCGCGGCCTCCGCGACCCAGGCGTCCGCGACGTCGTCGGCCACGTGGTCCACGACGGCGGTCAGCGGCAGCCACTCGGCCTCCCGCAGCAGCCCGGTGGGGTGCGGCGCGACCCCCACGTGCCGGAGGCCGGCCGTGCTGAACCATGCGCAGTGCAGGTCGGCGGACACGAGCACGACGGGGGTCTCGCCGACCGCGGCGTCGAGCAGCGCGGACGTCGGCGCGTCCGGCCACAGGCCGTCCCGGAACCCGTAGCCCACCAGCGCGGTGCCCGGGGTGAGCGGCCGGGCGGCCAGGCGGTCGAGGACGATCTGCACGGCGTGCGCCGCGGACGTCGCCGCGGACACGTCGAGCCGCTGCCGCGCGAGCGCCCACTGCGTCATGTGGGTGTGCGCGTCCCACAGCCCGGGCAGCACCGTGCGGCCGCCGACGTCGACCTGCTCGACACCGGCGCCCGCGGTGCGCGCGACGTCCGGGCCGACGGCGTGCACCCGGCCGTCGCGCACCAGCACGTCGACGGTCCGGGCGGCGCCGACCAGGCGCGCGTGGGTGAGGACGAGGGGTGCGGTCACGGTCGGTCCTCCCCGGTCCCGGTGCGGCGGTCGAGCTCGGCGCGCATCTCGGCCGCGAGCGCCGGGTTCGCGTAGTGCGGGTCCGTGCCGAGCGCCTCGACGACGCGCTCGGCGACCTCGCGGGGCTTGTCCTGGCTGAGCTTCGCCTTGCCCTGGAACCGGGTCACCCGCAGCCGGAACCCCACGGCCCCGGGCGCGATCCGCCGGGCGTAGCCCTCGACGTCCGGCATCCGCACCGGGTCCGGCATGGGCGCCTCGTACCGGTCGACGGTGGCGCCCATCACCGCGTACGACTCCTCGGGGTCGAGCAGCTCGAGGGTGCCGTACAGGTGCACGGCGACGTAGTTCCACGTGGGGACGGCCGGGGTGTAGCCGTACCAGCCGGGCGAGACGTACCCGTACGGGCCCTCGACGACGAGCAGGTGCTCGCGGGGGCCGTCGACCTGGTGCAGCAGCTCGTCCGGGCGGCCCAGGTGGCTGAGGACGGTGAACGGCGCGGCGGGCAAGCGGAACCGGTCGGGCAGCCCCCGGGCGTCGCGGCGACGGGGTGCCGCGGCGGCGGGCGGCGCGGGCGCGTCGCCGGCGGGCGTCTCCTCCAGCAGGACCGGCACGTGGGACGCGACGGGGCCGTCGTCGGTCACGGAGACCAGGGTCGCCCAGCCGTGCTCGCGCACGAGGTCACGGACCCGGGCCTCGTCGGTCAGCACGTAGTCCTCGGTGTGGATCACGCGGCCCATCGAACCACCGCCGGGGGGCCCGGCAGCAGCCCCCTGCCGTGTCGGGCACGTAAAAGTTTCATTTCCTACTGAACTTTCAGAGCCCCGGCTATTGACGCCGGCGAGCCCGCGACGGTCGACTGAGCCACCCCGAGCAGCACCCCCGAGTGGAGGCTCCCATGAACTCGACGCGACCCCGGCTCCTCGTCGGCGCCCTCGCGCTCTCCCTGACCCTCGCCGCGTGCAGCGGCGGCGGCTCCGACGACGCGGAGTCGGCGGCGGCAGGCGGTTCCGGCGGCGGCGCGATCAGCGTCGCGGTGACCGACCCGGCCCAGCTCGTCCCCGGCCGGCAGACCGTCGCGTTCGACTTCGCCATGGCCGTGTGGTCCTCGCTCACCTGGGTGGACGACCAGGGCGAGGTCAGCATGCTCGCGGCCGAGTCGGTGGAGTCGGACGACGCCACCACGTGGACGATCACCCTCAAGGACGGCTGGACGTTCCACGACGGCACGCCCGTCACCGCGCAGTCCTACGTCGACTCCTGGAACGCGGTGGCGTACGGGCCGAACGCGTGGGAGAACACCGGCCAGCTCGCGAACGTCGTCGGCTACACGGACCTCAACCCCGCCGCCGGGGACCCGACCACCACCGAGATGTCCGGCCTGACGGTCGTCGACGAGCTCACCTTCACGGTGCAGCTGGTCGGCCCCGACGGCCAGTTCCCGATGCAGATCAGCCAGGGTCAGACGGGCATGTACCCGATGCCCGAGTCCGCGTTCGACGACGTCGAGGCGTACAACCGGCACCCCGTCGGCAACGGCCCGTTCGAGCTGACCAACGACTACGTCGAGAACGAGACGCTCGTCGTCGCCGCCTACGACGACTACCAGGGCCCGGAGCCCACGGTCGACGAGATCTCGTTCGTCCCGTACGCCGACACCACCACCGCCTACACCGACGTGCAGGCCGGCAACCTGGACGTGGTCGGCGTCCCGGCGGCCCGCCTCCCGCAGGCCGAGGGCGACTTCGGCGACCGGCTGTACTCGTTCGAGGCGCCCGGCATCTCCTACCTCGGCCTGCCGCTGTGGGACGAGCGCTACTCCGACGTGCGGGTCCGCCAGGCCATCTCGATGGCCATCGACCGGGACACGATCAACGACGTGATCTACGGCGGGACGTTCACGCCCGCGACCGCGCTGACCCCGGCCGTCGAGGCGGGGACGCCCGAGGGCATCTGCGGCGAGCTGTGCGAGTACGACCCCGACGCGGCCAAGGCGCTGCTCGACGAGGCCGGCGGCTTCGACGGCACGATCGACATCTACTACCCCGGCGGCATCGGCCTGGACGAGCTGTACACCGCGATCGCGAACCAGCTCCGGCAGAACCTGGGGGTCGAGGCGGTCGCCACGCCCAGCACCGACTGGGCGGAGTTCTACGAGACCCGGCTCGACGGCGCGGTCGACGGCCCGTTCTTCTCCCGGTGGGGCGCGCTGTACCCGAGCCAGCAGAACACCCTGCGGGCGCTCTACGTGGCCGACGGCGGCTGCACCAACTGCATCCCGTACTACGAGCCGGAGGTCGCCGGGCTGATCGCGACCGCCGACGCCCAGGTTGACGCGGCGGAGGCCGCCGACGCCTACGCCGCGGTGCAGGAGCGGATCATGCAGGACTTCCCGGCGCCGCCGCTGTTCTTCGAGACGTACTCCTTCGTGACGTCCGAGCGGATCGCCGACCTGCCGACCTCCGCCGTCGGCAACCCGACCTACGCGATGGTGACCCTGGCGGAGGGCGCGTGACGCACGGCGCCACCGGGGCGGCGGTGGGCTCGCTCGAGGACGTCCTCGAGCGGGTCCGCCGCGTCCCCGCGATCCACGACTTCCCGACCGTCGACGCCCTGCTCGCCTGGTTCGACGACCTGGTCGCGCGGCACCCCTCCCTGGCGCGGTCCCGCCGGATCGGCACCTCCCGGCTGGGCGAGCCGATCCCCATGGTCAGCATCGGGTCCGGGCCGCGGCAGCAGCTGCTGTTCGCCGGGGTGCACCCGAACGAGCCCATCGGCTTCCGGACCCTGCAGCACCTGGCCGGCGAGCTCGTGGCCGACCCCGGCCTGCTGGCGTCCACCGCCTCGACGTGGCACCTCATCCCGTGCATCGACCCGGACGGCACCCGCCTGAACGAGGGCTGGTTCGCCGACCCCGCGGACCGCACGGCGTACGCGCGCCGGTTCTACCGGCCGGCGCCGGTGGAGCAGGTGGAGTGGTCGTTCCCGTTCGCCCACAAGGACGCGTACTTCGACGCGGTGATCCCCGAGACGCAGGCGCTCATGCGGGTCATCGACGAGGTGCGGCCCGAGATGATGATGTCGCTGCACAACGCGGAGATGGGCGGCGTCTACTACTACCTCTCCGACGACGTCCCGGGCCTCGTCCCGGCCCTGCACGCGGTCCCGCGGTCGCTCGGGCTGCCGCTCGACACCGGCGAGCCGGAGTCCCCCGCCCTGCGCCGGATCGCCCCCGCGGTGTTCTGGTCGATGTCCACCCGCGACGAGTACGAGTACCTCGCGGGGCTCGGGCTCGACGCCGCGTCGATGGTCGGCGGGGAGTCGTCCGCCGCGTACGCCGCCCGGCACGGCACCGTGAGCCTGATCGCGGAGCTGCCGTACTGGTCGCACCCGCTCGCCGAGGACGACACCTCGACGTCGACCGACTACGCCGACGTCGTGCGGGCCAAGGGCGAGGCGCTGGTGGACCTGGGCACCACCCTGTCCCGCCTGCTCGACGAGGCCCGGCCCGACCTCACCGTCCGCACGCCGTTCCTGCGGGCCAGCGAGGCGTTCGTCCCGATGATGGCCGTCACCGGCCGCGCCGAGATCGCCCGCGCGGACCGGCCGGAGACGTCCCGGCCCGCGACGGCCGCGGAGGTGTTCAGCAACGAGGACGTCGTCCGGTGCTTCCGACTGCGGTTCGGCGGCATGCTGCTGCGGGCCCTCGCCGCGGAGGCCGACGCGGGCATCGCCACCGCCCGGGTGCGCCGGGTGCTCGAGCAGGGCCGCGCGGTCTACGAGGAGTGGGTCGCCGAGGCCGAGGGCGTCACCGGGCTGGAGGTGCTGCCGATCGAGAAGCTGGTCGGCGTGCAGTACGGCGCGGCGCTGGCGGCGGTGCGGTGCCTGGCCGACCGCGACGCGACGGTGGGGGGCGACGGGTGAACCGCTACCTCGTCCGCCGGGTCGCCGAGCTCGCGATCGTCTTCGTCGGCGTCACGCTGATCATCTACCTCATGGTGTTCGCGCTGCCGGGCGACCCGATCCAGGCGCTGGGCGGCGACCGGCCGCTGCCGGCGAACGTCGTCACCGAGCTCCGCGAGCGCTACCACCTCGACGAGCCGGTGCTCCAGCAGTACGCCCGCTACCTCGGCGGGCTGTTCCAGGGCGACCTCGGCACGAACTTCACCGGGCAGTCCGTGTCCGAGCGGATGTCGCTGCGCTGGCCGGTGACGATCACGCTGGCGCTGACGGCCTGGGCCATCGAGGTCGTCCTCGGCGTCCTGCTGGGCCTGTTCGCGGGCCTGCGCCACGGCCGCACCGGCGACCGGTTCGTGCTCGCCGGGACGATCCTCGCGACGAGCGTCCCGGTGTTCGTCGTCGCCGTGTCCGCGCAGCTGCTGTTCGGGGTGCGGCTCGGCTGGTTCCCCGTCGCGGGCACCACCGAGGGCTGGCCGACGTCGTACCTGCTGCCCGCGCTGGTCATCGCGCTGTTCGGCCTCGCGTCGGTCACCCGGCTCATGCGCGGCAGCGTCGTGGACACCCTGCAGTCGGACTTCGTGCGGACCCTGCGGGCCAAGGGCCTGCGCCGCCGGGAGGTCGTCGGCGTGCACGTGGTGCGGAACTCCGCGATCCCCGTGCTGACGTTCCTCGCGATCGACCTCGGCTACCTGCTCGGCGGGACCGTCGTCGTCGAGGGCGTGTTCAACCTGCCCGGCGTCGGGAACCTGCTGTTCCAGGCGATCCGCACCCACGAGGGCCCGACGGTCGTCGGCGTCTCCACCGCGCTGATCATCATCTTCCTGCTCACCAACCTGGTGGTCGACCTGCTGTCCTCCGTGCTCGACCCGAGGATCCGCCATGAGTGACACGCTGACCGCGACGGCGGTCGCCGAGACCGCCCCCTCCGCGCCGCGCGGCGTGTGGCGGAGCCTGCGCCGCCGTCCCCTGTTCTGGCTGTGCGCCGTGGTGCTGGCGGTGCTGGCCCTCGTCGCGATCGCCCCGTCCTGGTTCGCCGGCTGGTTCGGGCAGCCCGACCCGCGGGCGTGCGACCTCACGCAGAGCGCCCGGCGCCCCGGCGGCGACCACGTGTTCGGCACCGACGTGCAGGGCTGCGACGTGTACGCGAACGTCGTCTACGGCACCCGGGCCTCGCTCACCGTCGGCGTGGTGTGCACCGTGCTGGCGCTCGTCGTCGCCCTGGTGCTCGGCACCGCCGCCGGGTTCTACGGCGGGTTCGCCGACCGGCTGATCGCGCGGCTGACCGACGTGTTCCTCGGCTTCCCGTTCCTGCTGGGCGCCGTGGTCGTGCTGACGTCGATCGGCACGCGGTCCCCCGTGACCGTGGCCCTCGTGCTCGCGCTGTTCTCCTGGCCCACGATGGCCCGGCTCGTGCGGGGCTCGGTGCGCGCCGTGCGGGACGCCCCGTACGTCGAGGCGGCGCGCGCGATGGGCCTGCGGGACCGGCGGATCATCGCGCGCTACGTCCTGCCCAACGCCATCGGGCCGGTGCTCGCCGTGGCCACCACGATGGTCGGCGGCGTCATCGTCTCGGAGTCGACGTTGACGTTCCTCGGCCTGGGGCTGCGGGCGCCGTCGATCTCCTGGGGCCTGCAGCTGTCCAGCGCGCAGACCTACTTCCAGACCTCCCCGCACATGCTGGTCTTCCCGAGCATCTTCCTGACCGTCACCGTGCTGGCGATGATCACGCTCGGCGACGTCCTGCGCGACACCCTCGACCCGAAGTCCCGCTGAACCCGCTCCACCGCTCCCCCGCCGAGACCCGGCACCCCACCCAGGAAGGCACCACCTCATGTCCGACCGCACCGCCGCCGTCGTCCGCGCCGCCGCCCCCTACCTGTGGTCCTGGGTGGAGCAGCAGGCGGCCTACCGCCGGGCCACCGGCGTGCAGGTCGCGATCCGGGTCGGCGACGAGGTGCTGCTCGACGCGGCGTGGGGCGTGGCGGACGTGACGACCGGGGAGCCGCTGACCACCGAGCACCTGTTCCGGATCGCCTCGCACTCCAAGACGTTCACCGCCACCGCCGTCCTCCAGCTGGTCGAGCAGGGGCGGCTGCGGCTCGACGACCCCGTCGGCGACTTCGTCCCGGAGCTGCGCGAGGGCGGCTCCCCGCTCGCGTCCCGCACCGTGCGGGAGCTGCTCGGCCACCAGGCCGGCGTCATCCGGGACGGCGCCGCGGCGGACTTCTGGCAGCTCGACGGCCCGTTCCCGGACCGGGAGGCCCTGCTCGCGGACGTGCTGGCGAACGGCGAGGTCTACGGCCCGAACGAGCACTTCAAGTACTCGAACGTCGGCTACTCGCTGCTGGGGCTCGTGATCGAGCAGGTGACGGGCCGCCCCTACGGCGAGCACCTGCACGCGGCCGTCGTCGAGCCGCTCGGGCTGACCCGCACCGGCGCCGAGTACGCCCCCGGCCGCGCGCACGAGTACGCCGCGGGGCACACCGGCCTGCTCGACGCCGACGACCGCCGCGAGCGCATCGACCACGTCGACACCCGCGCCATGGCGGCCGCGACCGGGTTCTTCTCCACCGCCCGCGACATGACGGAGTACGGCGCCGCGCACTTCCTCGGCGACGAGCGGCTGCTCACCGACGCCTCCAAGCGCGTGATCCAGCGCCTGGAGTCCGTCGTCACCGCGTACGGCACCGAGCTCGGGAAGTACGGCGTCGGGATGGACCTGCACACGTTCGGCGAGCGCGACGTCGTCGGGCACAGCGGCGGCTACCCGGGCCACATCACCCGCACCTACATCGACCCCGAGGACCAGCTCGTGGTCAGCGTCCTCACCAACGCGATCGACGGCCCCGCCGACCCCATCGCCGTCGGGCTCATCAAGCTGATCGACCTCGCCCTGAAGGCGCCCGCCGACGCCCCCGAGCCGCCCGCCGACGCGCGGCCGCTGGCCGAGTACACCGGCCGGTTCGCGAACCTGTGGGGCATCAGCGACGTCGCCGAGCTCGGCGGCCGCCTCGTCCTGCTGCGCCCCGCCGCCCCGGACCCCGTCGCCGCGTACGAGGAGCTCACCGTGCTCGGGCGGGACGCGCTGCAGATCCACCGCGGGCCGGGCTTCGGCACCGTCGGCGAGCCGATGACCTACGAGCGGGACGCCGACGGCACCGTCACCAGCGTGCGCGCCGCGATGACGTCCTGGCCCGTCGAGGTGTTCCGGGCCCGGCGCACCGGCATGACGAACCGCCGCGAGGCCGGCGCCGCGGTCCCTACGGTGAGCGCATGACCGACGCCGGCACGCCTCCCCCCGCCACGCCGTCCCCCGCGCCCGCCGAGCCGGCCCTCGACGCGGACGCCCGGGAGTGGATCGAGCAGTTCGCCTCCACGTGGGACAACGCGAACAGCGCCCGCATGGAGGGCCGCGTCGTCGGCCTGCTGATGATCGTCGACCGGCCCTACCTGTCCTCCGCGCAGATCGCCTCGCTGCTCGTCGCGTCCGCCGGCGCCGTGTCCACCGCGACCCGGCGGCTGGTCGAGATCGGCTTCATCATGCGGCACAGCATCCCCGGCGACCGGAACCACTACTTCCGCGTCGAGGACGACATCTGGGGCTCCTGGCTCGCCAGCGAGCGCACGTACCTGCCCCGGCTGCAGCGCGTCATCGACTCCGGGCTCGTCGCGGTGAGCGACGACGACCCCGGGCCGCGGCGGCGGCTGCTGAACGCCCGCAACTACTTCGAGTGGCTCGCCGGGTACCACCGCAAGATGCTCGCCGAGTGGGAGGCGCACCGCGACGCCCTCGCCGCTGCCGAGGACGAGGCCGAACGCGCCGGGCAGCCCCCGGCCGGGACAGGAGCACCGTGACGACCGAGCCGACCTCCACCGACCTCGTCGCCGACCGGGCCACCGCGGCGACCGCGACGCCCGTGCTCGACGTCACCGACCTCACCGTCACGTTCCGCGTCGACGGCGGGCGCTCGCCGGACGTCGCCGCCGTGCGCGGCGTCTCGTACGCGCTGCTGCCCGGCGAGGTGCTGGCCATCGTCGGGGAGTCGGGGTCGGGCAAGTCGGTGTCGTCCCTGGCCCTGCTCGGCCTGCTGCCGGGCAACGCCACCGTCACCGGCAGCGCGCGGCTCGACGGGCAGGAGCTGATCGGCCTGGACGACCGGGCGCTGACCGAGGTGCGCGGGCGCCGCGTCGCGATGATCTTCCAGGACCCGTCGAACGCGCTGGACCCGGTGTTCACCATCGGGTACCAGATCCGCGAGATGCTCCGCCGGCACGTCCCCGGGCTGTCCCGGGCGGAGCGCACCGCGCGGGCCGTCGAGCTGCTGCGGATGGTCGAGCTGCCCGACCCCGAGGAGCGCCTCGGCTTCTACCCGCACCAGCTGTCCGGCGGCCAGGCGCAGCGCGTCATGATCGCGATGGCGCTGGCGTGCGACCCGCAGGTCCTCGTCGCGGACGAGCCGACCACCGCGCTCGACGTGACCGTCCAGCAGGAGGTCCTGGACGTCCTGCGCCGCCTGCGCGCCCGGACCTCGGCCTCGATCGTGCTCATCACCCACGACATGGGCGTCGTCGCCGACCTCGCCGACCGGGTCGTCGTCATGCGGCACGGCGAGGTCGTGGAGACCGCCGACGTCGCGACGCTGTTCGCCGCCCCGCGCGCCGAGTACACCCGCACCCTGCTCGCCGCCGTCCCGCGCATCGGGGCGCCGCCGCGCGACTCGACCGCCGACGACCGCGAGCGCCCCGCGCTCAACGTCGAGCACCTGGTCGTGGAGTTCCGGAACCGGCGCGGCCGGGTCGTGCGGGCCGTCGACGACGTCACCCTGCGCGTCCAGCCCGGCGAGATGCTCGCGCTCGTGGGCGAGTCCGGGTCGGGCAAGTCGACCCTCGGCCGCTGCGCGCTCGGGCTCGCGCCGCTCACGTCCGGCACCGTCGAGGTCGTCGGCACCCGGCTCGGGCGGGACACCCCGCGGGCCGTGCGGGCCGCCCGCACCCGCATCGGCGTCGTGTTCCAGAACCCCGCGGCGTCGCTCAACCCCCGGTACACGATCGGCGAGTCCGTCGCGGAGCCGCTGCGCGTGCACGCCGGCCTGCGGGGCCAGGCGCTCGACGCCCGGGTCGCCGAGCTGCTGGACGGCGTGGAGCTCCCGGGCGCGTGGGCGTCCCGGTACCCGCACGAGCTGTCCGGCGGACAGCGCCAGCGCGTGTCCATCGCCCGGGCGGTGTCCCTCGACCCGGAGCTGCTCATCGCCGACGAGCCGACCTCCGCGCTCGACGTGTCCGTCCAGGCGACCGTCCTCGAGCTGTTCCGGTCCATCCAGCAGCGCCTGCGGTTCGCGTGCCTGTTCATCAGCCACGACCTCGCCGTCGTCGACGAGCTCGCCGACCGGGTCGCCGTGATGCACCGCGGGCGGCTGGTCGAGATCGGCGAGCGCAGCCGCGTCCTGCGGTCCCCCGAGGACGCCTACACCCGGCGGCTGCTCGAGGCCGCGCCCGTCCCCGACCCCGCCGAGCAGGCGGCACGCCGGGCGGCTCGGGCGGCCTCCTGACCTGCGGGTCCGGGCCCGCGTCGACGCGGACGGAGGTCCCCGGCGCGGCGTGATCCGGGCCACTGTGGGTGAATTCACCCCGGCGATACCACCGATCGGCTTGGTTCGCCACAGGAAGACGTGCGACCGTCCGATGGACACGAGACCACGGGCGTGTGAACGCGCACACCCGTGGCGCACAGCGACACCGGCCCCCCGGTGCCGTCACGGTCCGCCCCCGGGCGGCCCACCGCACGGAGGTACCGATGACGACCGAGATCACGCGCAGCACCTGGCACGCGTGGAGCCCCGAGGACGAGCTCCAGGCCGCCGTCGGCCCGCTGCCCTGCGTCGCCCGCCCGCACGCCGGGCTGGTGCACCGTGACGGGCCGTGCCGGTGCTTCGTCGGCGGCCCCGCGCCGGAGCACGACGGCGGCCGGTACGACGCCGTCCTGCGGTCCGCGTCCCAGCTCCCGGAGTAGCCCGGACCCATCCGGGCCGCCGCCCGCTCCGAACCCCCGGTGACACCCACCGAGGACACCCAGG
This sequence comes from Cellulomonas endometrii, assembly GCF_949769265.1. Lineage (NCBI taxonomy): Bacteria > Bacillati > Actinomycetota > Actinomycetes > Micrococcales > Cellulomonadaceae > Cellulomonas > Cellulomonas endometrii. Next base: position 1,937 of record NZ_CATKPC010000021.1, on the reverse strand, counting down.
AGCGATCATGCGACGCACCCGCAGCACCTACGCCGTGGCCGCGATGGCCGCCGGGCTCACCCTGAGCCTGACGCTCACCGCGTGCGGCAGCGCCGAGGACGACACCGCCGCGGGCAGCAGCCCGTCAGCCACGTCCAGCACGGGCATGGACCACGACGCGATGGACGCCGTCGCGCCCGTCAGCACCGGCGACCCGTTCGCCGACGCCCGCACCGCCGCCGCGCACATGCCCGAGACCGGCCTGACCCTGGCGACCGGCCTCGCCGCCGCCACCGGGACCGCCGGCGAGGTCGACTCCGACGCGGCCACCCTGCGCGCCGGGCTCACCGCCCTCCTGCAGGAGCACGTCTACCTGACCGGCATCGGCGTCGCCACCGCGTACACCGCCGGCGCCGACTCCCCCGAGTTCACGGCCGCGAAGGCCGCGCTCGACGGCAACACCGCCGACCTGGCCGCCGCCGTCGGGTCGCTCGCCGGCGACGAGCAGGCCGCCGCGTTCCAGCAGCTGTGGGACGCCCACGTCGGCTACTTCGTCGACTACGCCGTCGCGACGAAGTCCGGTGACCAGGCCGGTGCGGACGCCGCGCAGGCCGAGCTCGCGGGCTACACCACCGACGCCGGCGCGTTCTTCGAGCAGATCAGCGCGGGGAACCTGCCCGCCGCCGACGTCGCCCAGGCGCTCGCCATGCACGTGAGCACCATGTCCGCCGCCATCGACGCGCTCGCCGCCGGCGACCCCATGGCGTCCGACACCCTCAAGGCCGCCGCCGACCACGTCGGCATGGACGCCGGCACCATCGCGACCGGCCTGGCCGCCGGCGCCGGCCTGCCCGGTGACGCCATGGACGACGCCTCCACCCTGCGGTCCACCCTGACCGCGCTGCTCCAGGAGCACGTCTACCTCGCCGCGTACGCGGTGTTCACCGCCTACACCGCCGAGGGCGGCGTCGAGTCGCCGGCGTTCACCGCCTCGGCGGCGACCCTCGACGCCAACTCCGTGCAGCTCTCCGAGGCCGTCGCCTCCCTGGCCGGCCCGGACGACGGCACCGCGTTCCTCGAGCTGTGGCGCGAGCACATCGGCTTCTTCGTCGACTACGCCGTCGCGGACGCCGCCGGCGACGAGGACGCCCGCCAGCAGGCCCTCATGGACCTCGACGGCTACCGCCCGCAGGCCGGGGCGTTCTTCGAGCAGATCAGCGACGGCGAGCTCCCCGCCGACGACGTGGCCGCCGGGCTGGGCATGCACGTGTCCACGCTCGCCGGGGCCATCGACTCCCTGGCCGCCGCGCTGGTGCGCTGAACCGGCACCCGTGACGCCGGAGGAGGGCACGTGCGGCACACTGGCGCACGTGTCCTCCCCCGGTGCCCGCTCCGCGGCGCAGCTCGCCGCCGACGACGCCCTCGCGCGGGTCGCCGACGGCGACCTCGACGCGTTCACCACCCTGTACGACACGCTGTCCCCCGCCGTGCACGGCACGGCCCTCGCCGTCCTCCGCGACCCCGACCACGCGGCGGAGGTCACCCAGGAGGTCATGGTGGAGATCTGGCGCACCGCCGCCCGCTGGGACGCCCGGCGGGGATCGGCGCGCGCGTGGGCGACCACCATGGCGCACCGCCGGGCCGTCGACCGCGTCCGCTCCGTCCAGGCGCAGCGCAACCGCGACCAGGCCGTCCTCGACGCCGACCGGCCCCGCGACTTCGACGTCGTCGCCGAGCAGGCCGAGTCCCGCCTCGAGGCCGAGCGCGTGCGCCACTGCCTCGGCGGGCTGACCGACACCCAGCGCGAGGCCGTCGTCCTCGCCTACTACGACGGCCGCACCTACCGGGAGGTCGCGGAGAGCCTTGCCGCCCCGCTGCCCACCGTGAAGAGCCGCATCCGCGACGGCCTCACCCCCCCGCCCGACCCCCCGGGCGCGGCGGCACGACCCGCCCCCCCC
>NZ_CATKPC010000020.1:0-69264 GCF_949769265.1 Cellulomonas endometrii | reverse complement strand
GGGAACCTGCTGCTCGACGGCGACGCGCTCACGGTCATCGACTTCGACGACTCCGGGTTCTCCTGGTTCGTGCTCGACCTCGCCGCGCACCTGTCGTACGTCGAGCACCTGCCCGACGCGCCCGCGCCATCGGGATCACCGACAGCCACCCGTTCGCGGAGGTCCGGGAGTACCTCGCCGTCCACCGCAGCCACGAGGAGCAGGTGCTGCGCACGCTGTCCTACGTCGACGGGGTGGCGTTCGCGCGCCGCGGCACCGCGCCCGCCCGGTTCACGGTCGCGCTCATGGACACGATCGTGCCGCCGTCCACCGTGGTCGCCGCCCACCACGCCTGGGCCGGGCCGAAGGAGCTCCGCACCTGGCGCTGGAACGGCCACGAGTCCGGCGGGCCCGAGGAGCACGCCGAGGCCATCGCGTACGTCGCGACCGCGCTGGGGGCGTAGCCGCGGGCGCGGTGCGACGCGCGCGGGCGCCGACGCGCGCGGGCGCCGAGTGGAACGTCCGGACGGACACGCACCCGGCGTGTCGGGTCGAACGCTCCACTCGACCGCGCGGGGCCGGGGGCGGCGCGCGCGGCAGCCAGGGCACGGGCGTGTTTCCGCGACGTAGCCTCCGCCGCGCGGGGTAACACCTGCGTGAACTCCCGCCCGGCGTCCTTGTGGCCGGCGACGGCGCCCGCCGAGACTCGGCTCGGGCCGACGGTCCGGCAGCGACGCGACACCCCGGGGGGCACCTGTGACGACCGACGACCCGACCGGGAGCACCGGTCTCGCAGACCCGGACCCGCCGTCCGGCCGGCTGCCGGTCGGCGCCCCGGCGCCCCGGTGGCTGCACGCGGCGCTCTGCGCGGCCTGGGGCTGGGACCCGGCGCGCACGGCGATCGCCCTGATGGCGCTGTCCCACAACGCGACGTTCCGGGTGGCGGTCGACGGGACGACCGTCGCGGTGACCCGGGTCGCGCTGCCCGCCTACATGGAGGACACCGCGTCGGTGGAGTCCGAGGTGGCGTGGATGGCCGCGCTGGCGTCGTCCGGCACGGTGCGGGTCCCGACCACCGTGGCGCCGGTCGACGGCCGGGCGGTGGCGATGGTCGCCGGCGAGGACGAGCGGCACTGGGTGTGCCTCACCTGGGCGTACGTCCCCGGGCAGCCGCTCGACGACGTCCTGCCGGGCGCCGCGGACCCCGCCGGGTGGCACCGGCGGGTCGGCACCACCGCGGCCCTGCTGCACGAGCACGCGCTGGGCTTCCACCGGCCCCGCGACTTCGTGCGGCCCACGTGGGAGCCCGCCGACCTGGTCGGGCCCGACAGCCGGTGGGGGCCGTGGGAGGCGGCGTGCCTGCCGCCGGCGGACCTCGCGCTGCTGCGCCGGGCACGGGACGCCGCCCTCGACGCGCTGCACGACGCCTCCCGCGCCCCCGACGCCTGGGGCCTGGTGCACGCGGACCTGAGGCCCGGGAACCTGCTGCTCGACGGCGACGCGCTCACGGTCATCGACTTCGACGACTCCGGGTTCTCCTGGTTCGTGCTCGACCTCGCCGCGCACCTGTCGTACGTCGAGCACCTGCCCGACGCGCCCGCGCGCGCCCAGGCGTGGGTCGCGGGCTACCAGGACGTGCGCCCGCTGACCAGCCACGACGCGCGCACGGCCTGCGCGCTGTCCCTGCTCCGGCGGCTGCAGCTGCTCGGCCGGACCGTCACCGACCCCCGCGGCGGGCCGTCCGGTCCGCTCCGGGCCGAGCAGCCGGCCGGGACCGTCCTGGTCGCGGAGCAGTACCTGCGGTCCCCCACGTGGCTGCTGCGGTGAGGCGGCACGTGCCACGCTGGGCCGATGACCGACCAGTCCCCCGGGCCCGGTGACCTCGCCCGCCTCACCGCCCTGATCCGCGAGTTCAGCAAGGAGCGCGACTGGGAGCAGTTCCACGACCCGAAGTCCCTCGTCCTGGCGCTCGTCGGGGAGGTCGGGGAGCTCGCCGAGCTCGTGCAGTGGCTGCCCGCGGGCGACGCCGTCCAGCACTTCGCGGACCCCGACCGGCACCACCGCGCGGGCGAGGAGATCGCCGACGTGCTCGTCTACCTGCTGCGGCTCGCCGACGTCCTCGGCGTGGACGTGCTGCAGGCGACGCTGGACAAGCAGGCCGAAGCGCGCCGCCGGTTCCCGGCGGACTCCGTGCGGGGCGTCGCGCCGCGCAAGGACTGACGCCTCAGGGCGTCGCGCGACGCCGCGGCAGCGCGATGCGGTCGAGGTCGCGCGCCAGCCGCACGGTCGCCGCGCCCGCGGTCGCCCGGGCCTGCACCGCCAGCGGCTCCAGGTCCTCGTACCGGCCCGAGAAGTGCGTGAGCACCAGCGCCCGCGCGCCGGCCCCGGCCGCCAGCGCACCCGCCTGGCCCGCCGTCAGGTGCAGGTGCTCCGCCGCCAGCGCCGCGTCCTCGTCGGCGAACGTGCACTCCGCCAGCAGCAGGTCCGCGCCGTCCGCGAGCGCCTCCGCCCCCGCGCACGGCGCCGTGTCCATCACGACGGCCACCCGCTGCCCGCGGCGGGGCACGCTGACGTCCGCGAGCCGCACCCGCCCGGACCGCCCGGTCCGCTGCAGCTCCCCGACCGCCGGGCCGGCGATCCCCGCCGCAGCCAGCCGGTCCGGCAGGAGCGTGCGCCCGTCCGGCTCGACCAGCCGGTAGCCGAACGCCGCGACCCGGTGCCGCAGCGGCTCCACGACCAGGCCGTCCGCGACCGGCCCGGCTTCCGCGTGCGGGTGCAGCCGCAGGTCCAGGCCCGGCGTCGCCAGCCCCACGAGCGCCCGGACGACCGACTCACCCTCCGCCGGGTAGTGCAGGTCCACGGGGTGCTGCACCCCGTCCAGCACCATCCGCGACAGGACACCCGGCAGCCCGTAGCAGTGGTCGCCGTGCACGTGCGTCAGGCAGATCCGCGTGATCCCGCTCGGGGCGACGCCCGCGAACGTCATCTGGCGCTGCGTGCCCTCGCCCGGGTCGAACAGCAGGCCCGCGCCGTCCCAGCGGAGCAGGTAGCCGTTGTGGTTGCGCGACCGGGTCGGCACCTGGGAGGCCGTCCCGAGGACGACGAGCTCGCGCACCACGGGCCCAGTGTGGCGCGGGGTCGGGCGCCGGCGCCCGGCAACCGCTCGTCCACGCAGCACCGAACCACCCTCAGGCGGGACACGGGTGCCTCGTCCCCAGGTCCTGACGCGGCGCGGGACGGCGGCCGACGGGCGCGGTCAGGCTCGGGCACGGGCGGCACGCCGGGTGCCGCCCCACCACCGGGAGGCGAGCGTGACGAGCCCGGACGTGAGCAGCACCCCCGCGGCGTACCAGAGCAGGTCGGTCGCGACGAACGTCGTGCCCAGCAGGTACCGCAGCGGCGCCCAGGCCCGGACGGCGGCGGCCGGCCCCCCGGTCGCCTGCGCCGCCTCGACCGCCCAGCACAGCCCGACCGCGATCACCGCCTGGGTTCGGCGTCGCAGCCCGGGCCACGCCAGCCGGACCAGCAGCAGCACCAGCGCCGCGTACAGCGCGTCCCCCAGGGCGTCCCCGACCGGGCCGGAACCGGAGCGGGCGGACGCGAGCCCCGCCGCCACGACGAGCCCGCCCGCCGCCGCGGTGCTGCCCCACGGACGCCGGACGCGCGGTCGGGTCGCCGTCGCCTGCGCGGCGGTGCTCTGCCTGGTCATGTCGCCTCCGCACGCCACCGTAGACAGGCGCTGCGGGGGCCGGGCGACGCGCCGGGCCGCGCGGGGAGGAGGTGCTGTGTCGGTGCGGTGTGCGACCGTTCCGCGGTGACCCGCTCGACCTCCCGCACCCGACGTCCGTCCTCCGGAACCGGGAGCCGCGGGCGCCGCATCGGGTGGGCGTGGCTGGTGCTCGTGGTGTCGGTGGCGCTCGGGGCCGGGCTGCCCGTGTGGTCGCAGGCACGCGAGTCGGCCCGGTTCCCGGTGACCTCGGCGGACCTGGACCGGGCGCGCACGGAGCTCGACGCGCTCCCCGTGAAGGGCCGCGCGCCGAAGACCGGGTACTCCCGCGAGGAGTTCGGGCCCGCGTGGGCCGACGTCGACCGGAACGGGTGCGACACCCGCAACGACGTGCTCGCCCGCGACCTCACGGACGTGGTGCTCGAGGAGGGCACCCACGACTGCGTCGTCCTGGCCGGGACGCTCGCCGACCCGTTCGGCGGGGAGACCATCGCCTTCGAGCGCGGCCCCCGCAGCGCGGACGTGCAGATCGACCACGTCTTATCCGTGCCCGTAACTGCCGCGACGTAGATATTACCAGTTCAGTGCGTGATCGGCATGCCGTCGACACGATGGGAGCATGCCCTGTGAGACGTCTCTTCTCGTCCGTCGCCGTGCTTGTCGTCCTTGTCGGTGGGTACCTCCTCTTCGGTGAGGACTGGCCGCAGGACGCACCAGCGCCATCGCCGAGTACCGCTGCGGGGTTGACTCGGCCCCCGGAAGCGGAGGGCCCGTTCCAGGTCGCCCGGGTCGTCGACGGGGACACCGCGCGCGTGCTGATCAATGGAGTGTCAGTGTCCGTGCGACTCATCGGGATCGATACCCCGGAGACGAAGAGCGCGCAGAAGCCCGTGCAGTGCTTCGGACCTGGGGCAAGCGCTCGAGCGAGCGAACTCCTCGACGGAGCCACTGTTTGGCTCGAGTACGACCCAAGGCAAGGACGCACCGACCGGTACGACCGAGCTCTGGCGTTCGTGTGGGTCGACCAGGTTCTTGTAAACGACACCCTCGTCCGTGAGGGATTCGCGCACGAGTACACGTACGACGGCGCCTACACGTACCAGGCGACCTTCGTCGATGCCGAAGCAGATGCCGCGTCGCAGGCGAGGGGCTTGTGGGCGGCGGACACATGTGCAGGCGATACCGAGCAGGCTGCCGGCTAGCGCCGACTCAAACTCCTCCGCGATTCAGCGACCCTTGACCGCGTCCATGATCGAGTGCCGCGAGTTCGCTACGTACCCGATCGGCAGGGCGAGCCACACCGCGGCCGGGAGCGCGAAGGCGACAGCGAGCTGAACATGAAGAGGGAACTCCACCTGCTGTGCGATCGCCGACGTCCCGACAACGACAGCGGCACCCACCGCGGCGGGGAGTGAGAACCACATCGCGAGTTGAAGGGCGCAAGCGACGACCACGCCGAGACGACTCAGTCCGAGTGAGCGATACAGCGCGAACTCGGCGCGTTGCGCCCACAGCCACCCCGACGCGGTAGCGGCGAGCGCGACGCAAGTCGTAGCCGACAGTAGCCACGCCATCACGGAAAGATCGCCTGCAGTGCCGTCGGTCGTGTCCTGCGCCATCGGCGTGACGACGGCGGGGGCGGAGAGGGGAAACCAACCTGTGAGCAAGCTCTCGAGGGACTCCGCGTGTCCAGCGTCCGCTGACACAACACACGTCTCGAGCGAGCCAGCGGGTGCCGCGGAGATCAACACCCGGCGGTCGACCTCCGGGACCCGGAGCGACGCGGTGGGTGCACGCTGGATAAGAACTGAGATCTCCCCGGACGCGAGGGTGGCTCCGTCACTCAGACCCATCGCCGTGGCGAGGTCGGTGCCGATGACAGCTGACGTCCGTTGCGCATGAGCGCTCAGGCCCGGATAGACCACCGCTGGATATCGGGGCGTGACGGTCTCGATGTAGACGAAGTCATCGGGCTGGGTCTGCGTGTTCGAGCGCCGGACGCTGAGCACACCACCCGCGGCGTCGACGCCTGTGACGGAATTCAGCGCGTCGCATCGAGCAGCCGAGATCTCGCCTCGCACTTGGGAGGCGACCACGTAGGTCGCGGACCCCTGCGCGATCTGCTGGTCCCAGGCGGTCTGCACCTGGGAGGCGCCGTAGTTCATCGCTAGGACGCCGCCTGCCCCGAGCACGCATGCGAACATCGCGCACGCGAACGTCGCGACAGGCTGGGTGCGTAATCTGCGTGCCACCTCGTCGAAGATCAGGGCAAGCGGGAAGCCGAGCTTCCGGCGTCGCCGGGTCGTGGTCATCTGGTGGGAGCCGCACTTGCTGTTCGCACGATGCCGTCGTGCATGACCCACAAGGTGTCCGCGAGCTCGGTGACAAGCCGGTCGTGGGTGGCGACGAGGACCACTGCTCCGGCATCACGCGCCACGACAAGCGCGTGGAGGACCAGATCGCGCGAGGCCGGGTCAAGCGACGCGGTGGGTTCATCGGCGATCAGTGCGGGGCTGTCGGCGACCAGTGCGCGCGCCACCGCGAGGCGCTGTCGTTCGCCGCCTGACAGCGCGTACGCGGGTGATCCGGCCAAACGCTCCATTCCGAGCGCGTCGAGCGCGCGCATGGAACGTGTTCGGGCTTCATCGTGGTCCGCGCCCCGTGACAACGTTCCGAGCGCCACGTTGTCAAGGACAGACCGTCGCAGTAGGACCGGCGAGTTCTGCGCGACCCATGCAACGCCAAGATCCGCCGGATCGCGCGTGACCTTGCCCTCGTCGGGGTCGGCGAATCCGCCAAGGATGCCCAGGAGTGTGGACTTGCCCGACCCTGACGGCCCCGACAGCACGCTTAGTGAGCCAGCGGCTGCCGTCACGCTCACGTCGTTGACTACGGCGCGGCCGGCGTACCGCTTCACGACGTGCGATGCCTCTATCTGCACGATCGACGCTCCGTCGCAGGGTCGACTACCACCGTCGTGCCGGTGGTCAGTTCGGGGCCGCGGACGATCACCCGACCAGAGTCGGAGGCAAGGACGTCGACGGGGATGGCGTCTCCACCGGTCGCGGCGGCGACGCACGTGCGGCCGTCGGGTACCGAGAAGACCGCGGCAGCAGGCAGGACGAACTCATCGGCGGCGGGAGGGCGCGCCAGCTGGGCGTTGACGAACCGAGCTCCCGGTTCGGCCAGACTGGCAAGCACGGGCAGCGACTCTGGGGCGATGGTGCTGCGGTCGGGCGCGAGGAGCAGCTCCTGCTGTGCGACCACCACGGTGGAACCTTCGTCCACCGCCAATGTGGGAAGCGTGCTCGCTGCCGTCCCGTCCTCGTCGGTCGGGTCGGCGTCGGGGTCGCTGTCGTCGACCTCGGGTGCGACATGTCCGGCACGGAGGTCGGGACGCAGCTCGATGAAGTCCGGGTCGTTCGCAGTTGCTGCCTGTCCGGCCTGGGCGGCCACCGTCGCGACCACCGAAGAGTCGCTCGGAAGCCGCACCACCCATGACGGATCGAACGCTGTGGTCGTCGCGGGTGCGGGGACCCCGAGATGCGCGGCGAGCTGGCGCACACCGACTTGAGTGAGCCTGGTGAATCGTTCGCCGGAGGGTGCCTCGAAACCGAGCCGAGCCAGCATGGAGTTGAGCTGCCCCACGTCGGTGCCGGTCGCGTCAGTGGACAGCGGTCGGTAGAACGCCGAGTCGAGTCGGACGCCGATGCGAGAGATGCCGTCGACGCGCGCGAGCACGACACCCTCGGTGAGCGTGTCGCCAGGTGCGACGTCGACTGAGGTGAAGGTGCCGGCCCACGCTGGCGCCACGACGCGTGCGTCGGTGGCCCATTCCAGGGCTATGGCCGCCTGCGTGAGCATCGGCGCGTCATTGGGTTCTGCAATGACCATCACCGGAGCGGGCTCGGTGATGCTCTGCCGCGACACGAAGACCCAAGCGCCGGCGATGAGGAGGATTGGCAGGAGCATCGAGAGCGTCAGCAAGGTCACGATCACGATCGTCGAGCTCTTCCGCATCAGTATCCGATGCCGTAGTACTCGACCTCGGGGTAGACCTCTGACATCGCCGACCCGATGCACTCGAACGCGGTGGTGCGCCGCCCGGCGTCGTCGTCCTCGGGATCGCCCGCGAAATCAGGCATCGACGTCGCTTCCGGGAACGGCCCGTAACCCGCCTCCTCCATGCAGGTGTTAACAGGAGCGATGAGCGGAGTGGACATGACCTGCTCGTGAGTAGCGACGTAGTACACCTCAACAGAGGCGACATTCCCGTCCATGCAGGCCGTCACCGCTTCGTCGGTTCCCACCGGGGCGCCCTCGGTGTTGGCGTAGTACGAGTACCGTAGGTTGTCGACAGGGTTGAGCTGAGGCTCCGACATTGACAACCCGAGGTCACTGATGCAGCGGCGCGCGTTCTCGATGGCGGCCTCATAGTCCGCGCTATCGACGACCCCGTCTTCAAGAAGGTCGGCGGCCTGATCATGTCCGGCGGCGCGCTGTTCTTTAGCCGCGGCGAGGATGTCTTTCTGGATCGGCTGCGCCGCCCCGTCGCCGCCAGAACAGGCAGTGATCGCGAGCAGGGCGGCACAGCTGACGATCGCGAGCGAACTACGTGACATTGGAGATGTTTCCCCAGAGGTGGCGGCCACCGAGGGCGTCCGAACGCCACGCCCCGACGTTGGTGACGAACGAGTTGCTGTAGTTCGCCGAGACGGTGATCCCGCTGTACCGCGGGGCGGCCCCGTACTGCGGACGGGTCAGCACGCAGGTGCTCGTGTTGGGGCCCGTCGAGGTGTAGACGGTGTTGCTGCCGTTCGGGCTGCTGCTACCGAGGTAGCTGCCCGAGCAGCGCGTCGGCGCCTCGTTCCACAGGGACGATCCGTAGGCGAACGACGGAGCCGCCCCCATGGCGAGGATGCCGGCGACAAGCCCGGCGACGATGCCACCTCGCCGGGTGACTTTGCGCAATCTCATCTGGTTGCCTTCCCCCTCATGCTCCTTGGCCTGTTCCGACCAAGGAGCGTGACTTACTCGGCGATGATAATCACCGAGCAGCCGGCAGTAAAGTGTCGGATGACTTCCCGACAGGACCGACGTGATTTCACGATGGCCTCTCCGAGGACCGCCTGTCCGGGCTTTTGATAACAACTTGATAACGTTGACTGACGGGGTGCCACCTCGGGGGTGAGACCGGCCAGGCGCCGCACATCGCTCACGCGACAGGTCACGATGCTCATGTGGCATGCGAAGCCCCGGGGTCTACTGCTCGCTCGGGTCGACGTGGTGCCCAGACGCAGCGAGCCGTCGTCGCAGCGCGAGGTTCTCGCCATGTGCCACTGCAAGTGCCGCGTTGAGCCGTTGAATCTCAGCTTCGTAGTGCTCCTTCGTGCGCTTCATGCGGCCCGCCAGCGCAGTCATCGGAGCGTCCCCTGCGTCCGGATCGTTGCCCGGGCTCGGTGCCGGGGCATTGGGCGTGGGCCGTTGGGTTCGCAGCGCCTCGATCCTCGACCGCAGAGCAGGACGGGAGTACAAGAAGTCGGTGGAGACGCCCGCTTCGCGCGCCACCGCGACAAACGAGACGGGCATCCCCGTGCGCCGCATCCGCTGCAGCGCGTCGAGGGTGCGCTGCAGGGCGTCGCTCGACCGCTTCGCCGCGGCCTCTGCCAGGTGCTCCCTGCTCATCAGGCCACGTCCGGCTGGTCGTTCGCGGCCATGCCCCGAACCACCGCCGGTGCCGCATCCGGGCGCACCTTCAGCTGGTCGAGCGTGATCAGGACCTTCCGGAGCGCCCCCTGCTCCTTGCGCCGTTCAGCGAGCCAGACGTTGTCCTCGGGCATGTCTTCCCCGTACCGCTGGGCGAACGCCGCGCATCGGTGCTCGACGAGCCGGTCCGTCGCGATGAGCTGGCGTTCCAGGTCGGGGCGGTGGGACTCGTCCGTCGCCCAGTCGCCACAGGTCAGACACGCGTTGCCCTTGCCGCAGAACTGCCCGGGCGCGAGCATGCACCAGCCGTTGGGCAGGATCCGGTCTGCGCGCTGGGACAAGTGCATGAGGTCGAACAGGTCACCGGGGTCGACGTCGATCTGGCGGCCGTCGGCCTTGATCTTGCGGTAGCGGAGGAACTCGGCCTCGGCGGTCTCGGACACCGTCTGGGCGTAGTGCATGGTCATGGCGACAGTGATGTGGTCGAAGTACCGCATGACGACGTGCAGCGGGACGCCGGCGTTGAGGAGGCTCGTGGCCTTCGTGTGGCGGAAGTTGTGGGTCTTCGAGATCGAGACCGGCCGCCCCGTCGAGTCCTTGATCCCCATCAGCTCGGACAGCGCGCTCATGCGCAGGTTGAACGTCGCTGACGAGTACGGCGCCTCGCCGTGACTGTTCTGCATGAGTCGCAGGAACAGGTACGGCGGGTCCCGCTCGATCCCACGCGCCCGCATCAGCTCGCGCACGTGCAGCTGCTGCGCACGGATGATCTTCACGACCTCCGCGTTCACGGGGATGCTTGGTTCAGTGCTGTTCTCGATCTTGGTGCGCTGGTATCGCATCCGGGCGACCAGCGCGGTGTCGTCACCCTCGGTGACTTCGGGTCCGGCGATGAGCGGGGTCAGCGGGTCGAAGTCCATCATGAGGATCTCGTTGACGCGCCGGCCGGTGGCGATCAGCAACGCCAGGATGTGTAGCGCCTGCAGGTCACCCAGCCCGCCCTCGTCCCGGGGCTTGGCTAGGAGTTCCATCCCTACCGCGATCCGCGACAGGACGTCGTCCTCGAGGATCCTGTCCGGAGTGGGGAGCTTGTTGCGCCCACGCGGCTTGTCCTCGAGACGGAACGGCACCGTGTACGTCGCGTCAAGTCGCCCCCAGCGTTCGTCACTGAGGACCTTGGCGGCGCGGTGACGGTTGTCGTACATGAACCGGTAGAACTGCTCGACGGTCGTGATGGCCTGCGCTCGGACGGTCTTGCCGAGTGGCTTCCCCTTCGTCGACCCGTGCGTGACGACGTGCGACTTGAGCATGGCCGCCATCGCGATGAAGAACTCTCGCCGGAGGTCGTGGTCCTCGATCAAGAGAGGCCCGTCGGTGTCCTTCGAGGCATCCAGTGCGCGCTGGAACCACTTGAGACCATCGAGCCGGATTTTGAGCGACGTCCACGTGTACGTCTCCGTGATGAGCGCCTGCGACAGCCACCACTTGGCCGCCTCGCGCAACCAGTCCGTCGTCAGATGTGAGAAGTTGACGACGTTGCGGCCCATCGGCTCGTGCGCGCGCCGCGGGATCCGCGGATCGAGAACGGGGTTCCACACGTCGAGCTCCCACCAGGGACCGCTGTGGTACGCGTAGCAGAGGGTGTCCTGCCACCGGCTGAGGGTCTTGCTGCCGACGAGCGGGACCGACCGAGCCAGCGTCGCCCCATCACGCATCGCTGCCAGACGCGCCAGGCGTACCCACTCATCGACGGGCATCGACAGCAGCGACGCTGCGGGCATGCCGTTCGGCTCATCGGCGGTCACCCGCCGAACGATCTGCACCGCGGCCGCATAGGCCGGCGGGCTGACGGTCCGTCCCAACTGCACTTCCCGGAACGTCAGCCACGCCAGTTCCTGGCTGATGGTTCGCGGAACTCCGGTGAAGTTCAGTGCGGAGGTCGTCCAGGGACCCCCAGCACTCACTTCTGCCACGAATGGGCGGTACCGGTCGGGCATCGTGCGCTTGTCGAACCGTTCCCGTTGGCACTCCTCGGGCAACGACTCCCACAACGACTGGGTGATCGAGGGGTCGAACAGTTCGGCGATCGCGAGGTGCGGGTCTCGACGGTCGAGCCTCCGCGGCGCGGGCAGCGAGCGTGTGCGGCTCATGCTGCACCCGCCCATCCGTCAGTGAGGGCGGTCCAGTTCCCGAGCGCGGCCAGTTCAGCGTCCTCTGTCACGTGTGCGTACTTCCTCTGAGTGGTCTGCACGTCCTTGTGTCCGAGGCGCCGGGACACGACGTGCGGCGGTGTTCCGGAGAGCAGCAGTGCGGTGGCGTGCGTGTGGCGGAACCAGTGCGGCGACATCGCCTGGGGCAGTCCGATGCCTGCCGCCTTCACCGACCGCAGGTGCCCGTAGATCGACTCTGTCCGCATGGGCGCGAACATCGGCTCACGGAGCACGTTCACGAACACGTACGACGATCCCCAGTCCTTGATGTGGAGGTCGGCGCCTCGCTCGCACAGCCACCAGACGTAGTCGCCGTACAGGCGGTCGAGTCGCGACCCGATGTGCACGACGCGAGGGCCGCTCTTGAGGCGCTGGTCGTGGGGGTGTTCGCTCGGCTCGAACGACACGCTCGCTGTGCCGCCGCGCCCCGGGCTCCAGTCGCCGTGACGCAGCGACAGCGCCTCGCCGATCCGCGCGCCAGTCTCTGCGAGCAGCGACCACAGCAGCCGGTACCGCAGGTCCCCGACCCATTCCTGGGTGCGGACGTTCCAGGTCGCTTCGTGATCGAGCAGCGCGGTGATCTGCGCCGGAGACAGGACCGGCGGAAGCTTGTTCGGGACGGTCAGCCGTACACGCGACCGCACGTACCCGGACTTCGCCGCCAAGTGCTCGAAGAACGGCAGGTACGGTCCGGGACGTCGCTGCACAACGTCGTACAGGTCGCTCGACACCCGCACTCCATTCGCCGCGTGGTACCGGTACATCGACATGACGGCCCGCACCCGGGTCGCGACGGTGGACATCGGGGCGCGCGGCGCCCTGTCCGCGATGACCGTCACCCCGGACTCGACCGTGTCGGTTCGCAGAGCGTGCAGGTACTGCCCGAAGTGCTCCAGTCGTACGTCGTCCCAGCTCACCGAACGGTGCTCGAGGAACGACCACCACAGCGCCAACGACCGGGCATACGAGCGAACCGTGTTCGGGGAGTACTCCATCAGACGCAGGTACTCCAGGTACTGCTCTGCCGGCATGACGACCCGGTGGTCGGCGCCAATCACCGTCCACGTCGGATGCCGGCCGAGATCGACTCGCTGCGTACGACTCGACACTCTTCCTCCCCTCCTAGACTCCTACGGATTACAGCACCGCTCGCACATCCGAGGGGCTAGTTCGCGCCGTGTCACCCGTATGGACGGCACGCCGGGACCGCCCCGGATAACACGTGGTGCCGCTCTCGGACGCCTGGCAGAAGGGCGCCCAGCAGTGGGACGCCGAGAAGCGCCGTCAGTTCGCGAACGACCCGGCGAACCTGCTCGCCGTCGACGGCTCGCTCAACTCCGCGAAGGGCGACGGGGACGCGGCGACGTGGCTGCCGCCGAGCACCGGGTACCGGTGCGCGTACGTCGTCCGGCAGGTCCGCGTGAAGGCGGCCTACGGGCTGTGGGTGACGCAGGCCGAGCACGACGCGATGGACCGGCAGCTGGACCGGTGCGTCGTCGCGGAGTGACCCGTGCGCGGGCCGTGCCGCGGCGTCAGAGCAGCGGCCGGTCCAGGATCCACGAGCCGCCGAGCACCAGCGCCCCGCCGCACACGAGCAGGAACGCGCACACCCAGAACCCGCCGGGCAGCGGTGTCAGCCGGCCGAGGATGTCCGCGTCCGACGTCCCCCGCCCGCGCGCCCGCCGCCGCTGGGACTGCATCTCCAGCACGGCGCGCGGCGACCCGAGCAGCAGGTACCAGGTGACCGCGTACGCGACGGCGACCTGCACCGGCTCGGATCCCCACCAGGTCACGCCGACCAGGACCACGCCCGTGACGAGCACCGCCCACAGCCCGTACCAGTTCCGGATCTGCACCAGCAGCAGCGCCAGGGCGAGCACCAGCGCCCACAGCAGGCCGACCGCGTACCCGCGCCCGAGCAGCCAGGCAGCACCGAGCCCGAGCACCGCGGGCCCGACGTAGCCGGCGAAGGCCGTCGCGACCATGCCCGGCCCGCGCGGCCTGCCGACCGAGACGGTGAGGCCGGAGGTGTCGGAGTGCACGCGGATCCCGGACAGCCGCCGCCCGGACAGCACGGCGACGAGTCCGTGCGCCGCCTCGTGCACGATCGTCAGCACGTGCCGCGACAGGTGCCAGAGCCAGGGCACCACCAGGCACACGAGGGCGAACGCGAGCGTGCCGAGCACCACCGCCTGGCCCGGGGCGGGCTGGACCGTCGTCGCGCGGTCCCAGATCTCCCCCGGCAGTGCCCGCAGCGTGTCGCCGAGGCCCGTCACAGCTGGTCGACGGTGACGTCGTCGAGCTCGACCACGAGGTGCAGGCCGTCGGCCTCGACGGTCGCTCCCGTGATCTGCGCGCCGGCCGGCATCTGGTCGGCGACGTCGAACTCGGTGAACCGGGAGGCGAGGCCGTCGGGGAGCAGCGAGGCGTCGATGCTGAGGCCGGCCAGGGAGGCGCTGGTCACCGCGGCCGTGAGCCCCTCGGCGCCCGCGGGCGCCACCGTGAGCGCGACGGACGCGGGGACCCCCGCCGCCGCGCCGCCCGCGACCAGCGTCTCGCCGTCGACCGTGAGCGTGAGGTCCCAGCCGGTCCGCTCCCGCAGCAGGCTCTCGAGCGCCGCGGTCGGGACCGTCGCGGTGGCGACGACGTGCTCCGCCCCGCGCGGCTCCTGCACGGCGACGCCCGTGGCCGTCACGTCCAGGTCGACGACGGACAGGCCCTGCACCGTGGCGGTGGGGGCGGTCATCCGGACGTCGTCGAGGGTGCCGCCGAGCACCTGCGTGAGGAACGGGAAGCCCTCGATGCTGACGTCGAGGTCGGACGCCGAGAGCTTCGAGCGCACGGCGTCCGCGGCGACGTCCTGCGCGATCGAGTGCGTCACGCGGTCGGCGAGCAGCGCGCCGCCCACCAGCACCACGACCGCGATGACGGATCCGACGAGGCAGCCGACGCGGCGGCGGGAGGTGCGGGTGCGGGTCACGCCCCGAGGGTACGAGGCGGGCGAGCGCGGGGGGCCGGAACCGCGCGGCGTCCGCAGGACCTTCACCCCGGGGACCCACGGCAGGTGCGTGGTGGGAGGGTGCGGCACCGGTTGCGGCTCCCCGGACCCCGACGTTGACTCGATCCGGGACACGACCTTCGACGACGGGAGCGGACATGGGCATCGGGGACTTCGTCGACAAGGCCAAGCGGGCCGTCGCCGGGCGCGAGGACCAGATCGCGGGCGCGATCGACAAGGCCGCGGGGGTCGCCAAGACGCGGACCTCGGCGTCGACCGACCGGAAGATCGACCAGGCGAGCAGCAAGGCCCGGGACTTCCTCGAGAAGCAGAAGCACGCGGGTGGCTCCGGTCACCCGCCGGCGGGGCCGGCCGACCCGACCGGCCCGGCCCACCCGGCCGACCCGTCGGCGCGCTGAGGCGGAGCCGGATGACCACCACCACGACCCCCGACGACCGCCCCGTCCTCCTGGTGCTGCACGGTGCCCGCGGGGACCTGGCGCAGCGGATGGTCTACCCGGGCATCGCCCAGCTGGCCCGGCGCGGGCTGCTGCCGGAGCACTGGCTGCTGATCGGCACCGGCCGCAAGCCGGTGGACGACGGCGAGTTCGCGGAGCTGGTCCGTGACTCCCTCACCGAGCACGGCGACGCGGACCACGCGGACGCCCTCGACGGGCACCTGCGGTACGCCGCGACGTTCACCGAGGACGACCCGGGCGAGCTGGTCGACGCGATCTGCAGCGCGCGCCAGGAGCTCGCCCAGGCGGCGGCCGACGACGGCGAGGTCTCCGTCGTGCACTACCTCGCGGTCCCGCCGTCGGCGTTCGCCCCGACCACGCGGGCGCTGCGCGCTCACGGCCTGGCCGACGGGGTGCGGGTCGTCTACGAGAAGCCGTACGGCACGTCCCCCGAGTCGTTCGACGAGCTCGACGCGCTCGTGCACGAGGTGCTCGACGAGGACCAGGTGTTCCGGATCGACCACTTCCTCGGCAAGGAGGCGACGCAGAACCTGCACGTGCTGCGGTTCGCCAACGAGCTGTTCGGCGGGGTGTGGAACCGCCGGCACGTCGCCCAGGTGCAGGTCGACGTGCCGGAGACGCTCGACGTCGCGGACCGCGCGGACTTCTACGACGAGACCGGCGCGGCGCTGGACATGCTGGTGACGCACCTGTTCCAGGTGGCGGCGGAGGTCGCGATGGAGCCGCCGGCCCGGATGGACGCCGCGCACCTCGCGGCGGCCCGCGAGAAGGTCATCGGCTCGTTCCGCCCGCTGGACCCCGAGAACGACGTGGTGCTGGGCCAGTTCGAGGGGTACCGGGACATCGACGGGATCGCGGACGACTCGACGACGGACACGTTCGTCGCGGCCCGGCTGTGGATCGACAACGACCGATGGCGCGACGTGCCGTTCCTGCTGCGGACCGGCAAGCGGATGGCGGCGTCGGGCCAGCGGGTCACGCTGGTGCTGAAGACGCCCGACGAGCTGTTCGGCGAGCCGACCGGGCCCGGCCGGATCAGCGTCTCGCTGGCGGGCGACGGCGGGATCGACATCACGACGACGGTGAAGCAGCCCGGGCCGGACCTGCGCCTGGCCACCGGTACCGCGTCGCTGGCGCTCGACGACGTGTCGCCCGGCGAGCCGCTGCCGCCGTACGCCTCGCTGCTGCACGACGTCCTGGCCGGCGACCGCACGCTGTTCACCACGCCGGGGGGCCTGCGGGCGGCGTGGGCGGCGTTCGCCCCGCTGCTGGGCCCCGGCCGGCCGGAGGCGGAGCCGTACGAGCCGGGGACGTGGGGGCCCGCCCGGGCCGACGCGCTGGCCGGCCCGGACGGGTGGGTGCTGGGTCGGGACTGACGCCCGTCACTCGTAGCTGACGGCGTCCAGCACCCGCATCCGCGCCGCCCGTGTGGCCGGCCAGAGTGCGGCCAGCACCCCGACGACGACCGCGAGCACCAGCATCCCGCCGAGGCTGCCCCACGGGATCACCAGCTCGGACAGACCCTCCTCGGCGTACACGGTCGGCAGCGCGGAGGCGAGGCCGACCCCGACCACGAGCCCGACGACCGTCCCGAACACCGCGGTCAGCACGGACTCGACCATCACCGTCCCGGCGAGCTGCACGCGCCCGAGGCCGACGGCCCGCAGCAGCCCGATCTCCCGGGTCCGCTCGATGACGGACAGCGCCAGCGTGTTCACGATGCCCAGCACCGCGATGACGACGGACAGCCCGAGCAGCGCGTACAGGATGACCAGCACCTGGTTCACCTGGTCCGCGAGGTTCGACACGAACTCGTCCTGCGTGAGCACCGAGACGACCACGTAGGGCGCGACCGCCGCGGTGACGTCGTCCTGCAGGTCGGTGGTCGTGACACCGTCCGCGGCGCTGACCAGGACGGTGTCGACCGTCTGCTGCTCCGGGGGCGCGAGCGTGTCGAGGACGTCCTGCGCGACCACCACCGCCGAGCCCAGCACGTTGCTGGAGAACACCGCGCCGATGGTGAGGTCCTGCGGCCCGGTCGTGGACGCGACCGTCAGCGTGTCGCCGACCGCCCAGCCGTTCGCGTCGGCGGCCGCCTCCTGCACCCCCGCCCGGCCGTCGCCGAGCGTGGCGAGGTCGCCGTCGATCGTCTCGGCGTCGACGGACCGGCCGAACAGGTCCTCCGGCACGCCGGCCACGTACTGCAGGGCGGCGTCGTCCCCGTCCGGCTCGTCGGCGCCCACGGACAGCGGCGCGAACGCGATGGCGTCCGACGTCCCGACCTCCGGGAGCGCCTCGACGTCCGCCACGGCACCGGCAGGGATCTGGAAGGTCGCGGACTGGAGCACCAGGTCGGCGTGGGTCTGCGACTCGACGACGCCCGCCACGGACTGCTGCGCGGACACCGCGATCACCGACACGCCGCCGACGAGCGCCATGCCGATCATGAGCGCACCGGCCGTGTTGGCCGTCCGGCGCGGGTTGCGGACCACGTTCCCGCGGGCCAGGCGCCCGACGGGCCGGATCAGGCGGACGAACGGCCACGCCAGCACGCCGATCACGCTGCGCGCGAGGCTCGGCGCGAGCATCAGCGCCCCGACCAGGACGGCGCCCGCGCCCGCGCCCAGCGCGGTCCCGGCCTGCTCGGCCTCCGGGTTCAGCACCGCCGCGAGCACCCCCGCGACGCCCGCACCGGCGACGACCAGGCCGAGCACCGCGCGGACCCGCATGGACCGCTCCGGCACGGTGACGTCGTCCCGCATGGCCTCGACCGGCGGGACCAGCGCCGCGCGCCGGGCGGGGACGGCCGCGGCCAGCACGCTGACGAGCGTGCCGACCACGAGGGAGACCCCGATGGTCGCGGCGTCGACGGGGATGTCACCGGCGAGGTCCATGCCCATCGCCTCGAACACGGCCTTGAGCCCCTGCACGAGGCCCAGCCCGCCGGCGATCCCGATCGCGGAGCCGAGCAGCCCCACGACGGCCGCCTGCACGAGGATCGACGCGAACACCTGCGCCGGGGACGCGCCGACCGCCCGCAGCAGGGCGAACTCCCGCATCCGCTGCCGCACGGACATCGCGAACGTGTTGGAGATGATGAACGCCCCGACGAACAGCGCGATCGCGGCGAAGACCAGCAGGAACGTCGTGACGAAGCCGAGCATGTCGTCGATCGCGGCCTTGTTGTCCTCGCGGAGCTCCGCACCCGTGACGGCCTGCAGGTCGCCCGTGGCGAACGGCTCCAGGCGCTCGACGAGCTGCTCGGGCGTGGTCCCGTCCGCGGCGTACAGCGCGATGTCCGCGACGCCGCCGTCCGGGGCGAACAGCGTGAACCCGGTGTCCTCGTCGACCAGCACGATCGTCGCGCCCGCCATCGGGCCGCCCAGGTCGATCCGGCCCACGATCTCGACGTCGGTGACCTGCCCGGCGAGCACGGCCGTGGTGGTGTCGCCGATCGCCAGGCCCGACGACTCGAGCGTGGCCGTCTCCAGCGCGACCTCGCCCGCGCGCTCGGGGCCGCGGCCCTCCGCGACGTCGATCGACGGGTCGTCCGGCACCCACGGGAACGCGAAGCTCGGCGCCTGGGTGCTCTGCACCGCCGTGCCGTCGGCCCCCACGAGGACGATCGACCCCTGGGCCTCGGGGATCGCGTGCGCGACCCCGTCGAGGTCGGCGATCTCGGCGGCCAGCTCGCGCGGGACGGTCCCGGTGACCGCGGCGTCCTCCACCACCGAGGCCCCGTCCGCGGGCTGCGGACGGAGGTAGGCGTCGGCCGGCGCCGCGGCGTCGACGATGCCGTCGAACGTGCTCGACATCATCGTCCGCAGCGAGAAGGTGCCGGCGACGAACGCCACGCCCAGCGCCACGGCCAGCAGCGACAGCACGAAGCGGACCAGGTGCGCGCGGATCCCGCGCAGCGCGACGCGGCCCATCAGACGACCGCGCCGTCGGCGACGTGCGCCCCCACCGGCGCCGCGGGGACCGGGCGCAGCGCGGCGAGCGCCGCGAGGACGGTGTCGGGCGTCGGGTCGGTGATCTCCCCGACCAGGCGCCCGTCCGCGAGGAACAGCACCCGGTGGGCGTAGGAGGCCGCGGTGGGGTCGTGCGTCACCATGACGACGGACTGCCCGAGGTCGTCGACGGACCGGCGCAGGAAGCCGAGCACCTCGCCCGACGACGTGGAGTCGAGGTTCCCCGTCGGCTCGTCGGCGAACACGACCGCGGGACGGGACACGAGCGCCCGGGCGCACGCGACGCGCTGCTGCTGGCCACCGGACAGCTCGGCCGGCTTGTGGTCGAGACGGTCCGCCAGGCCCACGGCCTGCACGACCGCGTCCAGGTGCGCGCGGTCGACGGGCCGGCGCGCGATGTCGAGCGGCAGCGTGATGTTCTCCAGCGCCGTCAGGGTCGGCACCAGGTTGAACGCCTGGAACACGAACCCGAGCCGGTCGCGGCGCAGGCGGGTCAGCTGGCGCTCGTTCATCTGCCCGACCTGCAGCCCGTCCACGACCACGGAGCCGGAGTCGACGCGGTCGAGGCCCGCCATGCAGTGCATGAGGGTCGACTTGCCCGACCCGGACGGCCCCATGATCGCGGTGAGCTCGCCCCGGCCGAAGTCGACGTCCACCCCCGCCAGCGCGCGCACCGCGGTGTCGCCCTTGCCGTACGTCTTGACCAGGCCGCGGGCGCTGGCGATCGGTGTGGCGTCGTCGCTGGTCATGGTGTCCTGTTCCTTCGTGTCGAGTGGTGGCCGGTCGATCGTCCCGCCGCGCGGGACGCCACCGGCATCCGTGAGCACCCTGGTCGGTCCCTGATCCGACCCCGGGGCCGAAGGTCCCTCACCCTGACCCGGAGACCGGTCCCGGAGTGTGGCGTGCGTCACACCGCGGATCTAGTCTGGTGCACGAGGTGCTCCGATGGCGTGGTCGCTGCTGATCTGGATGGTGCTACCGGCGTTCACCTTCGCCGCCCTGCTGCGACTCGCCCCGGGCGCCGAGGTGTCGCCACGGCGGCGCGCGGCCCGGGAGCGGCGCCGGGCGCGCGTGGCCGGGGTGCTCGACCGGGTGGCCTCGCGGGTCCGCCACGGGAGCCACACGCCGCCGGCGCCCGACCCGTTCGACGCCCTGCACGTGCAGATGCGGCTGGGCATCGTGGCGGACCACTTGCAGCGGCTGGAGGAGGACCGGCACGCGTGGGCGCGGGCGGAGCGGATCATCGCGAGCCAGCTGGCGTACGACGCGCTGCTGGCGGACGCGTGCAAGCTCGCCGGCGTGGAGGTGCTGCCGCGGGCGAAGGGCGACCCGTGGGAGCGGATGCGCGAGGAGGTCGAGCTCGCCGCCCGCGGCTGGACGTGGTGAGCCCGCGGGGGACGTGGTGCGCCCGCGGCGGGGCGCGGTGCGCCCGCGGCGGCGCGCGGTGAGCCCGCGGCGGGACGGTGACGGGCGGCGTCAGCCCGCGACGACGGTCAGGGTGCTCGAACCGTCCCCGCGCCGCCGGACCTCGATCCGCTCGGCGACCGCCTGCTTGAGCGCCTCCACGTGCGAGACGACGCCGACGACCCGGCCGCCCGCCCGGAGCCGGCCGAGCTCGGCGAGCACCGCGTCGAGCGTGTGCGGGTCGAGCGTGCCGAACCCCTCGTCGATGAACAGGGTGCCGAGCTCGACGCCGCCCGCCTCGGCGGTGACGACGTCCGCCATGCCGAGCGCCAGGCACAGCGAGACGTAGAAGGTCTCGCCGCCCGACAGCGTGCGCGGGTCGCGGGCGGAGCCGGTGGTGTGGTCGACGACCCGCATGGCCAGGCCGGTCCGCCGGGTGCTGACGTCCTCGCGCTCGTCGCTCCGCTCGAGCTCGTACCGGCCGTCGGACATCACGCGGAGCCGGTCGTTGGCCGCCGCCACGACGTCCTCGAACCGCCGGACCAGGACGTACGTGGCCAGCGAGAGCGCGCGGGCGTTGTCGGCGTCCGCCCCTCCGGCGAGCCGGGCCATCCGGGTCACCGGTGCGGCGTCGGCCTCCGCCGCAGCGAGGGCGGCGGCCGACGCGGTCACGTGCGCGGCGGCCTCGGTCGCGCGCTCGACCCGGTCCCGCACGGACCCGAGGGCGGCCCCGGCGGTGTCGGCGGCGGCGAGCGCCTCGGTCACCTCGGCGTCGAGCTCTGCGGCGTGGGCGGTGAGCTCGTCGGGGTCCGCGGCCGCGAGGTCGGCGAGCTCGGGGTCGCGCAGCCCGTCCTCGACCCGCGCGACCGCCGTCCGGTAGGCCTCCACGGTGCGCTCGACCGCCGCGACGTCGCCGGTCTCGGCGATCGCCGCGCGCGCGCCGTCCTCGTCGGCGAAGCCGTGCTCGTCGAGCACGTCCGCGAGCTCCGCGGAGCGCCCGGTGACGGACGCCGCCGCCTGCGCGTACCGGGCGAGCGCGTCGGTCACGGAGTCCGCCGCGTCGACGCGCGCCTGCTCGGCACCCTGCCGCGCGAGCACGGTGGGGTGGTCCTCCCGGGCCGCCTCGACCTCCTCGTGGTCGCGTGCCAGGTCCTGCTCGGCACGGTCCAGGGCGTGGCCGGCGGCGGCGTGCTCCTCGGCGACCGCGGCGCGGGTGGCCCGCAGCTCCTCGGTGTCGCGGTCGTGCGCGGCGAGGTCCCGGCGGAGCCGGTCCCGGGCGGTCGCGGCCGCCTCCGCCTCCGCGAGCGCGGCGCGACGCTCCTGCACGGCGGTGCGGGCGACGTCCTCCTGCCCGGCTGCGAGCCCGCCGGTCCGCTCCCGCAGCGCGGCGCACCGCTCGGTGAGGGCGACGACGCGTGCGTCGCGGTCCCGCACCGCCTCCTCCGCGGCGCGCCGGCGGTCCTCCGCGGCGGCGACGTGCGCCTCGTCGACGTGGTCCGCGTGCAGCGCGGCTGGCCGCGGGTGCTCGGTGCCCCCGCAGACCGGGCACGGGTCGCCGGAGGTCAGGCCGGCCGCGAGCTCGCCGGCGAAGCCGTCCAGGCGGGCGGTGCGCAGCCGCGCCTCCTCCTGCACGGCGGCGACGGCCGCGGCCGCTGCCTCGCCCCGGGCAGCCTCCGCCCGGGTGAGCTGGTCGTGCGCCGCGGCGAGGTCGCGCACGGCGGCGAGCACGGCCTCGGCGTCCGCGAGCTCGTGCGCGCGTGCCGGCGCGGTGGCGGCCAGGTCGGTCGCGGCCTCGAGGGCGTCGGCGAGGGCGGTGCGGCCGTCGGGGCGGGCGGCGAGCAGCTCGTCCGCCTCGGCCATCGTGGCGGCGCGCGCCGCCTGGACGCCCCGCAGCCGCTCCACCTCCGCGCGCCGGCGGGCGAGGCCCTGCTCCAGGTCGACGACCCGCCGGAGCGTGGCGACCAGGGCGGCGCTGGCGGCCCGGACCGCGGACAGGACCGTGGGCAGCGCCGGGTCGGCGAGCGCGGCGTCGACGTCCCGCGGGGCGAGGCCGGCCGGTGCGGCGTCGAGCGCCGCGCGCAGCTCCTTCTCCGTCCCCGCGAGCGCGGCGCGCGCGTCGTCGAGCCCGCGCAGCACCGGGCGGACGACCGCGGCACGGCGGGCGCGGTCCAGCCCGGCGACGTCGGCGGCGTGCGCGTCGGCACCGGCCGCCAGCCGGTCCTGCTCGGCGACGAGGGCGACCCGGCGCCGCACCAGCCGCAGCCGGCCCGTCGCCTCGTCCGAGGCGGCCCTCGCGGCAGCGGCCCGGTCGGCGGCGTCCCGCGCGGCGGAGCGCGCCGTGCCGTACTCGGCGCGGAGCACCTCCAGGCGGGCCTCGACGAGCGCGCCCAGCCCGGCCGGGTCGTCGGCGGCGGCCCCCCGCAGCGCGGCGGCCGTCTCGTCGTCCGCACCGGACGCCCCGGCGAACCGGGCGGTGCACTCCTGCACGCCCGCGCGCGCGTCGGCGAGGCCGCGCTGGGCCTCGCGGCGCATCTCGTCGAGCCGCTGCTGGACCCGCTCGTACACCTCGGTGCCGAAGATCCGCTGGAGCAGCCCGCGGCGCCGCTCGGGGTCGGCGCGCAGGAACGAGGCGAACTCGCCCTGCGGGAGCACCATGGTCTGGGTGAGCTGCGCGCGGTCGAGGCCGACGATCCGGGTCAGCTCGGCACCGGCCTCGTCCAGGCGGGTGGTCATCAGCTCGCCGGCCGGCTCCGCACCCTCGGCCGCGGGTGCCTCGGGTGCCGCCGTCAGCCGCCACAGCTTCACGGTCGCCTGCTGCCGCGCGCGTCCGGTGCCGCGGCGCTTGGCGCGCTCGTACGCCGGCGTCCGCCGGACCCGGTAGACGCCGGAGCCGGTCTCGAAGACCAGCTCCACCACGGTCTCGGTGTCGTCCGCGGCGAACGCCGAGCGCAGGCGGTCCTCGCTGGCCGCGGCCGACGCCACCTTCCCGTACAGGGCGAACACGATCGCGTCGATCACCGTGGACTTGCCCGCGCCGGTCGGCCCCTCCAGGAGGAAGAGGCCGCCCGCGGAGAGGGCGGCGAAGTCGACCGTGTGCCGGCCCGCGAACGGGCCGACGGCCTGCAGCGTGAGCGAGTGCAGCCGCATCAGGCGCTCCGCTCCGCGGCGGCGACGTGCTCGTACGCCTGCCGCAGCACCGCGGCCTCCGCGTCCGTGGGCCGGCTGCCGCTGACGTGCGCGACGAACTCCGCCGCGACCTCCAGCGGGTCGCGCGCGGCGGTGACCTCGGCCGCACGGGCGCCGGCGTCCTGCACCGGCGGCTGGTGCTGCACGACGAGGGCGTGCGGGAACCGGGCCCGCACGCGGCGGTACAGGTCGGCGGGACGGTGCGCGTCGGTCACCGTGACCCGCACCCAGTCGTCCAGGTGCGGCTCCCCCGCGGCTCCCAGCAGGTCGTCGAGCGCGCCCGCGAGGTCGGTCATCCGGCGGGGCACCGGCGCCGGCACCAGGCGCACCTCGGCCGGGCCCGACGCGCCGAGCTGCACCAGCGCGGTCGACTTCGTGTGCCGCGCCTCCGAGAACGAGTACGCGAGCGGCGACCCGGAGTACCGCAGGACGGTCGGCGCCCCGGCGTCGCCCACGCGCTGCGGGCCGTGCAGGTGCCCGAGCGCGACGTAGTCGACGCCGTCGAACACCGCCGCGGGGGCGTGGTCCACACCGCCGACGCGGATGTCCCGCTCGGACTCCGTCGCGGCGCCCCCGACGACGAAGGCGTGGGCCAGGACGACGGAGCGCGGCACGGGCCGGCCGGCGGCGGCCGACGCGTCCCGGCGGGTGGCCAGGTCGGCCCGCACCCGGTCCATCGCCGTGCCCAGGACGGCGGCGTGCGACCGGGCGAGCGGCTCGTCGCCGTCCGCGAGCGTGTGCCGGGCCGCGTCGGGGTCGAGGTAGGGCAGGCCGTACACCAGCACGTCGGCGCCCTCGCCGGGCAGCACCACCGGCCGGCCGACGTCCTGCGGGCGGGCGAGCACGCGCACCCGGTCCTGCATGAGGTCGGCGCCGAACCCGAGCCGGATCGCGGAGTCGTGGTTGCCCGGCGTCACGACGACCACCGCGTGCTCCGCCAGCCGCCGGAGCGCGTCCGACAGCTGCGCGACGGCCTCGACCGGCGGGATCGCCCGGTCGTAGACGTCGCCCGCCACCAGCACCGCGTCCACCCGCTCGTCGCGGACGACCTCGACCAGGTGGTCGAGGAACGCCTGCTGGTGCGCCGTCAGGTCGACGCCGTGCAGGGTGCGACCGAGGTGCCAGTCGGAGGTGTGGAGCAGCCGCATGCCCCGAACGTAGCCGCCGGCACCGACATCACCCCGCAGCGCCCGCGTCGCCTGTGGACGAGCGGCGTGGCGCCCGCCGGTGGTCGTCTCGGCACCCGCACCCGCACCCGCACCCGCACCTCCGGCGGCGGCCGGCCCGGGCGTCAGGCGATCGCGCGCTCGGGCTCCAGCTCGAGCTCCCCCGCCATCCCGAGCATGTCGAGCTTCTCCAGCACCTCGCGGTGCGGGTCGCGCAGCGTCAGGGGCTGCCCCGTCTCCGTCGCCGCCAGGTGCAGCTGCAGGACGAACGCCAGGCCCGAGGAGTCGATGAACGTCACCCCGGTCGTGTCCACCACGATCGGCGCGGTGCTCGCGAGCGCCTGCGCCATCGAGCTGCTGGCCTCGGCCCGCAGCGCGCCGTCGACCTCGCCCCACAACCGGACCACGGTGCGTCCCTGCACGGCGGTCACGTCGATCCCCCCGACAGGGGTGGGATCCTCGGTCAGGTCCATCGGTCCTCGTCTTCGTCGTCGTTCGTGGGGCCGCGGAGATCATGGACCGTCCGCGCCCGCCCCGCACCCGCGGGCGTCGTCCTCATCTGCGTCAACGCGACGCCCGCCGTCATCGTTCCCCCACCGCGCGGGGCGCTTTCCGGGGCGGGGAGGTCACTCCCCGGCGTCGGGCACCGGCTCCGTGACGTCCGCCACGGTCGCGCCCAGCGCCCGTACGAGGTCGTCCCCGTCGACGGTCGCGCCGACGCCGTGCCCCCCGCCGCCGATCGACGCGGGCCGCCCCGGGACGCGGGAGTCCGCGACGACCGGCCACGCGCGCAGCGACCCGAAGGGCGTGATGGTGCCCCGCTCGTAGCCGGTGACCTCCTTGGCCGTCGCCGCGTCGGGCATCGACATGCGGCTCACGCCGAGCAGCGTCCGCAGCTTCGGCCACGAGATGGTCCGGTCCCCCGGCACGAGCACGAACAGGTAGTCGTCGTCCCCGCGGCGCACCACCAGGGTCTTGACGATGCCCGACGGGTCGATGCCGCGGGCGGCGGCGGCCTCGGCGAGGGACCGGGCGGGCCCGTGCCGCACGATCCGGTACGCGATACCGGCGTCCTCCAGGGCCTGCGCCGCGCGCTGCTCACCCTCCGTGGGCGGCACCGCGCCGTCGTCCGTGCTCGTCATGCCCGCCACCCTACGAGGGGGCTACGACACGAGCCGGCCGTCGACCACCTCCGCGCGCGTCCCGTGCCACGTCCGCCGCAGCCACCGGTCGTGCGACGCGACGACGACGGCGCCCGGGGCGGACCGCAGCGCGTCGGCCAGCTCGTCCGCGAGCGCGAGGGAGATGTGGTTGGTCGGCTCGTCGAGCAGCAGCACGTCGGGCGCCTGGGCGACGAGGAGCGCGAGCACGACCCGCCGGCGCTGCCCGACCGACAGCTCGCGCAGCGGCCGGTCCACGTCGCGCGGCGCGACGAGCCCGAGCTCCACGAGGGGGACCGCGTCGGGCACGCCGTCCGTGACGAGCCCGTAGACCCCGCGGGGGGTGCGCGGGTCGTCGGCGAGCCCCACGTCCTGCTCCAGGAGCGCGACCCGCGCGCCGCGCGCCCGGTGCACGGTGCCCCGCGCGGGGTCCAGGTCCCCGGCCAGCAGGTGCAGCAGCGTCGACTTCCCGGAGCCGTTGGGCCCGGTGACCAGCAGCGCGGTGTCGCGGTGCACGTCGAGCGCGTCGACGACGAGCCGCCGCGGCACCTCGGCGCCCCGGACCGCCACCGCGAGCCCGTCCGACCGGGTGGCGGCGGTGAGGGTGCCACGGAACCGCAGCTCGCGCGGCGGGCGGGGCACCGGGGAGGCCTCCAGGTCGGCGAGGCGCCGGCGGGCGTCCCGCACCCGGTGCGCCACCTGGTGGCCGACGCGGTCGCCGTACCGGCCGTAGGCCATCTTGTTGCGGTCTGTCATGGCGCGGCCCGGAGCCACCGCGCGAGCGCTGCCGTCGCCGGCCAGGGAGGCGCGCAGCAGCGCGACCTGCTCCCGCTCCGCCTCCCAGCGCTCCTGCCACTGCCGCCGGGCCGTGCGCTGCGCGTCGAGGTAGTCGGCGAACCGGCCGCCGACCACGCGGGGGCCGCCCAGCACCGGGTCGAGGTCGAGGACCTCGGTGCAGACCTCGTCCAGGAACACCCGGTCGTGGCTGGCCAGCACCACCGCGCCGGGGAGCTCGACGAGCGAGGCGGCCAGGAACTCGGACGCGGCGTCGTCCAGGTGGTTCGTCGGCTCGTCGAGCAGCACCGCACCGGGCCGGCGGACCAGCACCGCCGCGAGCGCGAGGCGGCTGCGCTGACCGCCGGACAGGGAGCCGCTCGGCCGCGCGGGGTCGACGCCGGCCAGGCCGAGGCCGGCCAGGACGCGCTGCGCCCGGGCGTCGGCGTCCCACACCTCGGCGGCCTGCGCGCGGGCGAGCGCGAGGTCGTACCGGGTGGCCGCGTCGCCGTCCGGGCCGTCGCCGCCCGCGAGCGCCGTCGCCGCACGCTCGAGCTCCCCGGCCAGCGCCCGGACCGCCGAGAGCGCCTCCTCGACCACGTCGTGGAGCGTCGCGTCCGGGCCGAACGGCGGCTCCTGGTGCAGGTGGGCGAGGTCGGCCGGCCGGTGCACGGTGCCGGCGTCGGGCCGGTCGGCACCGGCGAGCAGCCGGAGCAGGGTCGACTTGCCGGCGCCGTTCTCGCCGACGACGCCGAGCCGGTGCCCGGGCGCGACGGCGAGGCTGACGTCGGTGAGCACCCGGCGGTCGCCGAAGAGGCGGGACACGCCGACGGCGCGGAGGACGGGGGACTCGGGGGTACGGACCTCGGGGTCCGCGGGGCTGCCGGGTACCGGCATGCAGATCACCACCAGCGGCGCCGACGCCGCGAGCGCGGGTCGGCAGAGTCGGGACGTCAGGACTCGGGGCCGCTCAGATCCACATGGTGACGACGCTACGTCCGAGGACCGGGACGGGTCGAGGGATTTCCCCGGCGGCGCGGAGGGCGGCAGGCGCGGCGGGGGTGCGAGTCCGGTGGTCAGCGTCGCGCCCGGCGACACCGGCGCCCGCCCGGCGTCGTTGACCGGGGCAAGCAGTCCTTGACCATCACCCGGACCGGTGACGTACTGAGCACCGGCGGGGACGGCCGGTCGGGAGCGGTGCCGGCGGGTCCTCGTGCAACAGGGGGTGTCGATGATGCATCCAGGAACCCGGCGCGTGAGCGTGCCCGCCGTCCTCGCGGCGCTGGCGCTGACCGTCCCGATCGGCAGCGCGGCGGCGGCCGAGGACGACCCGGCGGTCGAGAGGGCCGTCACGGAGAGCCTGCAGGAGGGGCTCTCGTTCCCCGCGGACTTCTGGTGGGACGAGTCCCCCGACGACACGGCGCGGGCCCGGGCGCTGGTGCGGCAGATGACCCTCGACGAGAAGGTCGACATGCTGCACGGGGAGCTCAACAACTACTACGGGTTCTACAACCGGCCGCTCGAGCGCCTGGGCATCCCCGCCCTGACCATGGCCGACGGGCCGGCGGGCGTGCGGATCGCCAACCCCGACGTCAACGAGCAGCAGTCGACCCAGCTGCCGTCCCCGCTCGCGCTCGCCGCGACGTGGGACACCGCCCTCGCGCAGGAGTACGGCCGGCGCTCGGGCGACGAGGCCCTGCGCACCGGGCACAACGTCCTGCTGTCCCCGGCGGTCGACATCGCGCGGGTGGCCCAGGCGGGGCGTGCGTTCGAGGCGTTCGGCGAGGACCCGCTGCTGTCCGGCACGCTCGGCGCGGCCGGGATCCGCGGCATCCAGGCCAACCCGGTGGTCGCGGACATCAAGCACTACAACGTCTACACGCAGGAGCAGAACCGCCTGGCGGGCGGCAACGCCGTCGTCGACGAGCGGACGCTCCAGGAGATCTACACCCGCCCGTTCGCCATCGGCGTCCGCGACGGCCGGCCCGGGTCGGCCATGTGCGCGTTCAACAAGGTGAACGGCGCCTTCGCGTGCGAGAACGACGAGCTCCTCAACCAGATCCTCAAGCAGCAGCTCGGGTTCCAGGGCTGGGTGATGAGCGACTACGGCGCCACGCACAGCACCGTCCCCGCGATCCTCGCGGGTCTGGACCAGGAGATGCCCGGCAACACCACGCCCGAGGTCGGGCCCGGCACCTGCTTCTTCTGCGGCCCGCTGCTCGACGCGGTCCGGTCGGGCCAGGTCCCGATGTCGCGGATCGACGACGCCGTGCTGCGGATCCTGCGGCCGGTCGTCGCGCTCGGGCTGCTGGACAACCCGGCGACGGTCCGACCGCTGCCCGAGGCCGCGAACTCCGCGTTCGCCCGCTCGGTGTCCGAGCGTGCCTCGGTGCTGCTGAAGAACGACGCCGGCGCGCTGCCGCTGGCCGCGACCGTCGGCTCGATCGCCGTCATCGGCACGGACGCCGACGCGGTGGTGCAGGGCGGCGGCTCCTCGCAGGTGATCCCGACGCAGACGGTCAGTCCGCTGCAGGGCATCCAGGCGCGCGCCGGCGCGGGGGTCTCCGTGACCCACACGCCCGGCACCGACCCGGTGACGTCCGCCGCGCTGCTCCCGGGGCCGGACGCGATCCCGTCCGACTTCCTCACGTCCGCGCTGGGCGACGGGGAGGGCCTGCGGGTCGAGTACTTCGACACCCCCGACCTGTCCGGCACGCCGGCGGTCGACCGCACCGAGCCGTTCGCCGGCATCTTCGGCGGGTTCTTCCTGTTCGAGGGCTTCAACGCGCAGTCCCCGCACTTCCCGGTGCAGGACAACGAGCACAACGCGTCGATCCGCTGGACGGGCACCCTCACGCCGCCCGTCTCCGGGACGTACGAGCTCGCCGTCACCACCAACGGCACCAGCACGGTGTACCTGGACGACGAGCCGGTGCTGACGACCGGGCCGTCGGGCGACCCCGCGGTCACCACGGCGTCGGTCGACCTGACCGCCGGCACGACGTACGCCCTGCGCGCCGAGTACACCAACGACTCCCCGCAGGGCACCGACGCCGGGGCCGCGTTCCGGCTCGGCTGGACCCCGCCGGAGCCGGTCGTCACGCCCTCCGTGCAGGCCGCGGCGCAGGCCGCCCGGTCCGCGCAGACCGCGGTGGTCGTGGTCCGCGACTACTCCAGCGAGGGCGGCGACAAGCCGAGCCTCGACCTGCCGCAGGGGCAGGCGGAGCTGATCCGGCAGGTCGCCGCGGCCAACCCGCGCACGATCGTCGTGCTCGAGGCCGGGGGCGTCGTCCAGACGTCCGACTGGGACGGTGCCGTGCCGGCCGTCCTGCACAACTGGTTCGGCGGGCAGGAGCAGGGGAACGCCATCGCGCGGATCCTGTTCGGCGACGTCAACCCGTCCGGCCGGCTGCCGGTCACCATCCCCGTCGACGAGGCGTCCACCCCGGTCAGCGACCCGTCGCAGTACCCGGGCGACGGGCTCGACCAGCAGTTCAGCGAGGGCATCTTCGTCGGGTACCGGGGCTACGCCGAGCAGGGCATCGAGCCGCAGTACCCGTTCGGGCACGGGCTGTCCTACACGTCGTACGCCTACGCGAACCTGCGCACCGCCGCCGTCCCCGACCCGGACGGCGAGGGCACGCAGCTCCAGGCCACGGTCGACGTCACGAACACCGGGGCGGTCGCGGGTACCGAGACGGTCCAGGTCTACGTCGGGAACCTGCCGACCCGCCGGGTCAGCAGCGCGCCCGTCTCCCTGGCCGGGTGGGGCACCGTGACGCTCGCGCCCGGGCAGACGCAGGCCGTCACCGTGACCCTCAGCCCGGAGTCGATGTCCTACTGGGACGTCGACCTCGACGCCTGGCGGACCCCGACGGGGACCATCCCGGTGCTGGTCGGGGCGTCCGTGCAGGACATCCGGCTGCGCGGGTCCGTGGCGATCTCGGACCGGCTGCTCCGGTAGCAGCCGCACGCAGGGTCGCCCCGCCGGGACCGGTGCACGGCGCACCGGTCCCGGCGTCCGCGTGCCTCCGGGCGCGCGTGCTGCCCGATCGCCCTGATCGCCCTGCGCGAATCGGGATCGCCGCGCACGGCCCGTGCGGTGACAATGGAGGCCCGTGACTGCCACCGACCCGACCTCCGCCGCGCCCGCACCCCGGGACGACGCGCGCCCCGGGGACGCCTCCGAGGGGACCGGCGCGCCGCGGCGACGCGGGCGGCGCGGGGGCCGCGGCGGCCGTCCGCGCGACGCGCAGCCGGCCCGTGACGCCGAGGCCCGCACGCCCGGGGCCCGCACCTCCGGGCGCGAGGGCCAGCCCCCGGGCCGCGACGGCCGCGCGCGAGGGTGTGATGCCCGCGCCCAGGGCCGCGAGGGCCGGACCCGGCGCCTCGCCGCGCTCGCCGACGCCCGCCGCGCGGTGGTGCTCCCGCCGGTCGTCTACCCCGAGCAGCTGCCGGTGTCCGCCCGCCGCGCGGAGATCGCCGCCGCCATCCGCGACCACCAGGTGGTGATCGTCGCGGGCGAGACCGGGTCCGGGAAGACGACGCAGCTGCCGAAGATCGCCCTGGAGCTCGGCCGGGGGCGCGACGGCCAGATCGGCCACACCCAGCCCCGCCGGATCGCCGCGCGCACGGTGGCGGAGCGGATCGCCGAGGAGCTGGGCACGAGCATCGGCGAGCTGGTGGGCTACCAGGTGCGGTTCACCGACGAGTCGTCGGAGCGGACGCTCGTCAAGGTGATGACCGACGGCATCCTGCTCGCGCAGATCCAGCGCGACCCGGAGCTGCGCGCCTACGACACCCTGATCATCGACGAGGCCCACGAGCGGTCGCTCAACATCGACTTCATCCTCGGGTACCTGGCGCAGCTGCTGCCCCGCCGCCCCGAGCTCAAGGTCGTCATCACGTCGGCGACGATCGACTCGGCCCGGTTCGCGGCGCACTTCGCCGGGCCGGCCAGCCCCGAGCACCCCGAGGGCGCGCCGGCCCCGGTCGTCGAGGTCACCGGCCGCACCTACCCGGTCGAGATCCGGTACCGGCCCCTGTCCCCCGACCGGCCGACGGACGACCCCGACGACCTGGACGACGCCGCCCCCGCGCGCCCGGCCGCCCGCGCGAAGACGCCGCCCGCGCCGGCCCGCGGCGAGGAGCGGGACCTCATGACGGCCATCTGCGAGGCCGTCGACGAGCTCGCGACCGAGGGCCCCGGCGACGTCCTCGTGTTCCTGTCCGGGGAGCGCGAGATCCGCGACGCCGAGGAGGCCCTGCGCGGGCACCTCGGGCCGCGGGTCCAGGACGCGCGCCGGCCCGACGCGGTCGAGCTGCTGCCGCTGTACGGCCGGCTGTCGGCCGCCGAGCAGCACCGCGTGTTCCAGCAGCACGGCACCCGCCGCGTCGTCCTCGCGACGAACGTGGCGGAGACGTCCCTGACGGTGCCGGGCATCCGGTACGTCGTCGACCCCGGGACCGCGCGCATCTCCCGGTACTCGAAGGCCACGAAGGTCCAGCGGCTGCCGATCGAGCCGATCTCGCAGGCGTCGGCGAACCAGCGGTCCGGCCGGTGCGGGCGCGTCGCGGACGGCATCGCGATCCGCCTGTACTCCGAGGAGGACTTCGCGTCCCGCCCCCGGTTCACCGAGCCGGAGATCCTGCGGACGTCCCTGGCGTCCGTGATCCTGCAGATGATCTCGGTGGGCGTCGCGGCCGGGCCCGACGACGTGGCGCGCTTCCCGTTCGTCGACCCGCCGGACGTGCGGGCGGTCCGCGACGGCGTGCAGCTGCTCACCGAGCTCGGCGCGCTGGAGCAGGGGCCCGGCGGGACGCGCCTGACCGACACCGGCCGGGCGCTCGCCCAGCTGCCGATGGACCCGCGGCTGGCCCGGATGATCGTCGAGGGCGGCCGGCGCGGCGTGGCCCGCGAGGTCATGGTCATCGCGGCGGCGCTGTCGATCCAGGACCCGCGGGAGCGCCCGGTCGAGCAGCGCCCGCAGGCCGACCAGCTGCACGCCCGGTTCGCGGACCCGACGTCGGACTTCCTCACGTACCTGAACCTCTGGCAGTACGTGCGGGACGCGCAGCGGGACCTGTCGGGCTCGGCGTTCCGGCGGATGTGCCGGTCGGAGTACCTCAACTACCTGCGGCTGCGCGAGTGGCAGGACGTCGTGACGCAGCTCAAGGAGCTCGCGAAGCCGCTGGGCATCACGGTGAACCCGCCGCGGCGCACCGACCGGGACCTCGCGGCCGACCGCGACCCGGCGACCGAGGGCCGCGGCGCGCTGCGGCTCGAGTGGGACGCCGACCGCGTGCACGTCGCGCTGCTCGCGGGGCTGCTGTCGCAGATCGGCATGCAGGAGGCGTCGGACCTGTCGGGCGGCGCTCCCCCGCGCGGCAAGGGCGGCCGGGACGGCGGCCGCACGCCCGACCGGCGCGCCCGGAACGAGTACCTGGGCGCGCGCGGCGCCCGGTTCGCGATCTTCCCGGGGTCGGGCCTGGCCAAGAAGCCCCCGGCCTGGGTGATGGCGGGCGAGCTGGTCGAGACGTCCCGGCTGTGGGGCCGCGACGTCGCCCGCGTCCAGCCGGAGTGGGCCGAGGACCTGGCCGCGCACCTGGTGAAGCGGTCGTACTCGGAGCCGTCGTGGTCCTCCAAGCAGGGCGCGGCGACGGCCCTGGAGCGCGTGACGCTCTACGGCGTGCCGATCGTCACCGGCCGCCGCGTGCTGTTCGGCACGGTCGATCCCGAGCACGCGCGGGAGCTGTTCATCCGGCACGCGCTCGTCGAGGGCGACTGGACGACGCACCACGCGTTCTTCGCGGAGAACCGGCGCCTGCTCCAGGAGGCGGAGGACCTGGAGGCGCGGTCCCGGCGCCGCGGCCTGGTGGTCGACGACGACGCGCTGTTCGACTTCTACGACGAGCGGATCCCCGACGACGTCGTCTCGGCCCGGCACTTCGACCAGTGGTGGAAGGGCGCCCGGCGCACGCAGCCGGAGCTCCTGAGCTTCACGCGCGAGCTGCTCGTGGCCGACGACGCCGGGGTGGACGAGACGTCGTTCCCGTCGACCTGGCCGCAGGGCGACCTCGCGCTGCCGCTGACCTACCAGTTCCAGCCCGGAGCCGACGCGGACGGCGTGACGGTGCACGTGCCGCTCGTGGCCCTGGCCCGGGTGCGTCCCGAGGGCTTCGACTGGATGGTGCCGGGGCTGCGCGAGGAGCTGGCGACCGCCACCATCCGCGCCCTGCCCAAGCCGGTGCGGGTCCAGCTCGTGCCGGCGCCGGACGTCGCGCGGGACGTGGTCGCCTGGCTCGACGCGCACACCGCGTCGTGGGAGGACACCGTCCGGGCGGCGGACGCGGCGCCGTCGTTCCACGACGCCTTCCGGCAGGCGGTGCGCGCGCTGCGGGACGTCGACGTGCCGGCCGACGCGTTCGACGACGACCGGCTGCCGCCGCACCTGCGCGTGACGTTCCGGGTGGTCGACGACCGCGGGCGGGTGGTCGACGAGGGCAAGGAGCTCGCGGTGCTGCAGCGGCGGCTCGCGGCGCGCACCCAGGACGCCGTCAGCACCGCGGTGCGCAGCGCCGTCCGCGACGCGATGCAGGACGCCCGCGCCGCGGACGGGTCCCGTGCGCGGGCGGCGGACGGGTCCCGAGGGGTCGCGGCACCGGCGCCCCGGCCCGGCGCCGGACCCCGCGCCGACGCCGCCCCACCGGCCCTGCCCGGGTTCGACGGCGCCGACCTCACCACCTGGCCCGCGGACCTCCCCGGCGGGACGCTCCCGGAGCGCGTCGAGACCCAGGACCCGAGCGGGCTGACCGTCCGCGGCTACCCCGCGCTGGTCGAGCACGGGCGCGGCGCCGCGGCGACCGTCCGGGTCGAGGTCCTCGCCGACGCCGGCGAGCAGGCGCTGCGGCACCGCGCCGGGCTCCGCCGGCTGCTGCTGCTCGACGTGGGGCTGGCCACCGGCCGGATCACGTCCCGGTGGACCGGCACCCAGGCGCTCACCCTCGCCGCGAGCCCGTACCCGAGCACCGAGGCCCTGGTGGCGGACGTGCAGCTCACCGCGGTCGACGCCCTGCTCGGCGAGCACCTGGCCGGCCGCCCGGCGACCACGGTGCGGAGCGCCGACGCCTACGCCGCCGTCCGCTCGTTCGTCCGCGACCGCCTCGAGGACGCGGTGCACCGGGTGGTGGGCGACCTCGTCCCGGTGCTCACCGCCGCGCGGGAGCTCGACGGGGCGGTGCGCGGCACCCGGTCGATCGCGCTGCTCGGGACCGTGCAGGACGTGAAGGCCCAGGCCGAGGCGCTGGTGCACGACGGCTTCGTCTCCGAGACCGGCGCCGAGCGGCTGCCCCAGCTCGGCCGCTACCTGCGCGCCGCGGCGTACCGGCTCGACCGCGCCTCGTCGAACCCCGCCCGGGACGAGCAGCTGGCGTGGCAGGTGCGGGACCTGGAGCAGCTGCTCGGCCAGACCCGCGCCCGCGTCACGTCCCGCACGCCGGTCCCGGCCGACCTCGCCGCCCTGACCGAGGTGCGGTGGCTGCTCGAGGAGCTGCGCGTGAGCCTGTTCGCCCAGCAGCTCGGCACGCCGGTCCCGGTGAGCGAGAAGCGCATCCGCAAGGCCCTCGCGGCGCTGGCGTAGCGGTCCCGGACAGGCCCCGGACACACCGCGAGGTCGTCACCCAGGCGCGAGGTCGTCCGTCAGACGTGACGACCTCGGCCGGGAGTGACGACCTCGGCTGGGGTGGGGCTGCTCAGGCCTCGTGGGAGAGGCGGCCGTAGTCCTGGTCCTTCGTCTCGCGCGTGAGGATCAGCGCGACGAGGGTGAGGACGGCGGCGCCCGACAGGTACACGCCGACCAGCCAGGTGCTCCCGTCGGCCGCCGACCACAGCGCCAGCGCGACGATCGGCGCCAGCGCGGCACCCAGGATCGACGAGACGTTGTAGGCGATCGCGGAGCCGGTGTACCGGACGTTCGTCGGGAACAGCTCCGGCAGCAGCGCGCCCATCGGGCCGAACGTCGCGCCCATGAGCGTGAAGCCGAACACCAGGAACGCCTGCGTCATCGCGCCGGTGAACGCGACGTCCTCCCGCACGGTCAGGAACAGGCTGAAGCTGAGCCCGAACACGATGATCAGGGACGTCACCCAGAGCAGGAGCTTGCGGCGGCCGACCCGGTCGGCCAGCGGGCCGGCGAGCAGCGTGAAGATCCCGAAGAACACCACGCCGATGATCTGCATGAGCACGAAGTGCACGTACGGGATGCCGAGGCCGCCCGGCTCGCCGTCCTCCGGCGCCACGGCGCGGGTGCCGTAGGTGAGCGTGAAGTTCGTCATCAGGTAGAACAGCACGTACGTCGCCAGCATGATGAACGTGCCGAGCAGCGTGGCACGCCAGTGGAACTTCAGCGTCGTGCCCAGCGGGATCTTGGTGATCTGGCCCTTCTTCTCCGCGGCGGTGAACGCCTCGGACTCCACGAGCCGGAGCCGCACCCACAGGCCGATGATCACCATGACGGCGGAGAACAGGAACGGCACGCGCCAGCCCCACGACATGAACGCGTCGGACCCCTCGCCGAGCACGCCGTTGATGACGAGGAACAGGCCGTTGGCGATGATGAAGCCGAGCGGAGCGCCGAGCTGCGGGAAGGTGCCGTACCAGGCGCGCTTCCCGGCGGGGGCGTTCTCCGTGGCGACCAGCGCCGCACCGGACCACTCACCACCGAGCGCGAAGCCCTGCGCGAGCCGGAGCACCAGCAGGGCGACCGTCGCCGCCACGCCGATGTGGCCGAACGTCGGCAGCACGCCGATGAGGAACGTCGCGACGCCCATGGTGAGCAGGGACAGCACGAGTGTGGTCTTGCGGCCCCGCCGGTCCCCGAGGTGGCCGAAGAAGATCGCGCCGACCGGGCGGGCGACCATCGCGGCGCCGAACACCGCGAAGGACGCGAGCAGGGCCGTCGTGTCGTTCCCCGTGGGGAAGAACAGCTTCGGGAACACGAGGACCGCGGCGGTTGCGTAGACGTAGAAGTCGTAGAACTCGATGGTGGTGCCCACGAGGCTCGCTGCGATGACGCGGGACGGCGAGTTCAGCGGCCGCGGGGCGGCCGGCGTGGTGGTGGGCACTGCTGGTGCTGACATGGCGGGAGGGCTCCGGTTCGGCGACGGTCGACGGCGCGCGGACCACCGTGGACGTCCCGGTGGTGGTCGGCTCGCAGGTCGGCTCAGGTGACGCTCGTGGTGCTCCAGCGCGGGATGGACCCTACGCCGTCTCAGTGCGTAGACGGATCTTGTTCACATCCCGGACGGTCGGCCGATCGCCGGGCGCCCAGCCGACCACAGGCTCCGGGTGCGGCGCGGGCTGTGGAGGACGGCCGCGGGGTGTGGGCGCCGTGGGGCAGAGTGACGGCCATGACGAGCGCAGACACCCCCGACGACGGCCCGCTCCTACCGGGCGCCGTGCACCCGGTCACCGCCGCCACGGCCGGGCCGACCCTCCCGGGTCGCCGCTGCTTCGGCGACGGCGACCCGCTGTACGAGCGGTACCACGACGAGGAGTGGGGCCGGCCCGTCCACGGGGAGCGCGAGCTGTACGAGCGCATGACGCTCGAGGCGTTCCAGTCGGGCCTCGCCTGGATCACCGTGCTCCGCAAGCGCGAGGCGTTCCGCGAGGCCTTCGCCGGCTTCGACGCCGCGGTCGTCGCCACCTACGACGAGCACGACGTGGAGCGCCTCATGGCGGACGCGGGGATCATCCGGAACCGCGCGAAGATCGTCGCCGCCGTGGCGAACGCGCGGGCGCTCCTCGACCTGCACGACGCGGGCGGGACCCTCGACGAGCTGTTCTGGTCCTACGCCGTGGACCGCGCCGACGCGCCCCGCCCCCGCAGCTTCGCGGAGGTGCCGGCCACCACGCCGTCCTCCGTCGCGCTCGCCAAGGAGCTGAAGCGGCGGGGGTTCCGGTTCGTCGGCCCGACCACCGCGTACGCGGCGATGCAGGCGTGCGGGATCGTCGACGACCACCTCGCGGACTGCCCGGTCGTCCTGGCCCGCGCCGCGGGCTGACCACAGATGGCGGCCGATCCTCCACCGCCACGGCGCTGGCAGGTCGAGGTCTGGGGGGACGACGCCACGGGAACGTCCGGGTTCGAGCGGTGGTTCCGCCGGGCCGACCCGTACACGCAGGCCGTGGTCGACGCGGTGCTGACTCATGTCGTCGAGCCGCACGGCCTCGACCTGGTGGGAACCGAGTGGTGCCGCGCTCTCGGCGGCGGCCTGTACGAGCTGCGTGTCCGGCAGTCCCTCGCCGCCGTCCTCTCCCGCGGCCAGAGGTCGCCCTCCGAACCGTTCCGCGGTGCTCGCCGCACGGTGCTCCTGCGGATCTTCGCGACCTTCCACGGCGATCGCGTCGTCCTGCTGCTCCACGCGTACGACAAGGGACGTGACCCGTCGGAACGACGGCAGCGCCGGGAGATCGCGGCGGCCAGGCGCCACCTCGCCGCCTGGCGGGCGAGCACTTGACGTCCCATGTGCGTCAGCACATAAGATCAGCCAGGACAGCACGGGAGGTGCGCCATGGCCACGACGCCGTACCGCCAGATCGCAGAGGACGTCCGAGCGGGGTGGACCCCCGACGTCCAGGCCGTCGCGAACCGGACGGGGGCCGATCTCCGTGCCCGGCTGGCAGCGGACGAACGGCTGGGCCAGGACATCGCGGCACTCCGCCGGGAGAACCACCTCAGTCAGGCACAGCTCGCGCAGCGGGCGTCGGTTCAGCAGGCGGACATCAGCCGCATCGAACGCGGGCTCGGCAACCCGACCAGGGACACGCTGGTGCGCCTCGCGTCCGCGCTGGGTGGGCGCCTCACCGTCGTCGGTGAGCCTGCTCCCGGGGAGGACTGAGGTGGGACCGCGGGCAACGCGCCGGGGAGCGCCGGCTCACCGGTCGGCGAACCGCGGCACCGGCAGCCCGTCGACCGCGACGGCGCACCCGAGCACCGCCCCGCCCAGCGGGTCGCCGTCGGCCGCGGCGGTCGTCACGAACAGCCGCCCGGCACCCGGCGCCCCGAACCCCGGGCACGTCACGTCCGGCGTCGGCGCCTCGACCACGCCCACCGGGGTCCCGTCCGGCGAGACCCGCAGCACGCACCCGGCGCCGTACACCGCGAGCCACAGGCACCCCTCGGCGTCCACCGCGGTGCCGTCCGGGGTCGGCCCGTCCGGGTCGAACGCGAGGAGCACCTCCGGCTCCCCGCACGTGCCGGACGCGACGTCGTACGGCATCCGGAACACCACCCCGGCCGCGGTGTCCGTCAGGTAGCACGTGCCGCCGTCGGGGCTCCACGCCAGCCCGTTCCCGATGCCGACGCCCGTGTGCACCGCCCGGACGTCGAGCCCGTCCGCAGCGGCGGACCCGTCGGCGGACCCGCCGGACGACACCCGGTAGACCGTGCCGTCACCGGGTGACCCGTCCCGCGGCATGCTCGCCACCCAGAACCGCCCGGCCGGGTCGCACCCGCCGTCGTTGAACCGGTACCCGGCCGGCATGTCGCCGGGCCGGGTGACCGGTCCGAGCGTGGTGCCGTCGTGGACGCCGAGCCCGTCCGCGGTCGCGAGCAGCAGCCCCCCGGACGCGGTGGGCCAGGCGACCCCCACCTGCGACGGGACGTTCGACAGGCTGTCCCGCAGGGGGTCGCCGCCGGCCCACCGGTGCACGGTGCGGCCGTCGATGTCGACCCAGACCAGCGCGTCCGCCGACGCGTCCCAGAGGGGCCGCTCCCCCAGCTCCGCGCGCGCGTCCCCGAGCACCTCGGCGCGACCGGTCACGGTGCCGGCCGCCCGGGCAGCGGCCACCAGGTCGGGGACCCGGAGGCGGGTGGCGGGCAGCGGGACGGCGCGCAGGTCGGTCATCGGCCGACCCTGGCACGCCGCCCAGCGACCCGCACGCGCAGCCCTCCGCGTGTGGTCCCCGTCACGAGTAGATGACGCATCAGGGGCACTGGACACCCTCCGGGGCGGGCTCTACGGTGGCCACACCATCCAGAGCGGCCGAGAGACCTGGCTCGTCGACGTCGCAGCAACCCCCCTCCTCGTGAGGGTGTGGGTGCTTCCGCCAGGTTCGATGGAGCTGACGATGAGCAGTACTGGCGCACCCGCGCACCCCACGGCCGACGACGCGGTGGCCGACGGCCTCGGTGCCGTCGACCGCCCCACCGTGTCGTTCGAGCTGTTCCCGCCGCGGAACCCGGACGCCGCACCGCGGCTGTGGTCCACGGTGCAGCAGCTCGCCGCCGCGCGCCCGGACTTCGTGTCCGTCACCTA
The DNA here is from genome assembly GCF_949769265.1 of Cellulomonas endometrii. Lineage (NCBI taxonomy): Bacteria > Bacillati > Actinomycetota > Actinomycetes > Micrococcales > Cellulomonadaceae > Cellulomonas > Cellulomonas endometrii. The sequence continues at coordinate 29,187 of NZ_CATKPC010000020.1, read as the reverse complement.
CGGCGCGTCCGGCAGCACCCGGCAGACCACCCGGGCGCTCGTGCGGCGGCTGCTGCGCGAGACGTCGCTCAGCCCGATCGCGCACCTGACCTGCGTGGGCACCTCGCGGGAGGACCTGACCCGCACGGTCGAGGAGTTCCTGGACGAGGGCGTCCGCTCGTTCCTGGCGCTGCGCGGCGACCCGCCCGCCGACGAGTCCTGGCGGCCGCACCCCGAGGGCCTGCCGACGGCGAGCGCCCTGGTGGCGCTGCTCCGGGAGATCGAGCGGCGCCGGTGCGCCACCAGCCCCGCGCAGGCCGTCCGCGCGGCGAGCCGGCCGCTGTCGGTGGCGGTCGCCGCGTTCCCGCGGGGCAACGCCGGCTCGGGCAGCACGCGGGAGCAGGACATCGCGGCGCTGCTCGCCAAGCAGGAGGCCGGCGCGGACTTCGCGATCACCCAGGTGTTCTACGACGTCGACTCGTACTGCGAGCTCGTGGCGCTGGCCCGGGACGCGGGCGTCGTCATCCCGATCATCCCGGGGATCATCCCGATGACCGACCCCGCACGCCTGCGCCGCGTCCAGCAGCTCACCGGCGTGGAGGTGCCGGCGCAGGTCCTCGACGTGCTCGACGCGTTCGACCCCGAGGACCCCGTCGACGTCGGCCGCCGGCACCGCGCGGGCACCCGCCTGGGCGTCGACCTGGCGAACGCCGTGCTCGACGGCGGCGCGCCCGGCGTCCACCTCTACACCTTCAACACCCCCGGCCCCGCGCTGGACCTGCTGGAGGGCGCCGGCCTCGGTGGCGACGCCCCCAGCGCGCACAGCCGCGTCACCGCGGCCCCCCTCGACGACCCGACCCCCGTTCCCACCAGCTGAGGCGAGACATGACCGAGCACACGCACCCCTTCCCCGCCGGCACGATCCTGGGCTACCCCCGCATCGGGCCGCGCCGCGAGCTGAAGAAGGCCCTCGAGGCGTTCTGGGCCGGCCGCGCGAGCGCCGAGGAGGTCGAGGCGGCGGCCGCCGACCTGCGCCGCCGCACCCGCACCCACCTGGCCGGGCTGGGCCTGGACACCCGCCTGCCCGCGATCCCCAGCGCGTTCTCCTTCTACGACCACGTGCTCGACGCCGCGACCGTGCTGGGCGCGGTGCCGGAGCGGTTCGCCGACCTGACGACGGCCGACGGCGGGCTGGACCTCGCGGGGTACTCCACCGTCGCCCGCGGCCGCGGGGACGACCTGCCGCTCGAGATGACCAAGTGGTTCGACTCGAACTACCACTACCTGGTCCCGGAGATCGGCCCGACGACGACGTTCCGCTACGCGAGCGACCGCCCGGTGCGCGAGCTCGCCGAGGGCCTGGCCGACGGCGTGCTCACCCGCCCGGTGCTCGTCGGGCCGGTGACGTTCCTGGCGCTGGCGAAGCCGACCGAGGACGCGCCGGAGGACTTCCTGCCGATCGACCGCCTCGCCGACGTGCTGCCGGTCTACGCGGAGCTGCTGCGGGACCTCGCCCGCGCCGGCGCCACGTGGGTGCAGCTCGACGAGCCCGCGCTGGTGTCGGAGTCGACCGGCGTGCCCGCCGACCGGCTGCTCGCCGCGGCGGCCGAGGCGTACCGGGCGCTGGCCACCGCGCTGCCCGCCGCCGAGCGCCCCGCGATCCTCGTGGCCGCGCCCTACGGCGACCTCCGCGACGCCCTGCCCGTGCTCGCGGGCACCGACGTCGAGGGCCTCGCGATCGACCTCGTGCGGGGCGACGTCCCGGCGGAGCCGGTGCCGGGCCTGGGGTCGAAGGTGCTCGTCGGCGGCGTCGTCGACGGCCACAACGTCTGGCGCGCCGACCTCTCGGCCGCGCTCGGCACGCTCGAGCGTCTGGAGGGCCTGGGCGCCGCGCAGGTCGCGGTCGCGACCTCGACGTCGCTGTTCCACCTCCCGCACGACGTGGAGGAGGAGCAGCAGCTCGACCCGACCCTGCGGTCGTGGCTGGCGTTCGCGGACCAGAAGGTCGGCGAGGTCGTCACCCTGGCGACGGGCCTGACCGAGGGCCGCGAGGCCGTGCACGCGGAGCTGCTCGCCGCCGCCGACGCCCGCCGGAGCCGCGCCGAGGCGCCCGGCGTCGTCCGCCCGGAGGTCCGCGACCGGCTCGCCGCGCTGCCCGCCGACGCGTTCCACCGCGGGCCGTTCGACGCCCGCCGCGACGCCCAGGCCGCCCGCCTGCGCCTGCCGGCCCTGCCCACCACGACGATCGGGTCGTTCCCGCAGACCCCGGAGATCCGGGTGGCCCGCGCCGCGTTCGGCCGCGGGGAGCTGACCGCCGCGCAGTACGAGGACGAGATGAAGGCGGAGATCCGCCGCGTCGTCGAGCTCCAGGAGGAGATCGGCCTGGACGTCCTCGTGCACGGCGAGCCCGAGCGCAACGACATGGTGCAGTACTTCGCCGAGAACCTCGACGGGTTCGACGTGACGCAGCACGGCTGGGTGCAGTCCTACGGCTCGCGCTGCACCCGCCCGTCGATCCTCTGGGGCGACGTGTCGCGCCCGGCACCGATCACCGTGCCGTGGACGACCTACACGCAGTCGCTCACCCCGAAGCCGGTCAAGGGCATGCTCACCGGGCCGGTCACGATCCTCGCGTGGTCGTTCGTCCGCGACGACCAGCCGCTCGCCGACACCGCGAACCAGGTGGCGCTGGCGCTGCGGGACGAGATCGCCGACCTCGAGGCCGCCGGCACCGCGATCGTCCAGGTCGACGAGCCCGCCCTGCGGGAGCTGCTGCCGCTGCGTGCCGAGGACCACGCCGCCTACCTGGACTGGTCGGTGCGGTCGTTCCGCCTGGCGACGTCGGGCGTGCGGCCGGACACCCAGATCCACACGCACCTGTGCTACTCGGAGTTCGGCGAGGTGATCGGCGCGATCGACGGCCTGGACGCCGACGTGACGTCGATCGAGGCGGCCCGCTCGAAGATGGAGATCCTGGCCGACATCGCCGCCGAGGGCTACCCGCGCGGCATCGGCCCGGGCGTCTACGACATCCACTCGCCGCGCGTGCCGAGCGAGGCGGAGGTCACCGAGCTGCTCTCGGAGGCCGTCCGCGCGATCGACCCGGCGCAGCTGTGGGTGAACCCGGACTGCGGGCTGAAGACCCGGCGGTACGCCGAGGTCACGCCGTCGCTGGAGCACATCCTCGCGGCGACGCGCACGGTGCGGGCGGGCCTGGCGGTGCCGACCGCCTGACGGCCCCGGACGCGACGACGCCCCGGTCTCCCCGCGCGGGGGACCGGGGCGTCGTGCGCGCCGTGCCGCCGGCTCAGGCGTTCGCGTGCTGCTCCGGCTGCGACGCGTCGGCCCGCTGCTCGATGGTCGCCGGTGTCCCACCGGTGGTGACCTCGATGCGGCGCGGCTTGGCCTCCTCGGCCACGGGGATGGTGAGCGTCAGCACGCCGTCGGCGTACGACGCGGAGATGGCGTCGAGCGCCAGGCCGCGGCCCACGGTCAGCTGCCGCGCGTAGGTGCCGACGGGGCGCTCCTTGGCGAGCCACTGCACGCCGTCCTCGGTCCGCGCCGTGCGCTGGGCGCGGATGGTGAGCGTGCGGTCGTCCACGTTCACGTCGATCGAGCCCGGGTCGGCTCCCGGCAGGTCGACGTGCAGGACGTAGTGGTCGCCGGCGCGGTACAGGTCCATCGGCATGGTCGCCGCGGCCCGCTGCGAGCCGAGCACCTGGTTCATCAGCCGGTCCATCTCCTGGAACGGGTCGAATCGCGTAGCCACAGCCCGTCACCTCCTCCGAGCGATCGGGCCCCGGACGGTCCGGGACCGCGGTGCTGTCCCGGGCCTGGTCGGCCCGGGAGGGCTACGAGACATGTTTTAGCACTCTCGTGTGGTGAGTGCCAGATCGGTCCCCGGGTGTTCGCTCAGAGATGAACGCGCTGGTCAGGCGCTGCGGACGTCGCCCTCCACCCGTCGCCCGAGGGCGTCGACGATGCGCACGTCGGCGTCCAGCCACGGCACCGTGAGCCACTGACCGCGCGGCAGCCAGCGCAGCGCGTCGTGCTCGACCAGCGGCTCGGGCGTGCCGGCGACGACCTCCGCGAGCCACAGCCGCATCGTGTACCGCTCGCTCAGCCGCCAGCACCCGTCGTCCGGCCCGGGCAGCTCGTCGCCCAGGCCCACGCGGACCCCGAGCTCCTCGCGCAGCTCGCGGTGCAGGGCGTCCTCGGGCGCCTCGCCGGGCTCGACCTTGCCGCCGGGGAACTCCCACCGCCCGGCGAGGCTGGCGGGCGACCGCCGCCGCGCGGCCAGCAGCTCCGCGGGGGCGTCGAGGTCGTCGACGATCGCGGCGGCCACGACGAGCACGGGGAGGTCCATGCGGAAAGTCTGCCAGCGCGACATGTCCTGCGCGTTGCGCCGTCGCGACGCCCCGGGTGGAACGTTCGAGCGGACACGTCGTGGGCGTGTCGGCCGGAACCGTCCACCCGGGAGGCAGCGGGCGGGTCAGGCGACCAGGACGAGGCCCGCCAGGCTGACGGTGGCCGCGACGAGCGTCGACGCCGCACCGAGCGCGAGCGGCCGGCCGCCCGTGCGGACCAGCCGGCCCAGGTGGATCTGCGTCCCCAGCGCGGTCATCGCGGCGCCGAGCAGCAGGGTGGTCACGGGCTTCACCGCCGGCAGCACCGCGTCGGGCAGCACGCCCGACGACCGCACGGCCACCGCCACGACGAACCCGACGACGAACAGCGGCACGAGCGGCGGCCGTCCGGCACCCGGCCGACCCGCGTCCGGCGGGGCGGACGCCCGCCGCGCGACCCCGACCCCCGCGACCAGCGGCGCGAGCAGCACCACGCGCGCGAGCTTCGCGACCACGGCGACCGACAGCGCGGCGGCGGACACGGTGCCCGCCGCCGCGACCACCTGCGCGACCTCGTGCACCGACATCCCCGCCCACAGCCCGGCGGTCCGGTCGGAGAGCCCGAGCGCGGCGGCGGCGAGCGGCACCCCGACGATCGCGAGGCTGCCGTACACGGTGACCAGCGCGACCGCGGTGGCGACCTCCTCCTCGTCGGCGTCGGCGACCGGGCTCATCGCGGCGACCGCGGCGGCGCCGCAGATCGAGAACCCGGTCGCGACCAGCAGCGTCAGCGCGCGCCCGACCCCGAGGCGCGGCCCGAGCCACCGCGTCGCCGCGAAGGTCGCCGCCACCGTGACCAGCAGGACCGCGGCCTCGGCGACGCCGAGCCCCAGCAGGTCGCCGACCGACAGCTGCAGCCCCAGCAGCACGACGCCCGCCCGCAGCACCCGCCGGCCGGTCCACGCGAGGCCGGGCTCGAGCGCCGCGGGCAGCAGCCCCGCGGACCGCGCGACCGCCCCGAGCAGGATCGCGACCAGCAGCCCCGGGAGCACGGGGACGGCGCGGGTGAGCGCGAGGCACGCCGCGGAGACGCCGACCGCGACGAGCACGCCCGGCAGCAGCACGGGCAGGAGCGCGCGCCCGGCGAGGGCGGAGCGGCGGGGGACGGCGGGGACGGGGGGACGGGCTGCGGCACCCTGCCACGATCCGCGACGCCGGCGCCCGCCGGAACGCCCGATGCCCTCGCACCCTCTAGCCTGACGCTATGGCCCCGGACGCACCCGGCCGACGCGTCCCGCTCGGCGCGCTCGAGCTGCTCGACGCCGTGGACGCGCACGGCTCGCTGTCCGCGGCCGCCCGCGCGCTCGGGATGGCCCAGCCGTCGGTGAGCACGGGCCTGCGCCGGCTCGAGCGGCAGACCGGCCTGGCGCTCGTGGTGCGCACGGCGTCCGGGACGCGGCTGACCGACGCGGGGACCGCGCTGCTGGGCCGCGCGCGCGACGTGCTGGCCGCGTCGGACGCCCTGGAGCGGGAGGTCGCGGCGCTGCGGACCGCCCAGCAGGGCCGGGTGCAGGTCGCGGCCAGCCTCAGCGTCGCGGAGTACCTGGTCCCCGGCTGGCTCGCCTCCCGCCCGGCCGGGTCGCCCGTGGTGGACCTGGAGGTCGCCAACTCCCGCGACGTGGTGGACGCCGTGCTGCACGGTCGCGCCGACCTGGGGTTCGTGGAGGGACCGGACGTCCCCGACGGGCTGCACGCCCGCCCGGTCGGCGACGACGAGCTGGTGGTGGTGGTCGCGCCCGGGCACCCGTGGGCCCGCCGGCGCCGGCCGGTGACCGCGGCCGAGCTCAGCGCGGCGCCGCTCGCCGTGCGGGAGGCGGGGTCGGGGACGCGCGCGGTGCTGGAGCGGGCGCTGGTCGCGGCGGGACACCCGCTCGGCGGGTCGCCGGCGCAGCTGGGCTCGACGTCGGCGGTGAAGAACGTGGTGCGGGGCGGCTCCGCGGCGGCCGTGCTGTCGGCGCTGACCGTGGCCGACGAGCTCGCGCGCGGGGACCTGCGCCGCGTGCCGGTCGACGGGGTCGACCTGCGGCGCACCCTGCGGGTGGTCTGGGCCCGCGGGCGCCGGCCGTCCCCGGCGGCGCGTGACCTCGCGGAGCACGTGCTGCGGGAGTCGGGGCGCGCGCGGCGCTGATCCGCGGGGCGGTCCCTGCGCCGTGGGGGCGGCGCGGCGGGACGCGTCCGGCGGCGGTCGGCCCGGGGGCCGGCCGACGTGGGTCAGCGGATGCCGGCGGCCTTCGCCCAGGCGACCGCCTCGGCGCGCGTGGAGACGCCGATCTTGCGGTACACCGAGCGGACCTGGGACTTCACCGTGTTGCGGGTGACGAACAGGCGGCGGGCGATGTCCTCGAGCGTGACGTCCTCCGCCAGCTCGGCGAGTACGACCCGCTCACGGACCGTGAGCGGCTCACCGAGGATGCTGGTGGTGGACGGCGTGGGGGCGAGCTCCAGGGTGGCCATGGGTGTCCTCCGTGTGCGAGTGACGAGAAACCGGCTGCTGGGGGTCTCCGGCGGCCTACTCCCCGTTGATCGGCAAGTGTGGCCGTCGGTGTCGCAGTTCGGATCTCACCCGCTTCTCACCCGCGGCGGACCAGACGGTACTGGTGGGTACCGTGGTAGGTCCGAAGTCCCAGGTCACCCTCCGGCAAGCGATATCCAGCCCCCCGGCACAAGTCCACCCGAACGGGCTAACACCCTTTCGGGTGCATCTCAGTCCGTGATCCGGGCCGCGTACTCCTCGGCCGTGAGCAGCGCCCCGGTGCCCGTGACGTCCACGCGGAACAGCCACCCGGCGCCGTACGGGTCGGCGTTCACGACCGACGGCTCGTCCACCGCCTCCTGGTTCACCTCGACCACGGTGCCGGACACGGGGGAGAACAGCTCCGAGACCGACTTGGTGGACTCGACCTCCCCGACCACCGCGCCCGCGGCGATCTCGCTGCCGACGGTCGGGAGCTCGAGGTAGACGATGTCGCCGAGCGAGTCGGCAGCGTTCTTCGTGATGCCGACGGTCGCGGGGGTCTCGCCCTCGATCCACTCGTGCTCGGCGGTGTACTGCAGGTGGGCGGGGACGTCGCTCATGGGGTTCTCCGGGGACTCGGTGGGAAGCGGCGGGCGGGGAGGTCGGTCAGGACCGACGGTAGAACGGCAGCGCGACCACGCGGACGGGCTCGCGGCGGCCGCGCACGTCGACGGCCAGCTCGGTACCGACCGCGCTGACCTCGGGCGTCACGTACGCCATCGCGATGGGCGTGCCGAGCGTCGGGGACGGCGCGCCGGAGGTGACCCGCCCGACGGTGGCGGCGTCCGGGTCGGTGCCGGCGACGACCTCGTACCCGTGCCGGGCGGCGCGGCGGCCGGTCCCGACCAGGCCGACGAGGACGCGGGAGGGGGCCGAGTGCGCGCGGGCGGCCAGGGCCTCCCGGCCGACGAACGGCAGCGGGTTCCCGTCGGCGTCGACCTTGTCGAGGCGCACGACCCGCCCGAGGCCCGCGTCGTGCGGCGCCGTGGTCCGGTCCAGCTCGTTGCCGTACAGCGGCATGCCGGCCTCGAGGCGCAGGCTGTCCCGCGCGGACAGGCCGGCGGGCACGAGCCCGAGCGGCCGGCCCGCCGCGAGCAGCGACTGCCAGAGGCCGGGCGCGGCGGCGGCGGGCACGAACAGCTCGAACCCGTCCTCGCCGGTGTAGCCGGTGCGCGCCACGAGCGCCTCCACGCCGGCGACGGTCGCGGGCACGGCGGCGTAGTACTTCACGTCGCGCACCGCCTCGACCTGCGCCGGGTCGGTCAGCCCGGTGACGATCTCCGCCGCAAGCGGGCCCTGCACCGCGACGAGCGCCGTCTCCAGGGACCGGTCCGTCAGCGAGGCGTCGAACGGGGCGAGTCGTTCGGCCAGCGCGTCGCGGACGACGTCGACGTTCGACGCGTTCGCCACCACCAGGTACGACGCGTCGCCCAGCCGGTAGACGATGAGGTCGTCGACGATGCCGCCGTCCTCCTGCACGATCATCGTGTAGCGGGCGCGGCCGATCGCGAGACCCGAGATGTTCCCGACCAGCGCGCGGTCCAGCCCCACCCCGGCCTGCGGGCCGTCGACGTGCAGCTCGCCCATGTGCGAGAGGTCGAACAGGCCGGCGGCGGTGCGGACCGCCTGGTGCTCGGCGAGGTCGCCGGCGTAGCGCAGCGGCATCATCCAGCCGGCGAACGGCGTCATCGTCGCGCCGAGGGCGACGTGCTCGTCGTGCAGCGGGGACAGCACCGGCTCGGTCGCGGTGGTCGTCGGCTCGCTCACAGTGCGGCTCCCTCGGCGTAGGCCTCGATCGGCGGGCAGGCGCACACGAGGTTCCGGTCCCCGTGCGCGCCGTCGATCCGCCGGACCGGCGGCCAGTACTTGCCGGCGCGCAGGCTCGCGACCGGGTAGGCGGCCAGCTCGCGGCCGTACGGCTTGTCCCACGTGTCCGAGGTGACGGCCGCGGCGGTGTGCGGGGCGCCCCGCAGCGGGGACTCCGCGACGGTCCACCGACCGGCGGCCACCGCGTCGATCTCCCCGCGGATCGCGACGAGCGCGTCGACGAACCGGTCGAGCTCGGCCAGGTCCTCGCTCTCGGTGGGCTCGACCATGAGGGTCCCCGCGACCGGGAACGACAGCGTCGGGGCGTGGAACCCGTAGTCCATCAGCCGCTTGGCGACGTCCTCCGCGGTGACCCCGGTCTCCTTGGTGATCGCGCGCAGGTCGAGGATGCACTCGTGCGCGACCAGCCCCGCGGGGCCGGTGTAGAGCACCGGGAAGTGGGGGGCGAGGCGGGAGGCCAGGTAGTTCGCGGACAGCACCGCGGTCTCGGTGGCCCGGCGCAGGCCGTCGCCGCCCATCAGCGCGACGTAGGCCCACGAGATCGGCAGGATGCCGGCCGAGCCGAACGGCGCCGCGGACACCGCCGGGGCGGACCCGCCCGCGAGCGCGCCCTCGTCCCCGGTCCACACCGCGTCGGTCGCCGGCAGGTACGGCACCAGGTGCGCCGCCACGCCGATCGGCCCGACGCCGGGGCCGCCGCCGCCGTGCGGGATGCAGAAGGTCTTGTGCAGGTTGAGGTGCGACACGTCGCCGCCGAACTCGCCCGGCCGCGCGAGGCCGACCAGGGCGTTGAGGTTGGCGCCGTCGATGTAGACCTGGCCGCCCGCGGCGTGCACCAGGTCGCAGACCTCGCGCACGTCCTCCTCGTAGACGCCGTGCGTCGAGGGGTAGGTGATCATGATCGCCGCGACCCGGGGGCCGTGCTGCTCGAGCTTCGCGCGCAGGTCGTCCAGCTGCACGGAGCCGTCCTCGGCGGTCGCGACGACGACGACCCGCATGCCGGCCAGGGCGGCCGAGGCGGCGTTGGTGCCGTGCGCGGAGGCGGGGATCAGGCAGACGTCGCGGACCGGGACGTCCTCGGGGGAGGCGCCGGCGGCGACCGCCTCGGCCCGGCGGCCCTCGTGGTACCCGCGGATCGCGAGCAGCCCGGCGAACTCGCCCTGCGAGCCGGCGTTCGGCTGCACGGACACCGCGGCGTACCCGGTGATCTCCGCCAGCCACGCGGTCAGGTCCCCGATGAGCTCCGCGTACCCGGCGGCCTGCTCGGCCGGCACGAACGGGTGCAGCCCGGCGAAGCCCGGCCACGAGATGGCCTCCATCTCGACCGTCGCGTTGAGCTTCATCGTGCAGGAGCCGAGCGGGATCATCGTCCGGTCCAGCGCGAGGTCCTTGTCGGACAGCGCCCGCAGGTACCGGAGCATCGCGGTCTCGGACCGGTGCCGGTGGAACACCGGGTGGGTGAGGTAGGCGCTGGTGCGGCGCAGCGACGCGGGGATCGCGGGCGCGTCGAGGCCCCCGGCGGCACCGGGCGCGCCGGCCGCGGCGTCGGCGTCCGCGAACGCCGCGAGCACCTCGGCCACGTGGGCCTCGGTCGTCACCTCGTCGCAGGTCACCTGGACGTGGTCGTCGTCGGCCGCCCAGACGTTGATCCCGCGGGCGGCCGCGGCGGCGACCACGGCGCGGGCCCGGCCCGGCACCACGGCGCGGACCGTGTCGAAGAACTGAGCGTGCTCGACCCGCACGCCGCCGGCGCGCAGCCCGTCCGCGAGCGCGACCGCCCGCGCGTGCACCCGCTCGGCGATCTCCCGCAGGCCGTCGGGGCCGTGGTAGACCGCGTACATCGAGGCGACGATCGCCAGCAGGGCCTGCGCGGTGCAGATGTTGCTCGTGGCCTTCTCGCGGCGGATGTGCTGCTCGCGGGTCTGCAGGGCCAGGCGGTAGGCGCGGGCGCCGTCCGCGTCGATCGAGACGCCGACCAGGCGGCCCGGCAGCGAGCGCTCCAGGCCCGTCCGCACGGCCATGTACGCCGCGTGCGGCCCGCCGTAGAACAGCGGGACGCCGAACCGCTGCGCCGAGCCGACGGCGATGTCCGCGCCCTGCTCGCCGGGCGGCGTGAGCAGCGTGAGGGACAGCAGGTCCGCGGCGACGGTCACGAGCGCGCCCGCGTCCTTCGCCGCCGCGATCAGGGGCGCCAGGTCCCGCACCGCGCCGGACGCGCCGGGCGCCTGCAGCACGAGGCCGACCAGCGCCTCGTCGCCGAGGTCCGGCAGGCCGGCGGACAGGTCCGCGACCCGGACGGCCAGCCCGGCGGCCTCGGCGCGGCCCAGCGTGACGGCGAGCGTCTGCGGGAGGCAGTCGGCGTCGAGCACGACCACGCCGGTGCGGCCCTTCGCGGAGCGGTGCATCAGGGCGACCGCCTCGGCGACGGCCGTGGCCTCGTCCAGCAGGGACGCGTTCGCGACCGGCAGCGCGGTGAGGTCCGCGACGACGGTCTGGAAGTTCAGCAGCGCCTCGAGCCGGCCCTGCGCGATCTCGGGCTGGTACGGGGTGTACGCGGTGTACCAGGCGGGTGACTCGAGGACGTTCCGGCGGATCACCGGCGGCGTCACGGTGTCGTGGTAGCCCAGGCCGATCATCTGGGTCAGCACGGTGTTCTTGTCCGCGAGCTCGCGGAGCGCCGCCAGCACCTCGGACTCGCCGCGGGCCTCGGGCAGGGCCAGCGGCCGGTCGGTGCGGATGCTCGCCGGGACGGCGGCGTCGATCAGCGCGTCCAGGCTGGGCCAGCCGTCGCCCACGTGCGCGAGCATCGGGTCGAGGTCGGCCGTGCGCGGGCCGACGTGCCGGTCGGCGAAGCCGCGGGCGGCGTCCGTGCGGGACGCGTCGGCGGGCGTGCCGGCGTCCGTCGTGCGGGCGTCGGTCGGGAGGTGCTCGAGCTGGGTCACGCGGCTGCTCCGGGGTCGGACGAGCGGATGGGGCGTGCGCCTCCCCGCTCTGTCATCCGCCGGCCACGGGCACGGAGCCCGGGACGTGCGACCTGAGAGTTTTGCCGGTCCGCCAGTGCCCGTCAGGGCCGGGGCGCGCCGACTTGCACCGTCGGTGGACCGGCCGAGGCCGGTCGCTTTCCAGAGTTGCCTCGCCACGACGGTACGGGGGCCTGAGAGTTTCCCGGGGAGGGTTGCTCCTTCGGCGCCTCGCGTCCGGCCGTGCGTGCCCGACCCGGAAGGGCGGGCGCGCGGGGCCGTGCGGGAGGGCTCTCCCGCCGCGGTTCGAGCAGCGTGTTGAGTTGTCTGCGCGCCAGCCTAGCCGGGCCCGGGCGCGGCGTCTGCCCCCGGGACCCCGTCGGGGCGCGCCACCTCGGCGGCGTCCGCCGCGACCCCCGGGGGCGGCAGCAGCACCGTGGCCGTCGACAGGGCGCCGAGGGCGCGGGCGTCCGCCACGACGCGCTCGACGTCGCGCAGCGTGCCCTCCACGAGCACCGGCTGACCCACGCCGGGGTCGCCCGACCAGCGCACCGCGGCGGCGGCGGGCGGCGCGAAGCCGTCCGCGGTCGCGGACAGGTGCACGACCGCCGCCGCACGCACCGTGGGGTCCTCCGCCCGCCGGACCTCCGCCGAGCGCACCGCCGCCAGCCGCCGCACCGTGCGCATCAGCAGCCGCTGCCGGCGCTCGGAGGCGGTGAACGTGACGACGATCAGGCCGACCCCGTCCGCGACGTCGCCCGTGCTGAGCGAGTCGAACGAGACGCCCCGGGTCGAGAACACGCCGGCGACCGCCGTCAGCGTCCCGGTCGCGTCCGCGCCGGCCACGAACGCCACCCAGCGCGGGTCGTCCGCCGCGCTGCCCACGGTCCCCACGGTCGCGGTCACCGGTCGCCCCCGTCCGCCGCGCTGCCCAGGTCCCACGCCCGCAGCATGGCGTCGATCCGCCCGGCCGAGGCCAGCAGCCGTCGCGCCTCGTCGGGGTCCGGCTCGTCCAGCAGCACCCGCGTCCACCCCTCCGGCCCCAGCACCACGGGCACCCCCAGCACCCCGCGCAGCGGCGTCCCGGCGACCGCGACCTCCCCGTCCAGCGCGACCTGCCCGGCGACGACGATGTCGCGCCCGTCGAGGATCGTGTCCACCAGGTCGACCGTCGCGTTCGCGGTGGCCGCCGCCGTCTTGGCGCCGCTCTGGTGGGTCAGCCACGGCCGCGCGACGCCCCGCAGGTCCGGCGGCCAGGACTCGATCAGGTCGAACGCCGCCGCGACGTCGTCCGCCATCAGCCCCGCCAGCGTCTCCTTCGCCGCGTCGATCTCCGCGGCGAACCCGTCCAGCGACCGCCCGCCGCGCAGCCCCGCGACGGCCCGCCGGCGCTCGTCCGCGTCGAGCCCGCTGATCCGCACGGTCGACCACAGCGGCACGAGGTCGTCCCCGTGCTGGCCCGCGACGAACCCGCCGACGCGGTGCCGGCGGAGGCCGAGCGACACCGCGACCTCCCGGCGGAACCGCAGCGTGTCGAGCCATGCGCCCATCCCGATGACCCGGTGCCGGCCGAGCTCGCGCGCGACGACCGCGACGCCCAGCTCGACGGGGTTGGACACCACCACGACGACCTCGTGGCCGGACCCGTGCTCCGCGATCGCCCGGGCGTACGACGCGAACACCGCGTGGTTCTCGGCCGCGAGCGCCGCCCGGTCCGTGCTCGCACCCGCCCGCGCCGGCGCCGTGCGGCCGGCGGTCAGCACGATCACGTCGGCGACCACGTCGTCCGGGTCCAGCGCGACGTCGATCAGCGGCGCGTGCTCGTCGTAGGCGTCGACCAGGTCGGCCCGCAGGCCGTAGGACGCGCGGCCCGACGCACCCCCGGGCCGCCCGACCAGCTGCAGCCGCGACGTCGTCGGCAGCACCCGCCGCTCGATGAGCTGGGCGCACACCTGGCGCCCCACGTCCCCTGTCGCACCCAGCACCGCCACGTCCACGCGCCCGAGACTAGGTCAGCCGCATGACGGCCGCGTGACGGCCCCGACGCGGGATCAGTCGAAGTCGAGCAGGTCGCCGAGCCAGGACTCGCGCTTCTTCTTCCGGCCGTACGGGGAGCGCGGGTCGCGGACGCCGCCGCGCTCGTCGTACCGGCGGTCGCCCTCGCGGTACCGGTCGTCGCGGGACCGGTCGTCGCGATACCGGTCGTCCCGGTAGCCGTCCTCCCGGTAGCCGCCGTAGCCGGGCACGGGGGTGGTCGGGAACCGCTCGAACCCGCGGTCGGGCGCGGCTGCGGGCGGCGGGACGGGCGCGGCGGCGGGTGCCGGAGCCGCGCCGGCGCCCAGGCTCGCGGCGCGGTCGAGGATCTTGTCGAGCTCCCCGCGGTCCAGCCAGATCCCGCGGCACGACGGGCAGTAGTCGATCTCGACGCCCTGCCGCTCCGCCATCACCAGCTCGGCCCCGTCGGTGGGACACCTCATGTCGTCCTCCTCGCCTCGTCGCGCCGGTGGCCGGCGCAGCGCTCGGGGTGCCGAACGAACGACCCGGACCGTGGGTTCCGCGCGCCGCTCAGAGACCGGCCTGCCAGGCGACGACGCGGTCGACCGCCTCGGCCACCACCGACGGTGCCGACGCGAACGACAGCCGCACCCAGTCGTGGCCGTCCACGTGGTCGAAGTCCGTCCCGGGCGTCAGCGCGACGCCGGCCTCGTCCAGCAGGCGCGCGCACCACGTGCGGGAGTCCAGCCCCGACGCCGAGACGTCCGCGTAGACGTAGAACGCCCCGTCCGCCGGCGCGACGCGGGACCAGCCCAGCTCGGGCAGCCGGTCGAGCACGGTGCGCCGGGACGCGGCGTACTGCGCGACGTTCGCCTCCGCTGCGGCGTACCCCTCCGGCGTGAACGCCGCGACCCCGGCGTGCTGCGCGAGCGCGGGCGGGCACAACGCCACGTTCCCGGCCAGCGCGTCGACCGGCCGGACCAGGTCGTCCGGCAGCACCAGCCAGCCGAGCCGCCAGCCGGTCATCGCCCAGAACTTCGAGAACGAGTTCACCACCACGACGCCGGAGGCGAGGGCGGTCGCGGCGGTCGGCGCCCCGGCGGGGCCCGGCTCGGCGGCAGCCGCGTCGGCGTAGGTGATGCCGTGGTAGATCTCGTCGGACACCAGCCGGACGCCGTGCTCCGCGCACCACTGCACGAGCGCGTCCAGCGAGGCCCGGTCGACGAGCGTCCCGGTGGGGTTCGCCGGGCCCGCGACGACCAGCCCGTCGATCGGCGCGTCCAGCGCCTCCAGCTGCTCGACGGTCGGCTGGTACCGCGTCTCCGGCCCGCAGGGCAGCTCGACGACCTCGCACCCCAGCGACGCGAGGATGTTCTTGTACGCCGGGTAGCCCGGGCGGGCGAGCGCCACGCGGTCACCGACGTCGAACGCCGCCAGGAACGCGAGCATGAACCCGCCGGACGACCCGGTCGTCACCGCGACCCGCGCCGGGTCGACGTCCAGGCCGTACCAGGAGCGGTAGTGCCCGGCGATCGCCGCCCGCAGCGCCGGCGAGCCCATCGCCTCCGTGTACCCGAGGTCGCCGCCCGCCAGCAGCTGCACCGCGCGCTCGCGCACCACGTCGGACGCGCCGGTCGACGGCTCCCCGACGCAGAGGTTGAGCACCGACTGGCCCGCCGCCCGGCGCGCGTTCGCCGCGGCGACGATGTCCATGACCGCGAACGGGGGCACGTGCGAGCGCCTCGACACCTTCATGCGGCCATCCTGCCCCGGCCGCCCGCGCGGCGCGCTGCTCCCGCGCGCTGCTCCGTCCCCGGCGCGAGCTCCCGGGCCCTACCGTGGCGTCGTGCCCGACCTGCTGCTCGACCGCCCCGGCGCCCGCATCGCCTGGTCCCCGGACGCCGGCGCCCCGGGGCCTGTGGTCGTCGCCGCGCACGGCCTCACCGCCAGCCGCGCGGCCGACGACGCGCGCGGGGTGTTCGACTGGAGCCCTCTCGCCGGGCGCGGTCGCCTGGTCCGGTACGACGCCCGCGGGCACGGGCGGTCGACGGGCGAGCCCGTGGCGGAGCAGTACACGTGGCGGTCCCTCGCCGGCGACCTGCTCGCGCTCGTGGACGCGGTGTCGCCGGACGCGCCCGTGGACGCCGTCGGCGCGTCGATGGGCACGGCGACGATCCTCTGGGCGGCGACCCTCCGCCCGGACCGGTTCCGCCGGCTCGTCCTCACCATCCCGCCGACGGCGTGGGCGACCCGCGCCGCGCAGACCGAGGGCTACGAGATCGGCGCCCGCACGATCGAGCGGCACGGCCTCGCGGTGTGGGAGCGTGCCGCCGCCGCGCAGCCGCAGACGCCGGTCCTGGCCCAGGGCGGCTGGCCCCGCGGGGGCTCCCCCGACGTCACGGAGGACCTGCTGCCGTCGGTCCTGCGCGGCGCGGCGCTGTCGGACCTGCCCGACCCGGACGCGCTGGCGGCGCTCCCCCACCCGGCGCTCGTCCTGCCGTGGACCACCGACCCGAGCCACCCGGTGAGCACCGCCGAGCGGCTGACCGGGCTGCTGCCGTCGGCGACGCTCGAGGTCGCGGCCACGCCCGAGGCGATCCGCGGCTGGGGCCGGCGCGCGACGGCGTTCCTCGCGGACTGACCGCCGGGACCCGCGGGGGGGCTCACCCCGGTCGGCGCACTCAGACCGTGGCCGCGTCCCGCCCGTCCAGCCCGGCACGCACCGCGTCGACCACCCCGTCCGCGGCCGCCTCGATCTCGTCCAGGCAGGTCTCGAAGTTCTCCGGGCCGCCGTACCAGGGGTCGTCGACGTCGAGCAGGTGCTCGTCGCGCACGTCGGCCACGCGCGGGGCGGCCGGGTCGAACGTCCGGAACATCACCACGCGGGAGGCGGCCTCGTCGTCGCCGGCGATCCGGCGCAGGGCGCGGGCGTGCGAGGCGGTCATGGCGAGCACCAGGTCCCGCTCCCGCAGGTCGCTCGCGCGCACCTGCCGCGCCGCGCGGTCCGGGACGGGGTAGCCGCGGGCGGCGAGGGCCGCGCGGGCGCGCCGGTCGATCGGGTTGCCGTGCTCCTCGTCGCTGACCCCGGTGGAGTCCACGACCACCCGGTCGCCGAGCCCCGCCTCGTCGAGCCGCGCGCGCAGCACGACCTCCGCCATCGGCGACCGGCAGATGTTGCCGGTGCACACCGTCATGACGCGGTACCGCCCGCGGTCGTCCGTCACGTGCCCTCCTCCGCTCCTGGTGCGCGCAGCAGCACACCCGTGCCGCCGTCGAAGTCGACCCCGGCGAACGTCCGCCCTCGCCGGAGCTCACGGAACCCGTGCCGTGCGTGCAACGCCAACGACGGGCGGTTACGGGCGTTGACGACGCTGTGCACGTCGTCGCCCGTCGACGCCCTGAGCTCCGCGAGCAGCGTGCTCCCGATGCCGCGCCGCCGCGAGCCGGGGTCCACGGTCAGGGCCGAGACGTACCGGCCGTCGGGGGCGTCGTCGAACCCCGCCCACGCCGCGAGCATCGCCCAGCCCGCGACCTCCTCCTCGCGCTCGGCCACGAGCACCAGCCGTCCGTGGTCACGGACCCACCCGGCGACGCGGTCCTCGACGTCGTCCGAGGGGCGTCCGCGCGTGGCCGCGACGGCGACGATGCCGGCCACGTCCGACGGGCGAGCGGCCCGAACCCGGACGGTGGGGTCGGGGCGGCCGTGGGCGTGCGGCTGGTCCGGCGCGAACAGGGGCATGCCCTCATCGTGGCACCGCGGACCGCCCACCCACCGGCGCGCCCCCAGGTCGCCGTGCCCCCTCTGCCGTCGCGGCCGCGGGCGGCTACCGTCGCTGCCAGCCGGGCGCACCGCCCGCGGCGCCGAGGAGCTGACATGGACGACGACCTGATCGTGGTGACCGGGGCCTCCGGGCGCATCGGGCGGCGGCTGGCCGTCCGGCTCGCCGCGGAGGGCGCCCACCAGCGGCTGGTGGTGCGCTCCCCGGACCGCGCGCCCGCGCTGCCCGGCACGGAGACCGAGGTGGCGATCAGCCCGGGGTACCGCGACGTGGAGTCGATGCGGGCCGCGTTCGCCGGGGCGCGCAGCGTGTTCCTCGTGTCCGGGCGGGAGTCGGCGGACCGCGTGACCGAGCACCGCGCCGCGGTCGACGCGGCCGTGGACGCGGGCGTCGAGCGGGTCGTCTACCTGTCCTTCATGGGGGCCGCACCGGACGCGACCTTCACCTTCGCCCGCGACCACTGGGCGACGGAGGAGCACATCCGGGCCTCCGGGCTGCGGTTCACGTTCCTGCGGGACTGCCTGTACCACGACGCGATCGCCCGGTTCGTCGGCGAGGACGGCGTCATCCGCGGGCCCGCGGGCGACGGGCGGGTGGCGGCGGTCGCGCACGACGACGTCGCGGACGTGGCCACCGCGGTGCTGCTGGACGAGCGGCCGTCCGCGCACGACGGCCAGGCCTACGACGTGACGGGGCCGACGGCGTACACGCTCGCGGAGGCCGCGCAGGTGCTGTCCAGCGCCACGGGCCGCACCATCACGTACGTGCCGGAGACCCTGGACGAGGCGTACGCGTCCCGCGCCCGGTACGCCGCGGAGCCGTGGGAGGTCGAGGGCTGGGTGTCGTCCTACGCCGCCATCGCCGCGGGCGAGCTCGAGGCGACCGCGCCGACGGTGCGCCGGCTGTCGGGACGCCCCGCGCAGTCGTTCTCCGAGTGGCTCACGCTGAACCCCCGGGAGTGGGCGCACCTGCGGTCCTGAACCGCGGCCGAGTGGCGAGGGCGACGCGCGACCTCCCCCGAGCGCGCGCCACCCCCACCGGCCCGGAGCTCCTGGGGAGGAGGTTCCACCGAAGCATCACCCGCCCCGCTGACCGCGGGGAGTCCGCCGGGTGAACGCGCACCGTCGCCGCGGCGACCATCGGGCGCCGTCAGCGCGTGCGGGCGGTCAGCACCAGGGGCCCGTCGGGCGTGATCGCGACGGTGTGCTCCGCGTGCGCGGCGCGTGCGCCGTCGGCGGTGCGGATCGTCCAGCCGTCGGGGTCGATCTCGTAGTCGTCTCCGCCGGCCATGAACCACGGCTCGATGGCGATGACGAGGCCGGCGCGCAGCTTCAGCCCGCTGCCGGGGCGTCCCAGGTTCGGCACGTGCGGCTCCTCGTGCATGGTCCGCCCGACGCCGTGGCCGCCGAAGTCCGCGTTGATGCCGAGTCCGGCCGCGCGCCCGACCTCGCCGATCGCCGCCGAGATGTCGCCCATCCGGTTGCCGGGCCGCGCCTGGGCGATGCCCGCCGCCAGCGCCTGCTCGGTGACCTCGATGAGGCGCTGGGACTCCGGGTCGGTGGTGCCGAGCTGGAACGTCAGCGCGGAGTCGGCGACCCAGCCGTTCACCTGGGCCGCGAAGTCGATGCTCAGCACGTCCCCGTCGGCGAGCACGCGGTCCGAGGGCAGCCCGTGCAGGGCGGCGTCGTTCACGCTGGTGCACAGCACGCCCGGGTACGGCATCGCGCCGAACGACGGGTGGTACCCGAGGTAGACGGAGTGCGCGCCGGCGTCGTCGATCATCCGGTGGGCGTGCGCGTCGAGCTCCTCGAGCGTCATGCCCACGCGGGCGACGTCCTTCAGGCTGCTCAGCACGCTGGCGACGAACGCGCCGGCGGGACGCATCGCCTCGATCTCCCGGGGTGTCTTCAGCTCGACCACCCGGCCACCCTATGCGCGCGCCAGCTCCTGCACCCCGGCCACGAGCATGTCGACGAGGACGTCGAAGCTCCGGTCCAGGTCCCGCGGCAGCCGGTAGCCGCCGCCGAGCTCGAGCGTGACGAACCCGTGCACCCCGGCGCGCAGGGCCCGCACGGCGTCGACGGCCCGGTCGTCCGGCAGGTCGAAGCCCCGCAGCACGGCGATCATCACCTCGACGGTCCGCGCGCCGGCGGCGGACAGCTCCGCGTCGGCGGGGTCGTCGGGGTCGGGCGCGACCTGCACCGCGGCGTACCGGCCGGGCCGGGCGTGGGCGTACTCCCGCATCGCCTCCGCGAGCGCGCGCACAGCCTCGGGTCCGGACCGGCCGAGCGTGCGGTCCACCAGCAGGGACGTGAGGTCGCCGGCGGCCAGGACGGCGACGTCGCGCCGGAGCGCCGCCAGCGACGCGACGTGCTTGTAGAGGCTGGGGGTGGCGACGCCGGCCTCGGCGGCCACCTTGGCCAGCGTGAGGTCCGCGAACCCGGTGAGCCCGCCGGCGTCGACCAGGCCGAGCGCGATCCGGACGACCGCGTCCCGGGACAGCCCCGCCCTAGGCACGACGGGCCTCCGGGACCGGGGCGGCGTCGGCGAGGAGCGCGAGCACCGCGGCGGAGACCACCTCGGGCGTCTGGTGCTGGGGGTAGTGGCCGGCGTCGGGGACGAGCAGCGTGCGGGTGTCGACCACGGACGCGATCCACGCGAGCTCGGCGGCGGGGTCGGTCCAGTCGGGGTCGAGCGCCCCGACCACCGCGAGCGCCGGGGCCTGGATGCGGGCCACGCGCGGCTCGACGACCGCGTGCGTGAGGCCGAGGGCGAGCCGGCGGAACGCCCGCAGGTACCCCGGCCGGCGCAGGCTCGCGCGGATCGCGGCGATGTGCGCGGCCAGGCGCGGCGACCGGGTGCCCCTGTTGAGGACGCCGTAGTACGCGGCCCAGGCCCGGGCGCCCCAGGGCGCTGCCAGCATGACGCGGAGCACGACCCCGAGCAGCGCGCGCTTGGCGGCACCGCCCGGTGCGTCGCGCAGGAACGGGCTGATGAGCACGAGCGCGCGCACGAGCTCGGGCCGGTCCGCCGCGACGACGGCCGCGGCGGAGGCACCCATCGAGTTCCCGACCAGGACCGCGGGCCCGGCACCGAGGTGCTCCACGAGGGCGGCGACGTCGCCGGCGGTGGCCTCGTCGCCGTGGGTGCGGAACCCGGCGTCGGAGTCCCCGTGCCCGCGCAGGTCGGTGGTGACGACGCGGTACCCGGCGGCGAGCAGCGCGGCGCGGAGCTCGTCGTAGGTGGACCGGAGGTCGCCCATGCCGGGGACCGCGACCACGAGCGGGCCGGTCCCGGAGTCGTCGTAGGCCACCAGCCCCTCGGGACGCTGCAGGTGGAGCGTGCGCCGTGCTGTCGATGTGTCCATAGCCCACAGGCTAGTGCCATTAGCCAATGCGTGGCAAGTGCGTTCTGCCATCCTCGACCCCGTGCAGCACGACCTCGCCCTGGAGGGCCACGGAACCCGGCTCGTCCCGCTCGACGCCCCGCACGCCGAGGCGCTGGCCGCGTTCGTCGACGCGCGCGTGTGGGCGGGGATGTCGTCCCCGCTGCCCGTGGGGGTCGACGGGTGGCGCGCCGAGATCACGGCGGCGCAGGCCGCTCCCGGGCGTCTCGCGTTCGCGGTCCTGGACGCCGCGAGCGGCGAGGTCCGCGGGAGCACCTCGTTCTACGACTGGGACCCGCGCGTCGGCCGCGTCGAGATCGGGCACACGTTCTTCGCGCCGCGCTGGTGGGGCACGGACAACAACCCGGCGTGCAAGCTGCTGATGCTCACGCACGCCTTCGAGACGTGGGGCTGCGCGCGGGTCGCGCTGCGGGCAGACACCCGGAACACCCGCTCGGTGGGCGCGATCACCCGGCTGGGCGCCGTGCCCGAGGGCGTGCTGCGGAACCACCGGCTGGCACCCGACGGCACCCGCGGGGACACCGCGTACTTCTCGATCCTGCCGGCGGAGTGGCCCGCGGTGCGCGACGGGCTCCGGGCCCGGCTCGGTGCCACCGCCTGAGCCGGGATCAGCCGCCGGTGGCCACCGGGAGCGAGGTGGCCGCGTACTGCGACCAGCTCCCCGGGTGCAGCCGCGCCCGGCCCAGGCCGGCGAGCTCCATGGCGAGCAGGTCGTGGCACGCGGTGACGCCCGACCCGCACATCACGACGACCCGCCCCGCCGCGACCGCGTCGGCCGTGGCGCCCGCTGCGTCGAACCGGTCGCGCAGCCGCGGGACCCCGACCAGGCGACCCGACGCGTCGAGGTGCTCCCGGCACGGCACGTTCACCGCCCCGGGCACGTGGCCCGCGCGGACGTCGACGTCCGCGACCGCACCGCGGAACCGGTCGGCCGGCCGGGCGTCGACGACCACCGTGCCGGCGGCCCGCGAGCCCGGTGCGACGTCGCCCAGGTCGGCCAGCAGCTCCGCCGGCCACGGCTGCGCGGTGAACGACGCCTCCGGGCACGGGGCGACCGCCGTCGTGACGGGGCCGGCGACGGCGAGGACGTCGGGCGACAGGAGGCCGCCGTCGAGCAGCGCCGCCTCCCGGCCCAGCGCGCGCAGCATCCACACCAGGCGGGCCGCGATCACGCCGCCCGCGTCGTCGTAGGCCAGCACCGTCGAGGCGTCCCCGATGCCGAGGACCGACATCCCCCGGGCGAAGACGGCCGGCTCGGGGAGCGGGTTGCGGCCGCGGCCGGCTCCCGGGTCGCCGGCGAGCCACGCGTCCAGGTCGACGAACACCGCGCCGGGCAGGTGCCCCGCGTCGTAGGCGGCGCGCCCGGAGCGCCCGTCGAGGTACCACCGGACGTCGGCGAGGACGAGGTCGGGGTCGGCGGCGTGCTGGGCCAGCCAGTCCGCGCCCACGACGGGCGCGAGGTGCGGGGATGCGGGCGGTCCGGGGGTCACGGCCCGGACTCTAGGGATCCGCCGGCGGCGGCGGTGCGCGCGTCCCGCATCGCGGTCCGGACGACGGCGCCCGGGCAGGGAACAGCCCGTGGGCCGGGCCTCCATCGGGATGCCCTGCCGCGAAGGACGAGGTCGCGGCTCCCACGGGCTGCGGTGACTGCGGGGATTCGCTCGTCGCCGTGCCGGTCGGACCGGCAGGGCGGGCGAACGGATCGAGCAATCCGTCCGATGTGCTCGGGCGACTAGCGGACAGTCACCTCACGCGTCCTGGAAGACTTCATGTCTCGGACCACCTCCTTCCCGTGTGGAAAAACCGTACGACTGCGATCCGCGACCGGCCAACCGGTTTTCCGCAGAGCGGACACCCGGCCCGGTGACCTGGAACAACGAGGGCACCCAGCCCGTTGGCCCCGGCATGACCACGATCGGATTCATCGGCTCCGGCCACATCGGCGGCGCCCTCGCACGGCTGGCCGTCGAGCACGGACAGGCAGCCGTCGTCAGCAACTCCCGCGGCCCGCACACCCTCGTCGACCTGGTCGCCGAGCTCGGGGACAACGCCCGCGCCGGCACCGCGCAGGAGGCCGCGGCCGACGGGGACGTCGTCGTGGTGACCGTGCCGTTCCACGCCTACCGCGAGGTCCCGGCCGCCCCGCTCCAGGGCAAGGTCGTCATCGACACGAACAACTACTACTGGGAGCGCGACGGCCACGTCGCCGCGCTGGACGACGGCTCGACCACGAGCGCCGAGCTCCTCGCCGAGCACCTCGGGGGCGCGCGC
The DNA here is from genome assembly GCF_949769265.1 of Cellulomonas endometrii. NCBI lineage: Bacteria > Bacillati > Actinomycetota > Actinomycetes > Micrococcales > Cellulomonadaceae > Cellulomonas > Cellulomonas endometrii. The sequence continues at coordinate 6,049 of NZ_CATKPC010000020.1, read as the reverse complement.
GTCGTCAAGGCCTTCAACCACATCACCGCCGCGGACCTCGGCTCGAAGGGCACGCCCGCCGGGACGCCCGGACGCCGCGCGCTGGCGATCGCCGGGGACGACGCCGAGGCGAAGGCCGTCGTCACGCAGCTCATCGACCGGTGGGGCTTCGACGTCGTCGACGCCGGCCCGCTCTCCGAGGGCTGGCGGTTCCAGCGCGACATGCCGGCGTACGGCACCGAGCTCGACGCCGAGGGCCTCCGCGCCGCGCTGGCGCAGGCCACCCGGGACTGACCCGCACCCCGACCGGGGCGGCGGCGCTCAGTCCGCGTCGCCGTCCCGCTGCCCGGGCACGAGCACCTCGGGGGCCAGGCGGTACCCCAGCCCGCGCACCGTGCTGATCGACCCGCGGTCCCCCACGCCCTCCGCGAGCTTGCGGCGCAGGTTCGCCATGTGCACCTCGACGCTGCGCCGGTCGGCGTCCGTCGGTGACGGCACCGCGTGCGGCCCGTGCACCGCCACCGCGAGCGCGAGCTCGTCCTTCGACACCGGCTGGCCGGCGCGCTCCGCGAGCGCCACGAGGATCTCGAACTCGCTGCGGGTCAGCGGCACCGGCCGGTCCGCGACGCGCACGCACCGCGCGGGGATCTCGACCACGAGGTCGCCACGCACCAGCACCCGGCCGTCGTCGTGGCCGGGAGTCTCCCCGATCGCCATCGCCTCACCGTACGGGCCGTGCTCGCGCCTCGCGCGACGAGCCGTGCTGTGCATGCGCTGTGGGTGGTAGCACCTGGACCGTCGCAGCCGACCCTCAGTTTTCCTGACGCGTCGTGATCTCCCGCCGATCTGGGCCCCGATCGAACGACAGGCACGGGGACGTCTCCCCGTCCGAGGGGGGAGTTCCCAGTGCAAGCAGTGCGAGACGTGCGACGAGGCCGCGTGCGGCGGCCCGTCGCCCTGGCGACCGCAGCGGTCGTCGCGGCGATGCTGGTCCCGGCAGGGGCAGCAGTCGCCGACCCGTCCGACCCGTCCGACCCGCAGCCGACGACGACCACCGAGGTCACCGGCGACGGCGCGACCACGCCGGAGCAGCCGACGCCGGAGCAGCCGACGGAGGAGCAGCCCGTCGAGGAGCAGCCGCCCGTCGAGCAGACTCCGCCGCAGGAGGAGGGGCCGACGCAGGTCCCCGTCGACGGCGAGTCCGGCGGCTCGGGCTCGGGCGGCTCGACGCCGACCGAGACGGACACGGACAGCGGCAGCGGCAGCGACCCGGTGCAGACCGAGCCCGAGGTCGAGGTGCCGGCCATCCCGGAGGAGGCCTTCGTCGTCTCGGGCTACCTGGTGGACGAGCTCGGTGTGCACGTGGCCGAGATCGACCGCACCCTGTCGGTGGAGCACGTCGGCGAGGTCCCCGCGGGCGTGACGCTGTTCTACGCCTGGTACGCGGGCGGCGAGTGGCGCTCGGCGACCAGCGAGTACACGCCCTCCGAGGCCGACTACGGCAAGGAGATCCGCCTGGACATCGCCCAGCGCTCCGACGCGGGCTTCGGACCGGGCTACCAGCGCGTCATCACCCAGTACACGATCGGGGGCGACAACCCGAACCCGACCCCCGGCGACGGCGGCTTCGTCGAGGCGCCGGACGAGTGGACCGACTTCGTCTACACCGGCCTCGGCAGCAACGAGTGGGACGAGCCCGTCGCCGTGATCGGCGAGACCATCACCGCGCTGCCCACGACCAACTGGGAGCCCGGCACCACGTTCGAGTACGAGTGGCGCGTCGACGGCTACGAGGGCCCCGTGCGCGGTGAGGGCCCGTCCTACGTCCCGGGCGTCGAGGACCTCGGCCGGGAGATCTACCTGGTCGCGGACCCGTCCGTCCCCGGCTCCGACGAGGTGCAGTACGGCGCCGGTGGCCTCGTGGCGGTCGACACCATCGCCCCGAAGGGCTCCGACCCGGTCGAGCTCCCGGCGCTCCCGCGCGGCGACCTCCAGGTCTCCGGGATCCAGGGCCACGAGGCGCTCGTCGGGCAGACCCTGTCCGTCTCGCTGCAGGGCTGGGTCGAGGGCACCACGCCGGTCGCGTACCGCTGGAAGGTCGACGGTGTCGTCCGCGGCACCGCGCCGACGTTCACCCCGGAGGTCGCGGACCTCGGCAAGGAGATCTCCGTCGAGGTCGACGCGCACGCCGACGGCTTCTCCGACACCCAGGCCGGCCGGTGGCTCGGCACGGTCCTCACCAAGCCGACGGTCCTCGTGCCGTCGACGACGGTGGCGTACGGCAGCGACGCCGCCCTCTCGGTGACGGTCGCGGGTGTCCCCGGCGGCCCCACGCCGACCGGTGCCGTCGACCTGTGGCTGACCCCGCAGGGTGGTCAGCAGTCCTTCCTCGCGACCCGCGCCCTCTCCGCGGGCGCCGCCCCGTTCTCGGTGTCGTACCTGCCCACCGGCTCGTACGCCGTCGAGGCACGCTATCTGCCGGACGCAATCCTCTCCTTCCGCACCTTGGGCCCGGTCGCGCCGAACGCCTACACCGCGGCCACCGGCACCGGCGTCCTCACCGTGACCGCGGCGGTGCCGACGATCACGGCCCCCGCGACGGTGAACGTCTCCGTGGCGACCCGCGCCTCGTTCGAGGCGAAGGTCTCCGCGACCGACGTCCCGATGCCCGGCTTCTGGACCGTCCGCGAGGGCGGCACGGTCCTGGCCCAGGGCGAGGCGTGGGAGGACGGCACGTTCACCGTGAAGCTGCCGGTGCTCCCGGTCGGCTCGCACTCCCTCGTCATCGACGTCGCGGCGACGAAGTGGACCGCAGCCGCGTCGCGCACCGTCCAGGTGGTCGTCGCCGGTGAGCCCGCCCAGGTCGGCGCCGTCCCGACGGCCGAGCTGGAGACCCCGAAGGCCGCCACGGCCCCGGGGCAGCAGATGGAGCTCGTCGCCGAGGGCTTCCAGCCCGGTGAGACGGTCGCGTTCTACCTGCACTCCGACCCGGTGTTCCTCGGCACGGCCGTCGCCGACGCCAACGGCATCGCCCGCCTGCTGGCGGACATCCCGGCGAACGTCCCGGCCGGCGCGCACACCGTGATGGCGACCGGCGGCACCTCGGGCCGCTGGGCCTCGCTGCCGGTGACCCTGGCCGTGCCGGTCGTCGTGCCGGCGGTCAGCCCGGTCTCCGTCCCCGTGGCGGTCGCCCCGGCTGCCTCGGCCGCGGTGCCCTCCGCGAACGGTGACCTGGCCGTGACGGGCTCGCAGTCCGGCGCGATCGGCCTCGCCGCCGGGTTCCTCGTGGCGGTCGGCGGCGCGCTGGTCGTCGCCACCCGTCGGGCGCGCGCCACGCGCTGACCCGTGCCCACGGCGGCCCCTCGACCCTCACGGGTCGGGGGGCCGCTCTGGGTGCTGGCACCCCTGTCCCGGGTGAGGCTTCCGCAGATGCCTGATGTGTCGGGGACCGCGGTCGATAGGGGCGTCGTCCATGAACCGGCCGGGGTGGTCCCCCGTCGAGACGGGGGAAGCCCATGCAACGCGAACGACTGACCTGGTGGGGCCGCGTGCGACGCCCTGCCTCCCTGGTGGCCGTGGCCACCCTGCTCGCCGTGGGCGTCCCCGCGGCGTCCGCGTCGGCGGCGACCGTCGCCATCTCCGAGCCGGTCGCCGGCGCGGAGCGGGTCGACCAGAGCGCGACGTACGACTACACCTGCGACCTCGACGAGGGCACCGACCGGACGGGCGGCTTCTGGGCCCTGAGCTCGAGCAGCGGCCGGGTCTCCGGGGCCGAGCTGCAGCCGGACGTCGACACGCTCCTGCACCGCGAGGGCAGCTTCACGATCGACTACCGCGGTCTCCAGCCCGGGCAGTACACGATCACCCTCGCCTGCTACACCTCCTCCAGCGCGACTGCGTGGAAGACGCGGACCGTCACCCTCGCCGGCGACGTCGAGACCGTCACCTCCGTCGTCTCCCCCGGCACGGTCGTCGCGGGCCAGCCGGCCACGCTCGCCGCGACCACGACCGGCGTGCCGGTCGGCTCGCCGATCGAGTTCAAGGTCGGGGCGGCCGTCGTCGGCACCGCGCCGGTCGACGCGAACGGCCGCGCGGAGATCACCTACACCTTCACCGAGTGGTCCGAGCTGCGCGCGAACTACTACGGCGCGCCCGGGTTCAAGCCGTCGGGGTCCTACTCCTCGGTGGACGTCATCACCGACGTCACCGCCGGCGGCACGCACTACAGCCCGTTCCCGACCGTCGGTCAGCCGGCGTACTTCGAGACGACCGGCTGGAGGCCCACCGTCGAGCAGGGCCTGCAGCTGAGCTGGTCGTGGGCGCTCGACGGCGTGCCGGTCAGCGAGGACCCGACCTTCACCCCGCAGCCCGGCCAGGAGGGCAAGGTGCTGAGCGTGACCGTCACGGGCTCGCACCCGACGCTCGCGCCCGGCACCGCGAAGTCGGTCTCCGAGACCCTGGGGACGATCCAGCGCGGCACGATCGCGGCGGGCGACCTGGGCCTCGACGGCACGGTCGACGGCCAGGCCGTCCTCGGCCAGGTCCTGACCCCGCGGCCGTCCGGCTGGGCGGGCGCGTCGATCGCGTACGAGTGGTTCATCGGTGACAACGAGTTCTCCGTCCCCGGCGCCACCTACACCCCCACCGCGGCCGACCTCGGCAAGACCATCCGCGTCCGTGCCACCGTCACCGCCCCCGGCATGACGACCGTCCACGACGACGCCTGGGCGTGGGCGGCCGTGGCCACCCCGACCGTCACCGTCGGCTCGTCGACCGTCGTCGTCGGCCGCGACGCGGTCGTCCCGGTCAAGGTGAGCGGCCCCGCGGGCGCCCCCGTGCCCGCCGGCGACGTGCGGGTCACGCTGACCCCGAAGGCCGGCGGCCCGGCGATCGTCCTGGACGACGCGCTGCTGAACGGCAAGGGCTCGGCCTCCGTCACGGTCCCCGGCCTGGCCGTGGGCACCTACGCCGTCTCGGTGGCCTACCTGCCGACCCCGAGCATGCTCGCCCGGTACGCGGTCACGGCCGTCGACATGTCGACCAACCCGTACCTCGAGGCCCAGGGGTCCGGCGCCGTCACCGTCACCAAGGCCACGCTCGCCGTGTCCGCGCCGGCGACGCTCGACGTCCCGGTGGCGACGCAGGGCGCGCTGAAGGTCACCGTCGGCGGGTTCGTCCTGCCGCAGACCTTCGTCGTCCGGGAGGGCGAGACGGTGCTCGGCCAGGGCCAGCTCGCCGAGGACGGCGTCATCGCCATCGACCTGCCGGTGCTCACGCCCGGCACGCACGACCTCGTCGTCGACCTGCCCGAGACCGCCTCCACCCTCGCCGCCTCCGGCGCGGTCCGGGTGACGGTCGGGGGCGAGCCGACGCGCGTGGGCGCGCTGCCGACCGCGGAGCTGGAGACCCCGAAGGCCGCCACGGCCCCGGGTCAGCAGATGGAGCTCGTCGCCGAGGGCTTCGAGCCCGGTGAGACGGTCGCGTTCTACCTGCACTCCGACCCGGTGTTCCTGGGCACCGCGGTGGCCGACGCGAACGGTGTCGCCCGCCTGCTGGCGAGCATCCCGGCGGACGTCCCGACGGGTGCGCACACGGTCATCGCGACCGGTGGCACCTCCGGTCGCTGGGCGAGCCTCCCGGTCGTGCTCGCGGTCCCCGGGGCGACTCCGGCCGCGAGCCCGGCCGCGGCCGGCGACGACCTCGCCGTGACGGGTGCCCAGAGCGGCGCCCTGATGGCCGGGGCCTGGCTCCTGCTGCTGGTCGGGGCCGGCCTGGTGGTCGTCGCCCGCCGGGTGCGCACCGCCCGCTGACGCACGTGCCACGGCGGCCCCCCGACCCCCGCGGTCGGGGGGCCGTCGTCGTCCGCGCGGCAAAGAGGTCGACGACCCCGCCGGGGGTGGTGGCAGAATCACTCCGGTGCCGCGGGACCGCCGCGGCCGATCAGCACGGAGCTCGAGGGAGCAGGCGCATGCGCGCAGGGAGCGAGGCCGGCCGTCACGGCCACCTTGCGTGACGCGACGTCACCCGTCGCGCCCCGCTGACCCACCCGCCCGCCGCGCCCTCCGGCGCG